>JAAXGI010000241.1 GCA_012267505.1 Gemmatimonadota bacterium
TGAAGATCAACGACAAGCATATCGGAGTTATCGTCCGCCAGATGCTCCAGAAGGTGCGGATCATCGATCCCGGCGATACCGACCTCCTTGAGGGGGAACATGTGGACCGGGCCGATTTCCGGGATGTCAACCGGGTGGCGCAAGGGCGGGGCGAGAAACCGGCCCGCTCGGAGCCGCTCCTTCTCGGGATCACGAAGGCGAGCCTCACGACGGAATCCTTCATATCGGCCGCCTCCTTCCAGGAAACCACGCGCGTCTTGACGGATGCCTCCGTCCGGGGTGCGCGCGACAACCTGAAGGGACTCAAGGAGAACATCATCATCGGTCACCTGATCCCGGCCGGGACGGGTATCCACCGCTACTCGGGCATCGAGTTCATGGTGGAGGAGACCTTCTATGATGAGGAAATCCTGCCGCTTTCCGGCCCCGGCGGGCTGATGCCCGGACTGGTCGAGGAACTAGAGGAAGGGATCACCGTCGACTAGTCCCCGCCGGCAATCACCTTCCGCGTCCTGGCACGGTCGGTGGTGGCATCCCGGGATGCGTCGGGAGAGTCGTGCTCTCCCGCCGTCCTACATTTTGGTAGGGATCCCGGGCCGACCAACCTGAATGTAGTGCGCCGCCATCCGCGCGGGACGCGGCCTCGCGTGGCGCAAGTTGCCCAGATGCAACGGCATAGAGCGTCGGTCTGCCACCGGTCCCGTGCGTGGCACGGGACTGGCAAGGGATAACGTCGTGGAGCAGCGACCGGAGGCCCGGCGGGCGGGCAACTCCAACACTACGGCCAGGAGAACCAGGGATATGCAGAAGACCATCGGGCTGGCAATGATCGCGCTTGTCTGTCTCGCCCTCGGGGCGTCGGACGCGCGGGCGCAGGATGCGGAAGTCTCGGCGAACGCTGGCTGGGTGAGTCAGTACTACTACCGCGGTGCCCCGCAGAAGAATTCATCGGCGAGCGCGGGTCTCGATCTGGCCGTCGGGCCGGTGTCGGTCGGGACTTGGTCCGCAGACGTCGGCGACGGGGCTGAAGTCGATCTGTACGGCAGCCTTGGCGTCGACCTGGGTGGATTGAGCCTGAGCGCAGGCGGGATAGGCTATTTCTATACGGGAGAATTCGACGACACTTACCTGGAAGCGAACTTCATCGCCGGTGCCGGCCCGCTGAGTGCCGAATTCTCGATTGGGCAGTATGCCAATTTCGAGGCGGAAGAGCAGAACTATTGGTTCCTCGGGATCACGGCGGAGCAGGCAGGATTCTACGGTACCTTCGGCACTTTCGGTTCCGACTTCTCCGGGAGCTACGGGGAGGCCGGATACGGGTTCTCGGCTGCCGACCTGGATTTCACCATATCGGGAATCCTGAGCGACGGAGATCTCTCGGGGGATGAGGAGGAGGATGCCGAACTGACTCTCGTGTTCGGTGTGGGGAAGACCTTCGAGCTCCAGTAGCAACACGCGACGGACCCCGGCGCGCTCGGCGCCGGGGTCATTTTCAGCGTGTCATCCCGCGGGCTGCCGTGGGTCCTCGGTTCGGCGTCTGCCGGCTGCTTGGCGTGCGATGATCCGGGCCGCTTCTCCGCTGAGACCGACATCGTTCCTGTGTGCCTCGGGCTAGAGGTCCTCGGTGCGCAGCTACGGGGCGAGCGTATCGTCGGCGTTTGTCACGAACTCCACTGCATACCTGAGGCCAGTCGCCGCCGTCAGATCCGGTTCCGGAATCCCGGCCCCTAGAGCGTTCTAGGCCGATTCCGACCTGCGAATCGTCCGGAGCAACGCTCGGTGCTCGACGGGGTCCCTCTGCGTGGCCACGGCGCTGTGGCCCGGGATTACAGCGAGGTCAAGAACGAAACCCTCGGCAACATCTCCCACCTCCCCGACCTCATTCGCCGCTCCCTGAAGCGCGAGCCCTTCATCAATCCCTCCGAGCGCTTCCGTTGCGTGCGCAGCCTCCCCCACGGTCATGTGGCCGACGTACTCGGCACCCTCAAACGCATCGGGCCCGAGAGGCTGATCGACCGGAAGTCGAGCCGGATGCGCGACCTGACCGTGGCCATGATCGCAGCCCGCGTCATCGATGCGCGCTCCAAGCTGGGCACGGCCCGTGCTCTCAATCCACCAAGTGCGATCAGCACCCTCGGTGACGAGCTCGGACTCGGCGAGGTCGACCAGCACGAGCTCTACGCCGTGATGGACTGGATCGGCGGGCGCCAGAGGGGGGTCGACGACCGATCTGCCCACTCTCGCCACCCAAGTCGAGAAAGTCCGGGGCCGCTTCGGCCTTGCGCACGTGGTGCTGGTCGGCAGGCAACCGGGGGATGCTGACCGCTGTCCCCATTCGCGAGGAACTCCGGACCCTCGACGAGATGTCGTGGATCACAACGCTCCGTGCACCGACGATCCGCAAGCTCGTCCGCGCCGGGGCCGTGCAGCCCTCGCTCCTCGACTAGCGCAACCTCGCCAAGATCACCAGCGATGAGTTCCCCGGCGAGTGGCTCATCGTCTGCAGGAACCCGCTTCTTGCCGACGAGCGGCACCGCAAGCGTCAGGAGCTGATCGCGGCCACCGAGCGGGAGCCTACGAGGGTCGCCATCGAAGAGGCCCTAAACGGGATCTATGTCGTGCGCTCGAACGTCGATCCCGACCGCCTCGATGCCACCGAAACCGTCCGCGCTTACAAGAACCTCTACGGAATCGAGTACGCCTTCCGCAGCCTCAAGACTATCGATCTTGAGGTCCGCCCGATCTATCACCGGCGCGAGCACCGTGTACGGGCACACATCCTCCTATGCATGCTCGCCCACTACGTGGAGTGACACATGCGTAAGGCTCTTGCCCCGGTCCTCTTTGACGACCCCGATCCCGAGGCCGCAGAAGCCCAACGATCCTCTCCCGTCGATCCCGCCAGGCGCTCTCCGGCCGCCCCCAGAAAAACCGGACGCAAGCCAACCGACTCCGGTTTGACGGTTCAGCTTCGGTAGCGTCATCGACCAGCTCGGCAAGCTCGTGGCCAACACCATGGAGCTCGTTGAGTCCAGAGCCACCTTCCAGTTGCGGACCAAGCGGACCGCGTTCCAGCAACGGTGCTTCGATCTTCTTGAGGTCAAACTCAAATGTAGCCAGTACACCGCGCACCCGGTGGAAAAGCCCAAGTCCTTGGAAAAAAGTCACTTATACAGTCAGAAGTCCGAAACTTCGGCCGAGAATCGCCATGCACCGGGCAGGGCACGTGTCTTCCTCGACGGATGGCAGCGCGCGGCACACAAGGGGATGCGGACTTCCGTTGTCCGTGGAATCCTACGAACATGTATGATCCGTGCCTCACTCGTTCCGTACCGTGGGAGCGCCAGATTGGCAGAATTGGCAAACTCTAACGACCGGTGGGCCCCGCTTTCGCTCCTTCATGAGGTGAGCAACCTCTTGGACGAGACGCCGGACCTTGCTTCTTCGGTCCGACCGATCCTCGCCGCGCTCTCACGCCACATGGAGCTTGAGTGCGCAACCCTGACCGTGCTGAACCGCCGGACAGCCGAGATCCTCGTCCACGAGGCCGTGGGCCTGACTGACGACCAGCGGCAACGCGCGAGGTATAGGCTCGGCGAAGGGGTTACCGGACGCGTCGTCGAGACCGGTGCGCCCGTGGTGGTTCCGTCGATTGCAACCGAACCCCTCTTCCTCAGCCGGACCCGCCCACTCGAGGAGCGCGACGAGACGGCATTTGTCTGTGTCCCCGTCCGTCACGGGAACGAGACGATCGGGGCCCTGAGTGCTGAGCGACCGTACGGGAAGACGATCTCATTCGACGAGGACATCCGGGTGCTCTCCGTGCTGGCGTCACTGATCGCCCACGCCGTCCGGCTCCGGCAGTTTGCCGAGGAGGAAAAGGCCCTCGTCAGAGAGAATCGGCGCCTCCAGCAGGAACTGGCGGACCGGTACAGACCTGACAATATCGTCGGTAATTCGCGGGAGATGGCGCCCGTCTACGAGATGATCGGTCAGGTCGCCGCGAGCGACGCGACCGTGCTGATCCGAGGGGAGAGCGGTACCGGGAAGGAGCTTATCGCGCAGGCCGTCCACTACGGAAGCGGGCGGTCCGAGGGGCCGTTCGTCCGCGTCAACTGCGCAGCCCTCCCCGAGGGGCTGATCGAGAGTGAGCTGTTCGGCCATGAGAAGGGAGCATTCACGGGGGCGTTACAGCGAAGGGAAGGCCGCTTCGAGCGCGCCTCGGGCGGAACGATCTTTCTCGACGAGATCGGCGACCTTCCTCCTACCGTGCAGGTCCGCCTCCTGCGCGTACTGCAGGAGCGTGAATTCGAGCGCGTCGGGGGGAGCAGGCTTCTCAAGGCCGATGTCCGCGTCGTCGCCGCAACGAACCGGGACCTCGAGGCCGACATGGAGGAGGGTCGCTTCCGGACCGACCTCTACTACCGGCTAAACGTCTTCCCGATCCACGTTCCGCCCCTGCGCGACCGCCGGACGGACATCATCCTCCTCGCCGACCACTTCGTCGAGAAGTACAACGGGCGGCACGGCCGGGCGATCCTCCGGCTCTCCACTCCGGCGATCGACCTCCTCATGGCATACCACTGGCCCGGGAACGTGCGGGAGCTTGAGAATGCGATCGAGCGGGCCATCCTGCTGGCAGACGGCGACGTGATCCACGCCCGCCTCCTCCCGCCCAGCCTCCAGATGGCCGCGCCGGGAGACAAGCGCTCCGGCCCGCTCTACATCCAGTTGAACGCGCTCGAGAAGGAGCTGATCATCGACGCGCTCAAGGTCAACCGCGGAAACCGGGCTGCAGCGGCGCGCCAGCTCGGGATCACCGAGCGCGTGATGGGGCTTCGCGTCGCGAAGTACAGCCTGGCCGGCAGCTGACCGTCTCGCACTACAATCCTGTAGACCTTCCTCCATATCCTACCGAATTGTAGGATCATCTCCCCCCCCACCGGGTCCAGCGTACGTGCCGATCTACACGTAACGGTCGCTTCCTCAGCACCTTAGGGACACATGCCGTCTCGTGGCACACGGCTTGCTTCTAGCATGGGCGTACCCATCGCGGACCGAGCGATGCACGCATTCACGCTGGACCGATTCCCGGGGAGATGTGAACCATGCGGCTCCTACTGAAGACCATAGTGCCGTTCGCCGTGTCGCTCGCCGGGCTTCCGGCCGCTGCCGCCGCGCAGGACGCCGCGTCGGACGGCGCGATGTTTGCGGTAAACAACACCTGGATGATGGTGGCGACCTTTCTCGTCTTCATTATGCACCTGGGGTTTGCCACCCTCGAGGCAGGTCTCACGCAGTCGAAGAACACGGTCAACATCCTCTTCAAGAACATGGGGATCATTGCCATCGGGCTTCTGACCTACGCGTTCGTGGGGTTCAACCTGATGTATCCGGGCGAGTTCTCGCTCGGCCAGTTTTTCGGGTTCGCTGGCTTCGGAATCGGGACGGACCCTAGCGGACTGACGGCCGAATACAGCCCGGGCTACACCTACTGGACCGACTTCCTCTTCCAGGCGATGTTCGCCGCGACTGCGGCAACGATCGTCTCCGGCGCGGTAGCGGAGAGGATCAAGCTTGGGTCGTTCCTCGTCTTCTCGACGATTTACGTCATGTTCGTCTATCCCTTACTGGGTTCGTGGAAGTGGGGCGGGGGCTGGCTGGACGCGATGGGGTTCTACGATTTCGCCGGCTCAACGCTCGTCCACTCCGTGGGGGGATGGGCGGCGCTCGCCGGGGTGATCTTCCTCGGACCGAGGCTCGGGAAGTATGTGAACGGGGAGATCCGCCCGATCCTCGGCCACAACCTCCCGCTCGCCGTGATGGGGATGTTTCTCCTCTGGCTGGGATGGTTCGGATTCAACGGGGGTTCGGTGCTGAGCGCCGACCCCGGGCTGGTGTCGTTCGTTCTCGTGACGACCTCGCTCGCGGCCGCAGCCGGGATCGCCGGCGCGATGGCCACGACTTGGGCCGTCCACAAGCATCCGGACGCCTCAATGGTCCTGAACGGCGCGCTGGCCGGACTCGTGGGGATTACTGCCGGGGCGGACGTCGTGAGTGTCACGAGCGCCGTCATCATAGGTCTCATCGCGGGTGTGATCGTCGTGTTCTCCGTCGAGACGATTGACCGCGCCAAGCTCGACGATCCCGTCGGAGCGATTTCCGTGCACCTGACGTGCGGGATCTGGGGGACGCTCGCGGTCGGGCTGTTCAGTTCCGATTACAGCATTGTCACGCAGCTGATCGGTGTCCTGGCCTACGGGGCCATCGCCTTCCCGGCTGCGTCCCTGATCTTCGTCGTCCTCAGGAGAACAATGGGACTCCGGGTCAGCGAGGAGGAGGAACGCCGGGGTCTGGACCTGGCGGAACACAATATGGAGGCGTATCCGGACTACACGATCTTCACGGCTCGGTGAGATCGCCCAACCCAGCACGGAGAGTACGATGAAACTCGTGATTGCATACGTTCAGCCAGACCGGCTGCACAACGTAAAGGAAGCTCTCGCCGAAGTGGAGGTGGGCCGGATGTCCGTGACCAACGCCCTGGGCTGCGGCCAGCAGGGCGGATTCACGGAGACGTACCGGGGGGCCGACTTCGAGGTGAGGCTCCAGAAGAAGGTGCGTTTCGAGATCGCCGTGAACGACAACTTCCTTGAGCGCACCCGGGAGGCGATCATCAAGGGCGCCCGCACCGGGAACTTCGGCGACGGCGTGATCTTCGTGATGGATCTCGCCGAGTGCTACCGGATCCGGACCGGGGAAGAGGGCTCCCCCGCGATCGGCTGACCGGCGGGGACAGGCCTGAACTGATGGCTCCGGCCCCGGTTCCCGCTCCGAGCGGGGTCGGGGCCGGAGCCCGCCTCCCCTGCCGGCGTATGCGTCTGGCCGGGAGGTGCTCCGGGGGATAGACTGTAGGGTCCGTATTTACCCACTCACCGCAACGACGGAAGGGGACATGACACCAGAAGACTTTTTTCGGTTTGCCAACGAGCATGGCGCGAAGATGGTGGACCTCAAGTTCACCGATCTTCTCGGGACTTGGCAGCACTGCAGCTTCCCGATTGACACGTGGGACGAGAACATCTTCGAGGACGGCGTCGGGTTCGACGGTTCCTCGGTCCGGGGGTGGCAGGCGATCAACGTGTCCGACATGCTCGCCGTCCCGGATGCCTCTACTGTCAAGCTCGACCCCTTCTTCGCGAAGCCGACGGTCAGCGTGATCGCCAACATCGTGGATCCCGAGACGCGCGAAGACTATACCCGTGATCCGCGCCACGTCGCCCGCAAGGTCGTCGACTATATGAGGTCCACGGGTGTGGCCGATACCTGTTATGTGGGCCCGGAGCCCGAGTTCTTCATCTTCGACCACGTGGCATACGAGCAGACCCAGCACCGGGGCTTCTACCAGATCGATTCTGTCGAGGGTGCGTGGAACACGGGCCGCTTCGAGGAGCCGAACCTGGGCTACAAGCCGGGCTACAAGGGAGGCTACTTCCCGGTGAGCCCGACTGACACCTATCACGATCTCCGAAGCGAGATGGTGTACGAGATGCAGAAGGTCGGGATCGTCGTCGAGGCGCACCACCACGAGGTGGGAACCGGCGGACAGGCGGAGATCGACATGGAGTACGCTCCGCTCCTGCAGATGGCTGACCAATTCATGTGGTTCAAGTACATCATCCGGAATGTGGCGAAGAATGCCGGCAAGACGGTCACCTTCATGGCGAAGCCGATCTTCCAGGACAACGGTAGCGGGATGCATACCCACATGTCGCTCTGGAAGGGTGGGCAGCCGCTCTTCGCGGGCGATGGCTACGCCGGGCTGAGCGACCTTGCACTTCACGCCATCGGCGGAATTCTAAAGCACGCGCCGGCCATTCTCGCCTTCGCCGCTCCAACGGCCAACTCCTACCGCCGCTTGGTGCCGGGCTACGAGGCCCCGGTGAACCTCGCGATGTCGAAGCGGAACCGCTCCGCCTCCGTCCGGATCCCGATGTACTCGGCGAGCCCGAAGGCAAAGCGGCTCGAGTTCCGCTGTCCCGACCCCACGTGCAACGGCTACCTGATGTTCTCGGCGATGCTCATGGCGATCCTCGACGGGATCGAGAACGGGATCGATCCGGGCGATCCGCTCGACCGGGACATCTACGAGATGACCCCGGAGGAACTTGCGCAGACGAACAAGACTCCTGGTACGCTCGACCAGGCTCTCGGGGCGCTCACCGACGACCACGCCTTCCTGACCAAGGGCGGCGTCTTCACCGACGACCTGATCGAGACGTGGATTGACTACAAGACGGAGAATGAGGTCGAGGAGCTCCGCCTGAGGCCGCATCCGCACGAGTTCCACCTCTACTACGACTGCTGACCCGACGGGCAGGGTCCAGCTGCGGATTCGGGCGGGTCGCCCCGGGCGTCAGCGGCGCCGGGGGCGACCCGCCTTCGCCTATCCTATTCCCGGCTGCTCCCGGGCCGGAGTCCCCCACGGGTGGAAGGAGCCGAGGACGCGGACCGAGCGGGCCCTGTTCTCCAGTTCGCCGAGGGCCCGGCCTGCCGCTGCTTCCGAGGGGCTCCCCTCGAATTCAAGGACAAAGCGGTAGCTCCACGGGGTGGCCCCGGGACGGGACTCGAGCTTCGACAGGTTGACACCCTCACGTGCGAGGGGGAGTAGGATGTCGACGAGGGACCCCGGGCGGTTTTCCACCTCGACAAGAAGCGCGGTCTTCCACCCGTATTCCCCTCCCCGCGTCTCGGGTGGGAGCGGTGCCTCGGTCTCGCGCCGGACCACGAGAAAGCGTGTCTGGTTGTCGCTGCGGTCCTGCAGGTCGGTGGCGAGCACCATGAGCCCGTAGCGCTCGGCCGCCCGCGAGGAGGCGATCGCGGCGAGCCTGGTGTCGCTGCCCTCTGCGACCTCGCGTGCTGCTCCTGCTGTGTCGTAGACGGCGACCGCCTCCACGCCACGCAGGCGCGCAAGGAACTCTCCGCACTGGGCCAGGGCTACGGGGTGGGAAATGACCCGACGGAGCCCATCCTTCGTCGAGCCCGGCAGACCGAGAAGACAGTGGCGGATCGGGCGTATGACCTCGCCAACCACGGTGAGCCCCGGGGCAGTAAGGACATCGTAGGCGGGCTGCACGGTCCCGGCGAGGCTGTTCTCGGCGGGGAGGAGGCCCGCCCGCGCCCGTCCCGATCGGAGCGCTTCCCCGACTTCGCGGAACTCCCTGCACGGGACGGGTTTGATTCCGTCTCCGAACCAGGTGCGGGCCGCGTCTTCGCTGAACGCACCGAGCGCCCCTTGGAACGCGACGGTAAGCCCGTTCACCGGGTGGCTGTCCTCAGATGCAACGCAGCTCCGCATCCGGACGACGCCCCGTCACGCGGCCGGGCGCCGCGTCTCTTCATAGTTCCTGATCGCCGGCAGGTGCTTGAGCGCGAGCCCGATGTCATCGATGCCATCAAGAAGGCACCGCCGCCGGAACCCGTCGATCTCGAAGGCAACCGTATCACCCTCGTGGCTCCGGATGACCGTGGCCTCGAGATCGACTGTCAGCTCGTAGCCCGGACGGGCGATTGCCCTCCTCATGAGGTCGGCGACCATCTCCTCGGCGAGGATGACCGGGAGCATCCCGTTTTGGTAGCAGTTGCTCTGGAAGATGTCTGCGAAGCTGGGTGCGATGACCGCGCGGATGCCGAAGTCCGAGAGGGCCCACGCCGCATGCTCCCTAGACGAACCGCACCCGAAGTTCCGTCCGGCAAGGAGGATCGGAGCTGACGCGTACGGCTCGCGATTCAGGACGAAGTCCGTGTTGGGCGTACCGTCCTCTAGGAAGCGCCAATCGTGGAAGAGGAATTCCCCGTAGCCGGTTCTCTCGATCCGCTTAAGGAATTGCTTTGCGATGATCTGGTCGGTGTCCACGTCCACACGGTCTAGGGGTGCCACGGCCCCCGTGACCCTGCGAAAGGGCTTCACGTCACACCCCAGTCGCGGATGTCCACGAAATGCCCCTCGACAGCCGCTGCCGCTGCCATCGCAGGGCTCGCTAGGTGGGTGCGCCCCCCGCGTCCCTGGCGTCCCTCGAAGTTCCGGTTGGAGGTCGAGGCACACCGCTCGCCGGACCCGAGGATGTCGGGGTTCATCCCGAGACACATCGAGCAGCCCGCCTCCCGCCACTCGAAACCAGCCTCGATGAAAACCCGGTCGAGCCCCTCGCGCTCCGCCGCGCGCTTCACGCGGGTCGACCCCGGAACGACGATCGCGCGGACATCCGGATGCACCCGGCGTCCGGTGATGATCCCCGCGGCCGCCCGCAGGTCTTCGATGCGGGCATTGGTGCACGAGCCGATGAAGACCCGGTCGACGGTAACGTCTTCGATCCGTGTCCCGGGACGCAATCCCATGTACTCTAGGGCGCGCCGGGCCGCGTCCCGGTCTCCGGCCTTCTCGATGTCCTCTGGGTCGGGCACCTTTCCGGTCACCGGAACGGCCATCGCGGGGTTGGTGCCCCAGGTGACGGTCGGCGCGAGCTCAGCGGCGTCAACCGAAACGGCGCGGTCGAACGTCGCGCCGGGATCTGACCCGAGCGTTGCCCACTCGGCCGCGGCGCGGTCGAAGGCCTCTCCCTTCGGTGCGTGCTCGCGACCCCGGACGTACTCGATCGTCGTCTCGTCAGGGGCGATCATCCCTGCCCTCGCACCTCCCTCGATCGACATATTGCACACCGTCATCCGCCCCTCCATCGA
>JAAXGI010000181.1 GCA_012267505.1 Gemmatimonadota bacterium
CGGCGTGGTCTTGTCGCAGCCGCAGAGCAGGACCACGCCGTCGATCGGGTTGGCCGTGATCGACTCCTCGACATCCATCGACATGAGGTTGCGGAACAGCATCGTGGTGGGCTTCATGAACATCTCGCCAAGCGAGATGGTCGGGAACTCCAGAGGCACTCCGCCGGCGGCCCAGACACCCCGCTTGACGGCTTCGGCGACCTGTCGCAGGTGCGCGTTGCAGTTCGTCAGCTCGGACCACGAATTGCAGATTCCTATGACCGGCCTGCCGTCGAATGCCGCATCTCCCAGGCCCTCCGAGCGGAGCCACGCGCGACGTGCCAGGTGCTCGTACTGGTCACCGTGGAACCAAGCATGGCTTCGTAGCGTCTTCGGATCCTGCATAAGCGCATTACGATAACACCGCCTCATCGCCTTCAGAGGCCTGCGATCGGCAAAGTCGTCGGTGGTTCGCCGCGGGGCCGCCGGACACCGCAAGCGGACGGGCGAGAGAAGCCCTCTGGCGAAGACGCGGGGGAAAGCATTGGCGTCGGTGCGGCGCTCCGCCGCTGCCTCGCATCCGTCGCGCTCGTCGCACGATCCGGGTGTCCGGACGCGAACGGCCCCTGATATCATCGAAACGCTTGAAGAAGTCGGCGCGATCCCTGCTGCTTGCGGCGGCCTTGGCCCTTCTGGCAATTGTGGTCCGCGATTTCATGCGTTCCACGGACTCCGTGTCGGCGAAGCTGCCTTCGCAGCTGCCTGTCCTTCCCCGGGAAATCGGCTCCCAGTCGTTGAGCTGGCAGTGGACGCAATCCATCGGGGACTCGACTCACATCGAGGCCAGCGCCGAGGGATTCAGCCAGGCTTCGGACGGTCTCGAGACCGACCTCCGCGGAGTGGTCCTGAAGATCTTCCGCGGGGACGCCGGCACGCACGACCGAATTGACAGCGCTGCGATGCGCATGGTTGCCGGGGGTGACCTCTACAGCGAAGGGGAGACGGTGATCCGATTCGGTGTGGGCGACGGGCGCGAAGGCGCGGCGGCAGTCGTCGCATATGCCTCGGGCGTGACGTTCCATCTCGAGGCGAATAGGGCTCGCACAGACCGCCTTGTGCGCTATGAGTTCAGCGACGGCGAGGGCAGCTCGATCGGAGCGGTATACGATGCCGCGGCGGCGACGATCGAGTTGCTGTCCCAGGTCGCGATCGAGCGCGGCAGCGGCTCGCCAGGGGCGCCGGCGACGAGCATACGGGCAGGCCGGCTGCTTTATGCCGAAGCCGGGTCGACCGTCGAGGTCTCCGGCGGGGCGAGAATCGAGCGCGGATCCCAGTGGCTGGAATGCGAGAAGGGGGTGGTTCTCCTCGCCGGGGGACGCATCCGGCGCGCGAGCTGCACAGGCTCCCAAGCCGGCGACGCGGAAGCGAGCCGGGAGTCACGGTTCGAAGCGGCGAGGATGGAAGCGGAGTTCGGAGCAGGCGGCGAACTGCTGCGGGTTCAGGGGCGCGGGGGAGCCCGTCTCGAGTCGGGAGGTCCGGGTCAGCGCCTGGAGGTCCGGGGCGCGGGCATCGATCTCGATTACCAGAGTGCCGGACCCGGCGGCGGCAGCTTCCTTCGCCAGGTCGAGGCCCGCGGTGCCGCTCGGGCCAGAATGAAACCGGAAAGCGGGTCCGTCCGCAATTCCCTAGAGTCTGAGGCGCTCGCGATCCGCTTGTGCGGCGGCTCGGCGCAGGTCGAACTGGTGGAGACGCTCGACCGGGGACGAATGGTCCAGTCAGCCGAGGGGGCTGACGGAGGATCACGGGCACTGGAGGCTGACCGTCTCCGCCTTGCGTACGGCGAGAGCGGCGGACTCGAATCCCTGACCGCCAGAGGGGACGCCCGCTCGGTCCAATCCGGTAGCCGGCCGGGCTCGGCCGCTTTGCGGACCTGGAGCGACGAACTCGAGGCCTCGATCGATCCCGGGACGGCGGAGATTTCCGGCCTGCGCCAAACGGGGTCGTTCCGTTTCGACGACGGCGCGGCCAGCGGGACGGCCGACACGGCGCGATTCGACTTGGGACGGAGCACGCTCGAGTTGATGGGGGACGCGACCCTCACGGATCCCGGCGGCTCCGTCCGGGCCGAGCGGGTGAGCTACGAAAGCGCTAGCGGCAGGCTGGAGGCCCGCGGTGCCGTCACGGGTTCCCTGGTGCCGGGAGGGCCGCCCGATGGCGAGCCGACGCCCTCCGGGCTGTTTGAGAGCCAGCTGCCGATGTACTTCGCCGCCGGGGTCCTTTCCACGGACCCGGAACGGCAGGTGGTCGAATACCGCCGGAGAGCGCGCCTCTGGCAGGGCCGCAACCGCATCGACGCGGACGCACTCTCCATCCACCAGACCGGGAGCTGGGTGCGGGCGGACGGCGAGGTGTTCGTGGCTTGGGAAGATGCCGAGCCCGGCGGGGCGGCCGCGGTGAAGTCCTGCCGGATGACCTACGAGTCGGGATCGGGCATCGCTCGCTTCGACGGGCAGGTGGAGTTTCGCCGGGCGGGGATGATCGCCTATTCGGACGAGCTGGAGACCGGTTTGGGCGGCGGGGCGCGGAATGCCGTCGCGGTCGGCTGGGTGCGGATTGACGCAACGGCGCCCGGCTCCGGCCACCGCGGCTCCGGCGACCGGGCGGAATTCGGACTGGCTGACTCGACGGTTGTCCTGACCGGGAGACCGGCGTGGGTCGAGGCACCGGACGGGACCCGGTCCGAGGGCGGGAGATTGACCTACCGCGCGACCGGTGATAGTCTTCAGGTTCAGGGCCACGGTGCGGAACGCGCATACACCTACCGCCCCGCATCCCGATAGGACCGATCGCCGGTTCCCGGTCGAACCCGCCTGATGGAGTCCCTGCGCGCAGAGCGACTGTACAAGACCTACCGCGGTCGCCAGGTGGTGCGTGACTTCACGCTGGCCGTGCGGAGGGGCGAGATCATCGGGCTCCTAGGGCCCAACGGCGCCGGTAAGACGACCTCGTTCAACATGATCGTCGGGCTGGTCAGCCCGGACGGCGGCAAGGTCTTCGTCGATGACATGGAGATCACTGACCTTCCGATGTACAGGCGGGCCAGGCTGGGCATCAGCTACCTGCCGCAGGAGCCCTCCGTCTTCCGCAAGCTGACGGTCGACGAGAACATCCTGGCGATCCTGCAGACGCTTCGGCTGGTGCGCGCGGAGCGACGCGAGCGGCTCGACGACCTGATTGCTCAATTCGGGCTGGACACGGTGCGCCACAGCCGGGGCTACGAGCTTTCCGGGGGAGAGCGAAGACGGGTCGAGATTGCCCGCTCTCTGGTTCTCTCGCCCAGCTTCCTGCTGCTGGACGAGCCGTTCTCGGGGATCGACCCCAAGCAGGTGATCGAGCTGCAGGCCATCCTCTCTCGTCTGAGGAGCGAAGGGATCGGGATCGTGATCACGGACCACAACGTGCGCGAGACCCTCAGCGTGACGGACCGGGCCTTCATCATCCATAACGGCACGATCTTCCGGTCGGGAAAGCCCTCCGAGCTGGAGTCCGATCCCGAGGTGCGCCGCGTGTACTTGGGCCAGAACTTCGACCTGCCCGCCCGCTCGCGAAACGGGAACTGAGACCGGTGCCCACCGTCAGGCTCGAGCGAGAGGGGCTGTTCGGGCCGGTTGGGGTGGTAGACACCGCGGAGGCGCGGCGGTTCTCGATTCGAGGCGTGCTGCAGGGCGCCTCGCTGCTGGTCCCCTCCGCCGCGTCCGTGGATCCCTCGCTCGGAAACGGGCCCGGGCCCGTGATCGAAACCCGCTACCAGCTTGCCTGGTTCCTCGCCGGGCAGCGTCACCCTTCGGGCCGCGGGCTGATGCTGGGACTGGGAGGCGGCACCGGGGCAGTCGGCCTGCTGGACCAGTTTCCCGATCTCCGGATGGACGCCGTCGAGGCCGATCCCGCTATGGCCGCGATGGCCCGCGAGTTCCACCCCTTGGTGGGTCACTTCGAGCGCCTGGGCCGGCTAGGCGTGCATGTCGCCGAGGCAGGGGATTTCCTAGAGCGGTCCGGCGAGCAATACGACTTTGCGATCGTGGACGTGACGGTCGACGCGGACAGCGTGGCCCGCACCGACCCGGGCCCGCTGGTGGGCGCCGTCGCGGGAGCCACCAGGGAATGCTGGTACCGGGTATTCGGCTCGCTCCCGGACGGGGATCTGAGGGCGCTGTTTGACGGATTCAGGGCGTGTGACTTCGGCGTGGACTGGCTGTATTCGCCCGTCAGCCCTCATGTCCCGATCCCGAGGGCGCGCGACTGGATCGTGGCAGCAGGAGTCAGGCGGCCTCCGGATCCCGACGCCTTCGTGCCTTACGCGGGCGCACGCGGGCGGTCGCCCAGGGCGATTGGCGAGGCCTATCGCAAGCTCGCCTCGCAACCTTTGCGCGCGGCATAGGGCGGGCGCCGGATGGCACGGACCGGCTCGCCGGGCCTTGGGATAGACTGAGAGAGATTCACCGGGCCTGTCCCGGCAGGAGGAGTCCGAGAGGCCATGATGTTCTTC
>JAAXGI010000212.1 GCA_012267505.1 Gemmatimonadota bacterium
CGGCTGCTTCGGGCTCACCGAGCCTGAAGCCGGCTCGGACCCCGTCGCGATGAGGACGGTGGCGCGGCGGGTCCGTGACGGGTGGGTGCTCGACGGCACGAAACGGTGGGTCACGAACGGCTCGCGGGCCGACATCGCGGTGATCTGGGCGCAGACGGGCGAGATCGGGGACAGCCGCGGGATCCGCGGGTTCCTCGTTCCGACCGGCCGGACCGGCGTCGAGATCCGGGCCATCACCGGAAGGCTGTCGCTGCGCGCGTCGATCTCGAGCGAGCTGCGCCTGGACGCGGTCGAGGTCGGGAAAGACGCGCTTCTCCCCGGCACCGACGGGATCCGGAGTGCGCTCAGCTGTCTGACGCAGGCCCGCTACGGGATCGTCTGGGGCGCGGTCGGAGCGGCGATGGCCTGCCTCCACGAGGCGCTCCGCCACGCGGGGACGCGCTCGCTCTTCGGCGCTCCGCTCGGCGCGAAGCAGCTGCAGCAGGCCCGGCTGGCAGACATGCTGACGGGGATCACGCAGGGCCAGCTCCTGGCCCTCCAGCTCGGGCGGCTCAAGGACCGGGGTGAGATGACGCCCCAGCAGGTCTCCCTCGCGAAGCGGGCGAATGTGGACACCGCCTGCGAGGTGGCGCGCGAGACGCGGCGGCTGCTCGGGGCGAACGGGATCCTCGTCGGGCACCGCGCGATGCGCCATATGGCGAACCTCGAGTCGGTCTACACCTACGAGGGGACGCACGACGTGCATACGCTGATCCTGGGCCAGGCCCTCACCGGGGAGGCGGCCTTCTGAGATGGCGCCGGGCGCTCCGGACCCGATGCCGGTCCCGCACGGCCGTTTCCGGTGAACCGGCGCGTCCCGCCGCGCGCGCCGCTACGGGAGGCCTCGCTCGAGACCCTCCGCACGGCCCGTGTCTGGTATCTGGGTGGAGAGGGTCCGGGCGAGCCGGCTGAAATCTGGTACCTCCTCCACAGATACGGAGAGCGGGCGGACCGCTTTCTCGGACGGTTCCGGCCGCTCGCCTCGCCCGACCGGCTCCTCGTCGCGCCCGAAGGACTCTCGCGGTTCTACCTGGCCCGCGGCGGAAAGGGGAGGCACTCGACCGGTGACCGCGTGGGCGCGAGCTGGATGACGCGCCTCGCCCGGGATGCCGAGATCCGCGACTACGTCCGGTATCTGGGCCTCGTCGCCCGCCAGACTGAGGAGGGGCGCCGGGGGGAGGAGCCCGTCCGGACGGTGCTCGGCTTCAGCCAGGGAGTGCACACGGCGGCCCGTTGGGTGTGTCTCGGCGGTCTCCGTACGCGGAGGCTCATCCTCTGGGGCGCATCACTCCCCGAAGACCTCCCGGACGGCGCTGTGGGCCGGCTTGCGGCAACGCGCCTCATTCTCGTCCGCGGGCGGGAAGATCACCTACGGCGCCCGGACGCCGAGGAGGCGGAGGAGCGGTGGCTCGGGCGGGCGGGGATCGACTGGACGGTCCGCACCCACGAGGGCGGCCACGAGATCGTGCCCTCCCTCCTCCAGGCGGTTGCCGGAGACGCCGGGCCCTGAGGTTACTCCCGACCCATCCGCGCGAGGACCCATTCCTTCGGCGCGAGCGACTTCGGCGTCTTGGCGAGGTCGACGGCCGGGTCGACCAGAAGGCGGGAGCGCTCGCCGTTCAGGCTAACGTAGACGCGGGCCCGGATCTCCGGATCGGCCACGCCCGCCTCTCGGAGCGTGTCGCGGAGGTGGTGGGCGAAGCCCAGGATCATGTCCGGCTGGAACGCGAACTGCCGTTCCTGCTGCGGTGTCAGGTAGTCGGCCGGATACGCCTCCCATGACCGGTCCGTCCGCGGATCCGTGACGCGGAAGAAGGCCGCCCCGGTCTTCTCGGCGACCATGACACGCCACGAGAAGCGGAAGCCCTCCTCCGTCCATAGGACGTCTCCCGGGTAGGCCCAGTGCCGGAGGGAAAGGAGGACCTGGAGCGCGAGGAACGAAGCGAGAACGATACCGCGCGCCCGGCCGACCGGGAGGGCCGTCCCCGGAGCCGGCCGCCTCCGTCCGTCCCCGCGTGCCCGGGTGGGTCGCGCCCTCCCGAATCGGTTCCGGACGCCCCGGAAGAAGCGGCCGATCCGCCGGTAGTCGGCCTCGTCGAAGAAGATGAGCGCGGCGGCCATCATCACCCAGGGGAAGACGCCGATCGGGAAGAGGACCGCGGTCGTCAGGTGGAAGCCGGCGACGGCGAGGTAGGCCCAGGGGCGGCTCGCCCTCCAGAGGAGGAGCGCCGGGATCGAGAGGTCGAAGGCCGCTCCCCCCCAGCTCATCAGGAAGGCGAACCACGGCTGGTCGAAGAGGACCCCGGCCAGGGGGAGCCCCGAGCGCGCGGAGAGCCAGATCCCGAGGGGCTCCGCGCGGAGGAGCCAGTCCGGGTTCAGCTTGGCCACGCCGGCGAAGAAGTAGACGATGGCGATCTGGGCCTTCAGCACGAGCGCGATCCACCGCGCCGGCGGTGCACGGACCGACCCGCGCCGCGCCGCGTCCAGCGACCCCCAGCGGTGGAGCGGGAGGAGGACCAGGAGGAAGGCGACGAGAGAGATGAAGTAGTAGTGGTTCAGGTAGGTGGCCTGGTCGAGGAGTTCCACGTAGGAGAACGCGAGGAAGAAGCCGACCGCCGCGGCCCGGTAGTGCCATCCGAGGGCGATCATGGCGGCGCATGCGATCTGGATCCCGAACACCAGGTAGATCCACTCGCCCGGCAGCACCGGGATCCACTCGAAGAGGAAGTACCGGAAGTGGAAGGTAGGTTCGATGAACTGCGTGCGGACCCATCCCTTCAGAAGGAACCGGACCGCGGCGAGGCACATGATGAGTCCGAAGCCGATCCGGAACACGACGAGCGGGGTCGCGCCGGCGGGCTCGCCGAGCCACCGACCGAGACGGGCCAGCCGCTGACGCGCGCCGACCGCGGCCCCGCGGCCCCGGCGCATCAGTCCCCGTCGTTGTCGCTGAAGGTGACGGTGATCCCGAGGAGCGCCGCCATGTCCGTCTTGACGAGCACGAGGAGACCGCGCATCGCCTCGAAGGTGAGCGCGACCTCCGCCGGCGACTCGGTGACGGCCCGGCCGAGGGGTCCGGGGATCGCGGAGAGCGCACGCTCGACGGCGCCGAACTGGTTCCGGATGGCCTGGGCGAGTCCCCTGTCCGCCGGGGACCGGTCGAGGAAATCGACATAGTCGTCCACGCCGGCCTCGAAGGTGTCCCGGATCGACGCGAGGCTCGCCGACATCAGTGCGAGCGACTCACCGGTCCGGGCGGACTCCACCTCCGCGGGCCGGGGCTCACCGTCCGTCGCGTCACCCATCGGGATGCCGAGACGGGTGCGCATCACCATCTCGAGCAGCGCGATCATCTCATTGGCCAGCAGGCTGACCGAGCCCTGGATGTCCGCCCCTTCGGAGTCGTTCTCCCGGAAGCTCCGGGCGTAGTCGGTTCCCTCGGGCGTCCAGTGCCGATGGAGCTCTGCCGCCTTCGTCGAGAGGTTCGCCGTGAGTGCGGTGAGGAAGGCCCGCCGCGCCGGATCGGCGAACCGGTCGAGGGCGGGTGGCTCCTCCCCGGCCGGGAAGATGAGGTACTCGATCGCGGCGAGCCCCTTCGTTGTCGAGCCGAGGGACTCGACGAAGGCTCCGTCCATCTCTCCGAGAGCGTCCGCGTCCGCCTCGGCGATCACCTCCTCGATGAAGGGGATCCGGGCCGGCCGCCTCTCGATCGCGTTGTGGATGAGGAGGAGCCCGGGGAAGTCGTAGAGCTCGACTCCCTTCCAGGCCAGCATAGCGCTGAGCCAGTGCGCCCGGAGGGCGGCGAGGGATTCGGGACCCGGTGAGGCTGCGAACCGCCGGGCGACCGCGTCGAGCTCCTCCGTCGCGGCCACGAGCTCGAGATGGGCCGGGACGATCACCGTGTCGGCCACCGCACCGAGCATCGCCTCCCTGTCGAAGCGGAGGCCGATGCACCCGGGTCCGGAAGCGCCGGCCAGGAGGAGAGCGGCGGCGAGGGCGGTACCGGTCCGGCGGAAGATCGTCATAGCGAACCCAGGAAGCGGAGGAGGGCGGCCCGCTCGCCGGCGTCCAGCTCCCGGTAGCGGTCGCGGGAGGGGGCGGCCTCGCCGCCGTGCCAGAGAATC
>JAAXGI010000296.1 GCA_012267505.1 Gemmatimonadota bacterium
GTGGGCGGCTTCGCCGGCCAGTCGCTCACCGGAACGACGGCCCTCGTGGGCAAGATGCGCGGCCGGGTCTCTTCTTGTGGCGGCACGCCCCTCGTCGTTACTTATCACCCATCCGCACTCCTCAGGAACCCCGGGTGGACTCGGGCCGCCTGGGAGGACCTGCAACTCCTCCGGAGTGTCCTCGACGGCATGTAAGCCCACCAGTACCATCAGCTTGGCAGTGGCGGGATGATCTATCGCAGTAGGTCGATGTGCCTTCTCTGAAGACGGTGGCCGGGACCGCGGTGGCGGCCCGCTACGACCGTGAGCCACCCTACTCGTTCGAGGCCGAGATCTCGGTCCTCGCCGGCATCCTCCTCGATGAGGCGGCTATGGTCCGTATCGAGGAGATCATCGATGCCTCCATGTTCTTCCGCGAGGCGCACCGGATCCTCTACCGGGCCATGCGCCAGCTCCAGGAGAAGCGGACGGCGGTCGACCCTGTCACGGTGGGAGACCACCTGCGCACGAGGGGCGAACTCGAGCGCGCCGGAGGGATCGAGTACCTCGCTGAGCTCATCGACGCCGTCCCGACGGCGGCCAATGTCCAGTACCACGCGCGGATCGTCCGGGACAAGGCGCTGCTGCGGAGGCTCATCGACGCCTCGACCCGGACGATCCAGGACGTCTACGAACCCGGAGAGCGCTCCGTTGACGACCTGGTCGACGAGGCGGAGGCCCGGATCTTCCAGGTCGCCGAGACGCATGACCGCGGCGGCTTCGTCTGGATCAAGGACCTCCTCTGGGACGCGATGGAGAACATCGAGAAGCTCCAGGAGAACACGGGCGGGCTGACCGGTGTGCCTTCCGGATTCCGCCGGCTGGACCGGATGACGACGGGCCTGCAGAGTGGCGACCTCGTGATCGTCGCTGCGCGCCCCGCCATGGGGAAGACCTCCTGGGTCCTGAACGTGGCGCAGAGCGCGGCGATCCGGCACAAGGTGCCGGTCGCTGTCTTCTCCCTTGAGATGTCGAAGGAACAGGTTGTCTTCCGCCTCCTCTGCTCGGAGGCCCGGGTGGATGCGCAGGCGCTGCGGCAAGGACGGCTCCGCGCCGCGGACTACCAGCGGATCGGATCGGCGGCGGCCTACCTGAACGCGGCCCCGATCTGGATCGACGACTCGCCGAGCGGTACGGTGCTCGAGATGCGCGCCAAGGCCCGGCGCCTAAAGGCCGAGGGAAGCCTCGGGCTCCTCGTGATCGACTACCTGCAGCTGATGGAAGGCTCCGGCCGCTTCGAGAGCCGCCAGCAGGAGGTCGCGCAGATCTCCCGGGGTCTCAAGGCGCTCGCCCGCGAGCTCAACGTCCCGGTGATCGCCGTCTCACAGCTCTCCCGTGCTCCCGAACAGCGCGGCGGGGACCGCCGGCCCCAGCTCTCCGACCTGCGGGATTCCGGCTCGATCGAGCAGGATGCCGACCTCGTCATGTTCCTCTACCGTCCCGAGTACTATAGCGCCACGGGGGTGGACGAGGACGGCAACTCGCTGGAGGGGAAGGCCGAGCTCATCGTGAGCAAGCAGAGGAACGGACCCACCGGGAGGATCGATCTCTTCTTCAACAAGCAGTATACCCGATTCGACGACCTCGCCGAGGACGGCGACGCACGCGGGAGGGACCGGGCGGGAGGGGCGCGGGCCTGACGGGCCGATCCTCGGGGTGGCAGTCCCGGCGGCCGGTACCGGCACCCGGATGGGAGGACGGCGAAAGCCCTTTATCCCCCTCGCGGGCCAGCCACTCCTCAGGCACGCTCTCGCCCCCTTCCTCGCCCACCCATGGGTGCGCTCGGTCGTCGTGGCGCTGCACCCCGAGGACCACCGTGCCCCCCCCGTCTGGCTCCGGGAGCTCGATCCGCGCATCCGGATCGTGTCGGGTGGCGCGACGCGTGTGCACTCGGTCAGCACGGCGGTCGACGCGCTCTTCCCGGAGGTCTCCTGGGTCATGGTCCACGACGGAGCCCGTCCGCTCGTCACCGACACGATTGTGGAACGGTGCGCGAGGGCGGCGTACTCCGGCCGCGCCGCGCTCGCCGGGTGGCCGGTGACCGACACGATCAAGGAGGTCGGCAGGCGGAGACGGGTCCGCTCCACACCCGAGCGCTCGAGGCTCTGGGCGGCACAGACGCCGCAGGTCTTCCCCCGAAGGGAGCTGGCAGCCGCCTGTTCGCGCGCGCTTGAGGCCGGCTTCCCCGCGACGGATGACGCGGAGATCTTCGCCCGCTACGCGGGAGCCGTCGATGTCGTCGAGGGAGCACCCTGGAATCTCAAGGTGACCCAACCCGAGGACCTTGCCGTCGCGGAAGCGCTCCTGCGGGAGCGCGGGAGGGCCGAACCTCCCCAGGGGCGCCGGTGAGCACCCCTCCGATCCTCCGGGTCGATCCCCGCGACCGCGCGCAGCTGGACCGGATCGCCACCCACCTGGAGGAGGGGGGACTGCTCGGCTATCCTACCGAGACGGTCTACGGGTTCGGAGCCGAGGTCACCTCCCGGGGGATCCGGGCGGTGCGGAAACTCAAGGGCCGCGGCGAGGCGAAGCCCTTCCTGGTTCTCGTCCCGGACCGGGGCTCGGAGGGCACCGCCCGGCTCGACTGGACGCCGTCAGCGCTCGCGCTCTCCGACGCGGTCTGGCCGGGGCCCCTTACGCTCGTGCTCAGGGATCCCGGCGCTAGCTATCCCAACGGGGTCCGGAGCGCCGAGGGCGGGGTCGCCGTCCGCGTGAGCAGCGACCCCTTCGTCACGGCGTTCATGCGGCGCTGGAGGCGGCCCCTCCTCTCGACGAGCGCGAACCGGGCCGGAGACCCGCCTGCGGGGAGCGCCGGGGCGGTCCGGCGGTTGTCCCGAGGCGGAGGCGCGGACCGGCTCTGGATCGTGGACGGCGGGCCGCGCCCCGAGGGCGAACCGAGCACGATCGTGGACTGCACGGGGCCCGTGCCGCGGCTCCTTCGGGAGGGCGCTCTCCCGCTGTCCCGGCTCCTGGAGGTGGAGCGTGAACTCGTGCACTGAGGACACCGGCGGGTCGCCGGGGCGGCGCGCAGGCGGCGGCGATCCCTACCGCATCCTCTTCCTCTGCACCGGCAACACCTGCCGGAGCCCGATGGCGAGCGGGCGGGCCCGGCAGCTCCTCGAGAGCTGGGGGTGGAAGGGGATCGAGGTGCGTTCGGCGGGCGTGGCCGCATTCCCGGGCGGAGGCGCGAGCGGGGGCGCGCTCCGTGCCGCCGGCGAGCGGGGGGTCGACCTCAGATCGCACGAGAGTGCGCAGCTCACCGAAGGGCTGGTCGGCTGGGCCGATCTCATCCTCACGATGTCCGAGGGACACCTTCGCGCCGTCAAGGAGCTTGGCGGCGGCGGGAAGGCAGAGCTCATTACCCGGTTCGCAGCGGGCACGGAGGCCGGGGGGGAGGAGGCGTCGGCAGGCGTCCTCGACCCCGTCGGGGGGGATGACGCACTGTACCGCGAGACATTCGAGCAGCTGAGCGAGCTCGTGGTCAGTATCCTCGTCCGCCTTGAATCCTTGAGGGCTGGATGATCGGTGCGTCGACGCGGCTCTTCGCCGTCCTGGGCGACCCAGTCGCGCACTCGCTCTCGCCCGGCATCCACAATCCGGCCATCGAGGCGGCGGGGGTGGATGCGGTGTACGTCGCGCTCCGATGCGGAGCGGCGGAGGTCAGCGGGCTCATGCGCGGGCTCGCTGTCGGCGGCGGGGGCGGCAACGTCACGCTCCCGCACAAGGAGGCCGCCGCCGCCGCCGTCGACGAGCCGAGCAAGCTCGTGGTGCGGACCGGTGCGTGCAACACCTTCTGGCTGGAGGACGGGCGACTCCGGGGGGAGAACACGGATGTTGCCGGCTTCAGGGGAGCCGTCTCCTCCCTCCTCGGACATACCGCCCGGGGGCTCCACGTCCTCCTGCTGGGTGCAGGCGGCGCGGCCCGGGCGGCGATCGTGGGCCTCACCCTGGACGGCGCGGCCTCGGTCGCGATCTCGAACCGGACGGAGTCCCGTGCCCGGCAGTTGGCGGCGGAACTCGGCGACGGGCGGGCGCGCGTGCTGCCGCCGGAGGACGGGCCCGGCGGTTTGCGCTTCGACCTGGTGGTGAACTCCACCGCCCTCGGTCTCCAGTCGGACGATCCGCTTCCCTTCGATCCCTCGACATCGGCTCCTCCAGGCGCGGTCCTGGACCTCGTCTACCGGCCTGGCGAGACGGCGCTCGTGCGCGCGGCGCGGGCGCACGGCATACCGGCCGCCGACGGTGCGGAGATGCTCGTCCGGCAGGGGGCGCAGGCGTTCGAGTGCTGGTGGCGCCGGCCCGCGCCGCTTGAGGCGATGCGCCGCGCGATGGAGGCGCTCCGCCGGGAGGGGGGCGCGGGTTGACTACGGCTCCCGCGCGGCGCGACGTTAGCTTCCGCTCGCGGTGAGCGTCCGGAGAGCCGGGCACCCCCGGCTCGAGGCAGACGCGGGGACCGTGTGCCGGAACCACCACGACTCGGAGGAAGGGGAAACGATGTCGATCCGCGTGGCCATCAACGGCTTCGGTCGAATCGGCCGTCTCGTATTCAGGGCCGCCAGGGAGGAGGGAGCCGGCACGATCGACGTCGTTGCGGTCAACGATCTCACCGACAAGGCGACGCTTGCGCACCTTCTCAAGTACGACTCCGTGCACGGCACGTACTCCGGCGAAGTGGACGTCACTCCGGACGGGATCCGGGTGGACGGCGACGAGATCCGGGTCCTGAACGAGACCGATCCTGCACGGCTCCCGTGGAGCGATATGGAGATCGATGTGGCGGTAGAGGCCACCGGCCGCTTCCGGCGGCGGGACCTCGCCGCCGGCCACCTCGCCGCCGGGGCGCGGAAGGTCATCATCTCGGCGCCCGGACAGGATGTCGACATCACCGTCGTGCTCGGGGTCAACGAGGGGAAGTACGATCCGGGCGCGCACTCCGTGATCTCGAATGCCTCGTGCACGACGAACTGCCTGGCACCGGTGGTCAAGGTGATCCTCGAGCGGTTTGGACTCGTGCGCGGATGGATGACGACCGTGCACGCCTGCACGAATGACCAGCCGACCGTCGATTCTCCCCACAAGGACCTGAGGAGGGCCCGGTCGGCCGCCGTCTCGATGATCCCGACCACGACGGGTGCCGCGCGGGCAACGGCACTCGTGATCCCGGAGGTGGCCGGCAAGCTCGACGGAATGTCGATCCGGGTGCCGACCCCGGATGTCTCGCTGATCGATCTGACCGCGCAGGTCACCCGGGACACGAGCGTGGCGGAGGTGAACGAAGCACTCGAGGAGGCCGCGAGCGGAGCTCTGGAGGGTATCCTGGCCGTCGAGAGCGACCCACTCGTATCCGTCGACTTCGTCGGCCACTCCGCCTCATCCATCGTGGACCGTGACTCGACGGCCGTCATCGACGGAAGGCTCGTGAAGGTGCTTGCCTGGTACGACAACGAGTGGGGCTACGCCTGCCGGGTCCGCGACCTGATCCGGTATGTGGGCGCGACGCTTCCCGCTCGGACGGCCGGGACGCCCGCCTGATCCGGGGTGCCGCGGGTACGCACCCTCGATGACATCGGGGACGGGTCGCTCAAGGGAGAGCGCGTCTTCCTCCGGGCCGACCTGAATGTCCCCTTCTCGGCGCCCGGACGAGTGGCGGACCACACCCGCATCGACGCCACGCTTCCGACGATCGCCGAACTTATGGCGCGCGGCGCGCGCACCGTCCTTGCATCCCACCTCGGCCGCCCCGGCGGGACTCGGGTGCCTGGCCTCTCGCTCGGACCGGTCGCCGTGATCCTCTCCGAACGGCTCGGCACACCCATCCGGCTCATCGACGGCGAACCCGGGGAAGTGGAGACCCGGCGCGCCGTCGACAGCATCGCTCCGGGGGGGGTCGCGGTGCTCGAGAACACGCGCTACCATCCCGGCGAGACGAGTAACGACGCCGGGCTGGCGCGGGCATTCGGCTCTCTGGCCGACGGCTTCGTTGGCGACGCATTCGGAATGGCCCACCGGGCCCACGCATCCAACGTCGGGGCGGCGAAGGCGATTCGGGACCGGGGCAGCCCCGTCGTCGCCGGACGCCTGATGGCCCGGGAACTCCACTTTCTATCCGAAACGCTCCGCGAGCCGCGCCGGCCCTTCGTTGCCCTCATGGGCGGGGCCAAGGTATCGGGCAAGCTCGGACTCATCCGGACCATCCTCTCCAAGGTCGACCGTCTCCTCGTGGGCGGAGCTATGGCCAATACCTTCCTCAGCGCGCTGGGCCACGAGGTGGGGCGGTCGCTCGTCGAGGAGTCCCTCGTGCCGGACGCCGCCGCGATCCTCGACGAGGCGGGTGGCAAGCTCCTCCTCCCGGTCGACCTGGCCGTGGCGACCGAACTCGATGCCGCAGCCGAACCGGTCCGGGTGGACCGCGCCAGCGTCGGCGTCGGCATGCGGATCGGGGACATCGGGCCCCGAACAGGAGAGCTCTACGCGCGCGAACTCGCCTCGGCGCGGACCGTGGTCTGGAACGGGCCGATGGGGATCTTCGAGCTGGCACCCTTCGCCGCGGGCACGGCGCGGGTCGCCGAGGCCCTCGCGGACGCGGCGGACAGCGGGGCTGTCGTCGTGCTAGGCGGCGGGGACTCGGCGTCGGCCGCTGCGGCGTTCGGCGTCGCCGGCCGGATGACGCACGTCTCGACAGGTGGTGGAGCGTCGCTCGACCTCCTAGCCGGCCATGAGCTCCCCGGGGTCTCGGTGCTCGAGCGGGGAGGCGGAGGATAAGGGCATGGAGACGATCGTCGCGGGCAACTGGAAGATGCACCACGGCCCGGCGGAGACGCACTCGTTCCTCGACCGGTTCACGGCTGAAGCGGCGGGCGACGGCGTGCGCCTCCTCCTCTTCGTGCCCGCACTCTCCGTCGCGGCAGCCCGGGCTCGGCTCGGAGCGGGCGCCGGGATCGGACTCGGGGTGCAGAACGTCCACTGGGAAGCGGCGGGTGCGTTCACGGGGGAGATTTCCGCGGAGATGGCGCGCGGAGCGGGCGCCGACTTTGCCCTAGTCGGGCACTCCGAACGGCGTCAACTCTTCGGCGAGACCGACGCGGAGACCGCGAGGAAGGCGGCCGCCGTGCGGCGCGCCGGGATGACACCGGTCGTCTGTGTCGGCGAGACCTTGGAGGAGCGCGTCGCCGGCCGGCTGCAGGAGGTCGTCGGGGGCCAGCTCCGACCGGTGCTGGAGACCTACGGCCGCACCCCGCACGGGGCGGCGGGAGCGGGCTCTCTCCCCCTCATGATCGCATACGAGCCGGTCTGGGCCATCGGGACCGGCCGTACAGCCACGCCGGAGGACGCCGGAGCCGCACATGCCTTTATCCGCGCCCGCCTTGCGGGTTCGCTCGGGGCCGCCCGCGGCGCATGCGTCCCGATCCTCTACGGCGGATCGGTCCATGCGGCGAACGCGCGCGAACTGCTGGACGTGCCGGAGGTGAACGGGGTCCTGGTGGGAGGCGCCTCGCTCGATCCCGGATCCTTCGCCGGGATCGCGAGCGCGGCCAGCGGCCGGGAATCGAGTTGACACTCTGCGCGGGCAGGGCGACCTTGCTTGGCCCATCGGTCAACTAGCGGCCAGCGGATCCCATGTACGGCTTCCTGCTTGCGATCCTCCTTCTCGACGGACTCTTCCTCTCCGTGGTCATCCTCCTGCAGGCCGGCAAGGGAGGAGGGCTCGCGGCAATGGGCGGGAGCGTAACAGCCACCGACGGGCTCTTCGGCGGCAGACAGGCGACCACCTTTCTCACACGCGCGAGCTGGGTGGCCGGCGGAATCTTCATGGTCCTGGCGCTCCTGCTCGCGATCCTCTCCTCCCGCACGCAGCTGCCGGCCTCGATCCTCCAGGAGGAGCTCGGTCCAGCGGGCGCACCCACGCCGGTCCTGCCCGAGGCGGTCACGCCGGCACCCGCTCCGGTCGAGGTAGAAACACCGGGCGCCGGAGTGGAGGCCGAGCCTCTCCCCGAACCCTGACGCGGCCGTGCGCACAGAAGTACCGATGCCCCAGATGGGTGAGTCCATCGCCGAGGGCACCGTCTCCAAGTGGCTCAAGAAGGTCGGTGAGCCCGTGGACCGGGACGAGCCGATCCTCGAGATCTCGACCGACAAGGTC
>JAAXGI010000051.1 GCA_012267505.1 Gemmatimonadota bacterium
CGCGCCAGTCCCTTACTCTACCCTACGGCGGCTGATCGCGGGGATACCTGGGTAGTTACTTCTCGAAACGGCAGACGCGGTCGCCGACCCTCCACATGTGAGGGGAAGGCTGCCGACCGGAGGGACCCAGCGCAACGGAAGCACCGTGCAAAGCCACGCCGTATCCTGAACAACCTCGCTCCCGGAGGTCAGCTGCAGATCTTCGGAGCGTTCAGGATTCGGGGTTCAGCTCTTCTCGTGTTCAGCCAACTGCGAGAGCCGCCGCCTCTTGAGCTAGTTGGCCACCGGATTACGCAAGTGCATGCCGCGCGTGATAGTGGTCGGGCCGCTGACGAGTCCATCACGGACCGGCTGGAGCTCGGCCAAGTGCCGCTGGCCCATCGGATTTCGCCGAAGTCGGGAGCCGGTCGTCGAGTGCCACGGCCATGTCGGCGGGCATCCGAGCGTCCGCAGCGCAATAGCGCCGGGAATAAATACTGATGAACGATCAAAACGTTGAACGAACTCAAAAACTAATTGGCGCTGGTACTAGTTTTCTCTCGTGGCCCCGATCCGAGAGTGTGCCGTCGGGCTCAACCAAGCGCGCCCTTACCACCTCCTCGCCTGGATCCACCGTCCGGACTACGAGTCGCATACCAGCGCTGTCCGCGAGCCGCTGCCAACAAACCTCCTGTCCACGACGCGAAGTTGTCACTGCCACATCGGCCCCATCCTCCAGCCCGCGCCGGACGGACGCCGCTTGGACGTAGAGTGCGACCACAAGCACCGGGTCGTCATCGTCCCGAACCAGATACTTCCCATCCGGACCCCGCTGGAGGCCGCTCAGGGGTAGTCGAAATCACAGGGAGCGCCGCCGTTGTGGAGTGGCGCGATGTGGTGGGCTGCTAGGCGGCCGGCCCGGCTGCACTCAACGCAGTGCCAGCCGTCGCGCTCGAAGGTAGGCCGGCGCGTACCGCCCCACTGGGGACCGACTGGGTTGAGCCGCCTCACGCCATCCCCGGAGTGTAATCGGATTCTGGTGAGTCCAGGCCCAACCAAGTCATCGACTCGGCTCTGCGGAAACTGCCAACTATCTGCTCCTTTGAGAGAATTGTATCGGGAAACACCTCATGGTTCATAAGGAATAGCCCATGCAATTCTTGTTTTTCCGCAGGTGTTAGTCGACTGCAATACTGAGATAGCGTGGAAGCAAGCTCTATTCTGAATCGCTCGTGACGGGTCGCTCGGATCCTCTCTCTCATTGCCGAGTCGTATGGATGTTCCGGCTCTGTCGCGTCTGGAAAGCGTATTTGATCGACAGAGTTGAGGATGTCTTTCTTGGCACACTCGATCAGCGTCGCGATGTATTCAACTTGGTCTTTACGCTCCCGGCGTTCTTGGCGTTTTCTCCAGACCGAGAAACAAAATGCTAGCACGAAACCGCTGGCCACACCGGAGATCGTGCCAGTCCAGATTGGCGTCAAAAAGTCCACGACTATTCTCCAATCCACTTAGGGCATCAGAATCTGCCCTGACAATTGTGTTGCGTGGGTAACTTACCCGTATCACGCCCGCGTTGCGCCAGCCCCGCCGCGTCTACCGCGCACGGTGTCGCACAGGCGCCGCAACCGCCTAAGATCGCGCCAGCCAGCGCGTCGTCATTCACACCTAGACGCCCGCCCGCCCTCCGCGCTCCTAGCCAGTTTCGAGTTTCCGGCCGGATCCGAGCGGGCCCGCGCTTCCGCGAGCGCACTCCGAAGCAGGAGCGGTCGAACCGGCGTTACCTTCCGAAACTCGCAAGAGCGACGGAACGCCCGAAGGTCCTCAACACCGTCCTTGAACCCCATCTCTTGGACCTCCAGCCCTCACGCGCGGATCCGCGAGGCTCTAAGCGCATGCCGCAGCTCAGCTTCCCGCCACCGGTCCGCTACGAAGCGCGACGGGCTCCCGAACCGCGCACGATTCACCCGAAGCGTCCCGATGTCCGTTCCCCACCGTTCGGTCAGGATCAACTCCTCGCGCTCCCGGCAAGCGTCATGGAGGCGCCCGACGCGTCCTTCACGGCACGCGCGGATTAGGTCCGGTGTCGTCGGGAACGCTGCCACGCGCTCCAGCCGAACGGCCGTGTGCGTGCACCTCTTGCCCGGCATATCATGAAAGACCGCACACACCCGAGACCCGAGGTGACGATGCCCGGACCCAGCACCCGCCCTCCCCCGGCCCGGAGCGGATACCGTCCCGCGGGAGAACTCCGGATGAACCGGCGCCGGTTCGTTTGCGCGGCGGCCGCGGGCGTCGCGGCACTCGCCGGTAGCCGGGGACTCCGCGCGGCCCAGGACGACCTCGTCATCCGAGGCGGCCGCGTCATCGATCCCTCGCTCCGGCTGGACGCTGTCGGTGACGTGGCGGTCGCCGGTGGACGGATCACGGCCGTGGGGCAGGGGATCGCCGGCGATGCGGCGGAGGTCGTCGACGCAACGGGGAGGCTCGTCGTTCCGGGGCTCCTAGACATCCATACGCACTATGCCCGGGACCTGGAGGGTGCGCGGGTGGGCCTCGCCGGTGGCGTGACGGGCTGGATCGACGCCGGATCGGGGGGTGCGGACCAGATCGACGAGATGGCGGCCGTAGTGCGTTCGTCGCCGCAGCCGGCCGCCGTGCTGATCAATATCGGGCGGGCCGGCATCCTCCCCGATGGCGACACGATGGACCTCCGCCTCGCCGACGTCGATGCGGCCACCGACGCCGTCTCGCGCCACCGGGATGTCGTCGCCGGCGTCAAGGTGCGGCTGACGAGGGGGGTCGCCGCGGACGATGTGGAGGTGCTCCGGCGCGCGCAGGAAGTCGCCTCCTCCTTCGGGTTGCCGGTGATGGCGCACATCGGACAGACGGCATCTCCGCTCCCGTTGCTTCTCGACGAGATGAAGCCCGGCGACATCGTGACTCACATGTTCGCGCCGCCGCCGAACAGCATCCTGGACGGGGAGGGCCGCGTGTTCCCCGAGGTGCTCGCGGCGCGACGCCAGGGCGTCTGGTTCGATGTCGCCAACGGGCGGACCGGCCACCTCCGGTGGGACACCTTCGATGCCATTCTCGCGACGGGGTTCTGGCCGGATACGGTCTCGACGGACGGGAACACGACGAGCGCGACGGCGGAGAGCGTCATCGATTTCCCGAACGTGCTCTCCAAGTTCCTGAACCTCGGACTGCCGCTGGACGAGGTCATCGGCCTGGCGACGGCCAACGCGTCGCGCGTCTTCCCGCTGCTCCGCGACCGCGGCACGCTGAATGTGGGTGCGCCGGCCGACATCGCCGTGCTCGAGCTCCGCGAGGGCACCTTCCAGTTCGTGGACAACTACGGGAACACGAGGACCGGGAACCAGAGGCTCTTCCCGGCCGGGACGGTGCTCGGCGGAAGGCTGGTGGAGCAGGCGTGAAGGGGTGAGAGGGCTCGGCCGTCGCCACAGGAGGCCTTCGGATGGTCCGTCCGGTCCGTGGAGCCCCGGCGGTCCGGAGGAGGGAGGGAACGAGATGGCGGAAAATGCAGCCACCTGGTCGGCCGCAGGGTCCATCCCGCGCCGGCTCTCCCTCCTCCCCGCGCTCGCCCTTACGTGCAGCCTGTCCGCCTGTGACGGCGGGACCGCCGGGGGGAACGCCGGAGTGAGCCACCCGGACTTCCCGCTCGAGGCGACGGTCCGCACGATCCACGACGCCCTGGCAGCGGGGACGCTCACCTGCGAGGGGCTGGTCGAGTACTACCTGGCCCGTATCGAGGCCTACGACGATCAGGGACCCCGGCTGAACGCCATCCTCGCCGTCAACCCCAGCGCGCTGGAGACCGCGAGAGAGATGGATCGCCGCTACGCCGCGGACGGCGGTGAGGGCCGGCCTCTCCACTGCATACCGGTGATCGTCAAGGACAACTTCGACACGGCCGACATGCCCACGACCGGCGCATCGGTGGGCCTGGCCTGGTCCATCCCGCCGGACGACGCCTTCCTGGTTCGCCGCCTGCGGGAGGCCGGAGCCCTCGTCCTGGCCAAGTCGAACCTCACCGAGCTGGCGCGGGGCGGCACCACGATCAGCTCGCTCGGCGGGCAGACCCGGAACCCCTACGACCTCGCCCGAACGCCCGGCGGGTCGAGCGGCGGCACGGGCGCCGCGATCGCCGCCAACTTCGGGGTGCTCGGCACCGGGAGTGATACCGGACAGTCCATCCGGTCCCCAGCTTCCGCCCAGAGCCTCGTCGGGATCCGGGCAACCCGGGGACTCGTGAGCCGGGACGGTGTCATTCCGGTCAGCTCGACCCAGGACGAGGTGGGTCCGATTGTCCGGACGGTCGAGGACGCCGCCCGGATGCTGGACGCGGTCGCCGGGTACGATCCATCCGATCCGGTCACGGCGCTCGGTGTCGGGCGCCGGCCGGAGAGCTATACGGATGCGCTCGACCCCGGCGCCCTTGCCGGTGCGCGGATCGGACTCGTGCTGGACCTGATGGGCGGGGAGGCAGTCCACGAGCCGGTCAACGCGGTGGTCGAGGACGCCGTCTCGGCGATGGAGAGGGCGGGCGCCACGATCGTGCGCGTGCGCATACCGAGACTCGCGGAACTCACGCAGGCGATCGCGCTCTCGGGATTCGAGTTCAGGATCGCCTTCAACCGGTATCTGGAGAGCCTGGGCTCCGGGGCGCCGTTGAGGAGCCTCGCCGATTTCGTCGAACGGGGAGACTTCCATCCGCTGTTCCGACCCGGGCTCGAGGCGGACCTGAGCGTCGAGGCCGGGCTCTCCGATCCGGAGTACCTGCGCCGGCTCGCCCGGCGCCGGGAGCTTCGCGAGTCGGTCATGGTGATCATCGCCGACAACGGGCTCGATGCGCTCCTCTACCCCCACCAGCGCCGCCTCGTGGTCCCGATCGGGGAAGACCAGGTGGAGCGGAACGGGGTGCTCTCGAACAGCACGGGCTTTCCAGCGATCACCTTTCCCGGCGGGTTCTCGGAGCCCGATGCGTCGGCGCCGCTCGGAGTTCCGGTCGGCATGGAGCTGCTCGGTCCGGAGTGGACCGAACCCACCCTGATCGGCCTGGCCTACGCCTTCGAGCAGGCCACGTCGGTGCGGCGCCCCCCGGAGAGCACGCCGCCGCTTCCGTAGTACGGCCGGCGCCCGCGGTGTGCGGGGCGCCGGCGGAGAGGGAGAGAGCGTATGGCCAGGCCACGGTCCGTCGACCGGAGGGAGTTCCTCGCCGGGTGGGCGGGAGCGATGGGCGCGGCCCTCCTCGCGCGGGCACCGCTCGATCCGTTCGCCCGGCGGCACGCTACGCGGGAGCCGCAGGAGTGGGATGCCGGCCGGGTCCGCCATCTCCTCCCGACGGTGAGCGACTCGAGGATCCTCCTCAAGGCATCGTTCACCGAGCCCCTCGCCTCCGCGCCCTCGCTCAACGTCGGATCCCGCACCTTCCCGGGCCGGATGAACGATACGCGCGGGAGGTACTGGCAGTTCTACGCAACGGAACTCGAGTCGGGCACGACGCAGGCGCTCTCGCTCGTTGCGGCGGACGGGTCCTTTCTCTGCGAGCCCTGGCCGCTCGCCACCTTCCCTCCGGCGGGGGCGAACCCGGCCCGGTTCCGCCTCCTCTTCTTCACATGCGCCGGGGGCCCCGAGGGGACCTACGAGGGGATCGGAGAGCGGAGCGGGAACCTCCCGACCGCCATCCGGAGCCGCCTCCTCCGCCGGGCCCTCTCCTTCCGGCCCGATGCGGCCGTCGCCAACGGCGACCACATCTACTGGGATCTCCACAGCTGGAGCGGCCAGCTCACCGGTGCGCTGAGCAGGCGGGCGCAGATCTCGGACTTCGATTTCTCCGCACCCGTCCTCGCCACGACCAACGAGGCGGCGCTCCTCGCGGCGGCGGACCCCCAGATCGTCCCGGTCTACGGCACCGACTTCCGATCGACCCCCGTCTTCTTCCTCCAGGACGATCACGACCACTGGGAGAACGACGCGGCCGGCGCCTTCCCCGTCGCCTGGTTCCAGCTCCAGCTGGCCCGCGCCACGCAGCAGCTCTTCTACCCGGAGTTCCTGGCCGACGCCACCCGACCGCGCGGTCTCCCCTGGTCGTCCGAGAGCGACCGGGGCGAGATCTCCGAGAGCTTCGGCACGATCCGCTACGGACGGCTGGCCGAGGTTCTCCTCTACGACGTCCGCCGCACGATGACGCTCGGACCCGGTGCCGTCTTCGTGGACGCCTCCGTCGAGGAGTGGCTCGTCCGGCGCACGGCCGCCGCCGGGGTGAGCCACCTCGTCCATGCGCCGTCGAACCCGATGGGGTGGAGCGCCGGCAAGTGGGGCGAGTGGTATCCCGATGTCCTGGATCCGGCCGCCGGCGGGCTTACCACCGCCGTCCCGAAGGAGTACTGGCAGGCCGGGTGGCTGAGCCAGCACGATCGGCTCGTCCGAGCGATGTCCGGGATGCGGTCGCGCGCGCCGCTGGTCGTGAGCGGCGACCTCCACGCGATCGGCATGGGCACGATGCGCCGCTCCGGCTCCTTCGACCTGGCCGCGAATCCGGTGACGACCGTGCTGAGCGGGCCCATCGGCACCTCACCGGGCGGGTTCCCCTCTGTCGTCCGGGGACTCCCCTCGACACCGCCAAGCCACCTCGACGTGGACGAGGCCGTGGCACCGGTCGAGGAGCACGGCTTCACGCTGGTCGATTTCCTCCCGGACCGGGTGGCGATCCGGCTCTTCCGGTGGGACGTGAACCGGCAGCCGCTCGAGGAGATCGACCGGCTGGAGCCGTTCCACGAGACTGAGCTGGAGGCTCCGTAGGGAAAACCGCCCCAGTTGCGACCGTCCGCTTGCGGTCCGTCCCGCTGCCTGAGACGTTCTTCCGTCATGCCCAGGTGGCCCTTCTCCCCCCTCCCGTCCTTCGGGCGTCTAGCGCCGGTCCTCTTCCTCTTCCTCCTCGCCGCGCCGGCATGCGCCCAGGAACTGCCTGCCCGGCTCGAGCTCTCCGGAACGCTGACCTATTTCATTGCCGACGGCCCGGCCGAGTCGGGGATGCGGCCGGGCGACCGGACCCTGGCCGAATGGGCGCTCGAAGCCTGGGTCAGCCAGGCCTCGAGCCCGGTGGAGCTCGTTCCGGCTCCCGAGGCCGAGGCCACGATCCGGATCTACTGGGCGGGGGCCGCCTCGGGGCTCTACGGACAGATGCTCGGCGGGGAGAGGGACGGCCGGTTCGTTGCCAGTGTCTTCGTCTGGCCGGACACCGACGGCCTCGGCCCCGGGATTGCGCGGGCGGCCCGCGAGGACCCCCTCTTCCGCGACACGGTCGTCTACCTGACCTGCGTGCACGAACTCGGGCACGCCTTCGGTCTCCGCCACACCAGCGCCTTCGAGGACATCATGTACTCGTTCCAGTACGGGGGCGACTTCGTGGCCTACTTCATGCGCTTCCGGGAAGAGCTCGGCGCCCGGAGCGACATCCGGGGCGCCAACCCCTTTTCCGGCGCGGACCGGAGGGCGTTCCAGCGGCTCCACCCGTAGCTCGTGCCCGCGGGCGTTTGCCCTCCGGGGGATCGGGATCCACTATCCCGGCAGGGGCGTCGCCCGGGAGGGACTGTGGCGGCGCCGGCTCTTTCGGGTGGGCGCGGGCCGCGTCTGCCGCGCCCGGATCACGGCCACAGAACCGTAGAGGAGGGCTCGCGATGGCATCCATGCAATCGGGAGGCGGGACCGGCCGGGTGCTCCCGGCCGTCGTCCTCGGCATCCTTCTGGTAGCGGCACCCCCGGGCGCCGCGGCGCTGCAGCAGGCCTCCTACACCGCCTCGCAGGCCTCCGAGGGAGCCGAGGTCTACCGGACCGCCTGCGCGGTCTGCCACCTGGAGAACCTGCAGGGCTCGGACGAGGCGCCCCAGGTCGCCGGGAGGGATTTCCGCGGATTCCGGGGGAACCAGCCCGCCGTCGAGCTCGTGCGCTACCTCCGCGCGACGATGCCGCCTGGCGCGGAGGGCTCGCTCTCCGACGCGGAGTACGCCGCCGTCACGGCCTACCTCATGCAGGAGAACGGCGTGGCGGCCGGCGACGACGCACTCACCCTGGCATCGAGTGGCGCCCTCGTGCTCGGCGGCGGAGACGTCGTGGGCATGTCCGGCCCGATCGTCCCGCCGACGCCCGGGCAGCCGGGGACGGGTCCGTCCCCCGACGGCGTGAACTCCCTCCCGGACATCGGCGCACTCTCGGAGACCGCCACGGGGGCCACGCGGACCTACAGGCCGGTCCCGGACTTCGCGGCCGTGACGGACGCCGAGCTCGCCGACCCGGATCCGGCCGACTGGCTCAGCCCGCGCGGCAACATCGAGGCCTGGGGATACAGCCCGCTCGACCAGATCCATACCGGGAACGTGGACCAGCTCGAGCTCGCCTGGGTCTGGGGGATGGAGGACGGGACGCGGAGCCAGCCGGCGCCGCTCGTCCGCGACGGCGTCATGTTCCTCCCGAACTGGGGCAACACGATCCAGGCGCTCGACGCGACGGACGGAACGCTCCTCTGGGAGTACCGCCGCTCCTTCCCGGACGGGATGTCCGGCGGCCGGGGACGCGCCCGGACCATCGCCCTCTGGGAGGACCTGGTCATCGTCTCCACCAACGACGCCTACATGCTTGCGCTGGATGCGTCGACGGGCGCGGTCCGGTGGGAGACGAGGGTGGTCGAGCCCGGCCTCGGATTCGAGAACTCGAGCGGTCCGGTGATCGCCGGCGGGAAGGCGATCAACGGGATCAACGGCTGCACCCGGATGATCCCCGAGAGCTGCTTCATCACAGGGCACGACGCGCGCACGGGAGAGGAGCTCTGGCGCACCTACACGATCGCGCGGCCGGGCGAGCCGGGCGGCGACACCTGGGGCGGCATTCCCTTCGAGCTCAGGGGCGGCGGCGATGTCTGGAACACGGGGGCCTACGACCCCGATCTCGGGCTCGTCTACTTCGGGGTCGCCCAGGCGAAGCCGTGGGCCTCGGCGAGCCGCGGGGTCACGATGGCCGATTCGGCCCTCTATACCAGCTCGACGCTCGCCCTCGACGAGGATACCGGCGAGATCGTCTGGTACCGGCAGCATGTGCCCGCGGAATCCCTCGACCTGGACGAGGGGATGGAGCAGGTGCTCGTGGACATCGAGGGGATTCCGGCGCTCCTAACGAGCGGCAAGCACGGCGTGCTCTGGAAGCTGGACCGCCGGGACGGGAGCTTCCTCGGGCTCGTCGAGATGGTCTACCAGAACGTCCTCGAGCTGGATACCGAGATCGGGACGGTCCGCTACCGGTCCGACATCCGGGATGCGCAGACCGGCGAGTGGCTCTCGGTCTGCCCGTCGACGGCGGGGGGGAAGAACTGGCATGCCGCCGGCTACCATCCGGGCACGGGACTCATGGTCGCGCCGCTCAGCCAGAGCTGCATGGACTACTCCGCCCGGGACGTGGAGATGGTGGAGGGCACAGGCACCGCCGGCGCAAGCCGGGTATGGTGGGAGATGCCGGACACCGAGGGCAATCTCGGGAAGCTCGGGGCCTACCATGTGGAGACGATGGAGGAGGTATGGAGCGTCGAGCAGCGGGCGCCCTTCCTCACGTCGGCGCTGACGACCGGGGGCGGCCTCGTCTTCATGGGCGACTACGACCGCTGGATTCGCGCCTACGATGTGGCCACCGGCGAGTCGCTCTGGGAGACGCGGCTCGCGACGGCCGTGCAGGGGTACCCGATCTCCTATGAGGTCGACGGGGTGCAGTACATCGCGGTTCCGACCGGCGTCATCGGCGGGAGTCCGTGGAACGTCTCGCGATTCCTCGCACCCGAGATCCGCATTCCGCCGGGCAACCGGCACAACGCGATGTACGTGTTTCGCCTGAACTAACGGTAGATGGACATGACCAAGCTGACCGGACGCGGTGTCACCGCCCTCGCCCTAGCCTCGCTGGTCCTCCCCGGGTACGCGCTCGCGGCCCAGGAGGTGGACCTGAGCACCGTCGGCCCCAGCCCCTACGATGTGGTTACAGGGTGGCATATGCCGTTCGCCGAGCCGGGGTATGCGTTCGGCGGCAATTCCGGCGTCTTCGCGGAATCGCCGGACCGGATCTTCATCCTCCAGCGCGGGGAGACGCGGCTGCCGAATCCCGTGCCCCCGGAGTTCGCCGGCTACGCCGGGTCCATCGGCATCAATGTGCTCCAGGACACCGAGCGCCGCGTCTGGCAGAACTGCATCTACACCCTGAACGGCGATGGGGAGGTCCAGGAGCGGTGGACCCAGTGGGATCACCTCTGCGAGGGGTCGGACGGCCCCGGTCCCCACCGGATCCGGATCAACCCCTACGACCCGGAGAGGCGGGTGTGGGTGGTGCATGAGACCTTCCACCAGATCTACGTCTTCTCCAACGACGGGAGCGAGCACCTCATGACGCTCGGTGAGAAGGGCGTGGCGGGGGACGACGAGTCGCACTTCGGCCGGCCCCAGGACGTCGCCTTCCTCCCCGACGGGCGGGTCCTCGTGGCGGACGGGCTCGACAACCACCGGATCATCATACTCGACGAGCATGGAGGCTACATTTCGGAGTTCGGCGGCTTCGGCGACGGTCCGGGCCAGTTCAACGGGATCCACGCGCTCGGCATCGGGCCCGACGGGCTCATCTTCGCGCTCGACCGCTCGGGTGGGCGGGTCAACGTCTTCCGGACCACCGACGATCCGGCCGAGGTCGAGTTCGTCGACGTCTGGGGGGGGCTGACCCTGACCCTCGACATCATCGTCGGCGACGACCACATCTGGATCACCGATCTCCGGCCGCTCCGGTTCGTCAAGTTCGACTTCGAGGGGAACATCCTCTACACCTGGCTCGTTCCGCGCGACCTCCCGGACGGCTACCTGGAGGTCCACACCTTCTCGGTCGACAGCGACGGGAACCTCTACGGGGGAGACAACCAGTACGGGCGGACGCAGAAGTTCGTCCCGAAGCCGGACGCTGATCCGGCGCTGCTCATCGGCACGCCCTGGATCGACGAGAGCGCGGTGCGCTGAGCCCGGAGCCGGGCCGCAGCTGTAGCAGGGCGGAAACTGCCGCAGAGGACGATCCGGTACGACGTGTCCGCGGGTATCGCGGCTGCGACGCAGATCCACATGGCGTCCGAGCGGCTCTCCCGCCGCTGCAGGTCCTGATCGCAGCTCGTTCCCGGTGATACAAGCCGTATCACCCGGCGATGGATCGAGGGACACCCGGCGCGGGTGAGGACAAGCCCCATCTCTCCGCGGACCTGCCCACGCCAGGTTAGACCGTCACGACTGCCTGATGAGGGGGCGGACGACGTGCGTTCCAAGACCGAGCGAGGACGGCCAGAGGCAGTGGTTCTGGATCTGCCGGGCCTGCTGGTCGACCCGTCGTGGCTGGCAGAACGGTTGGGACATCCCGGCCTCCGCACAGTCGATCTCCGGGACGCGGCCGCATATGAGAGCGGCCACATTCCCGGTGCGCTGCATCTGGATCTCGTCGAGCTCGGGTCGAGGGTCGGCGGCTGCGACAGCATGCTGGTTTCCCCCGGAGAGTTCAGCCGCATCATGGCTGAACGAGGCATCTCGAACGGGGATACGATCGTGGCGTACGACGATCAGTGGGGACTCGCGGCCGCCCGGCTCCTCTGGGCGTCGCACTACTACGGCCATGCGGAGGTCGCCGTGCTGAACGGAGGCTGGGATCGCTGGCGGGACGAGGGTGGAGCAGCCTCAGGGGGAAAGGAGTCCGTCACCCCCAGCCGGTTCGAGGCGAGGCCCCAGGCACACGTGTACGCCGCCACCAGTTGGATAGCCGGACGTATCGGCGTCGACGACACGGTGCTCCTCGACACCCGCACCCCGGCCGAGTTCGACGAGGGGCACCTGCCGGGAGCCGTTTCCTGGGACTGGTTCAACGCCGTCCCCGCGGGTTCCTGGGATGTTTCGCGAGACCCCGATGAGCTACGCGCCGAGTGGGGTGAGCTCGGGCTCGATCCGTCCGACGAAGTCACGGTCTACTGTGGTACGGGGATGCGGGCTGCTCATACCTATCTTGCGCTGCGGAACGCGGGTTTCACGCGGGTGCGCCTCTATGACGGCTCGTGGCAGGAGTGGTCGATGACAGCCGAGGGTGTCGATGGTCACTGACGCCGCGCGAGTTCGGGCTGAGACGCCCGGGGTGGGCGGGCCTTCGCCGAACGCGTGGCGTGCGGTCTCGGCGTGGGGACTGGCCGCCATCATCTTCCTCCTGGCCCGCGGATTCGACCCACAGTACTCCATGTTCTGGGTGTTCGGTCTCGCATTCGGGTTCGTACTGCAGCGCGGTCGGTTCTGCTTCGCGTCGGCCTTCCGCGACCTCTTCTTGCTCGGCCACGGCCGCACCATGAAGGGGGTGCTGCTCGGGCTCGCGGTCGCATCGGTGGGCTTCGGGATCGTCATGGCCCGCCAGGTACCGGTAACCACCATGGGCTTCGATCCGCCCTCGGCGAACGTCCTGCCCATCGGCGTGCACACCGCGCTGGGCGGGATCCTGTTCGGTGTGGGCATGGTGCTCGCGGGCGGATGTGTTTCCGGGAGCCTCTATCGGATGGGCGAGGGATACGTCGCATCGTGGGTTGCCTTCGCCGGAGTCATGGCCGGGTTGCTGGTATCGGCCTACACCTGGAACTGGTGGTGGGAATCGTCGATATCGACCGGCGCCCGACTCTGGCTGCCGCGCCATCTCGGCCATTCGGGGGCGCTGGTCGTGACGTTGCTCGCGCTGGGAGCCGCATTCGTCTGGGTGATCCGACTCGAGCACCGCGCCGGTATGGTGGTGCCGGGTCCGCGTTCGGAGCCCGAGGTCTCGGAGGGCGTGGCCGACGACCTGAGGGCGCTCGGGCGAACGGTGTTCGTCCGTGGCTGGCCGGTCGTGACCGCGGGCGCTGTGCTGGGCGGGCTGAACGCGCTGCTCTTCACCGCGCAGGAGCCGTGGGGGTTCACCGGCGAGGTTGGTCGATTGACGGTTGGCTTGGCCGGGTTCTTCGGCGCCACGCCACCGCCCCCCGAAGGCGTGGGTTCACTGCCGGGCTGTGTGCTCGTGCCGTGGACCGGCGTTCTCGACCACATGACCTTCATGGTGGGCGGGATGTGGCTCGGTTCCTTTGCGGCCGCACTCGGGGCTGGAGAGTTCAAGCTGCGAGTCCCGAAGCGGCCGGTACGGTACGCTCAGTCCCTCGGCGGAGGGGTCGTGATGGGCTACGGCTCCGGGATCGCGATGGGGTGTACAATCGGAGCGTTCTTCTCCGGGATCCCCTCGCTCGCGATCAACGGCTGGCTGTTTGCGGCGTTCCTGGGGCTGGGTGCCTGGATGGGCACGCACATGATTCGGAGAATCGCATGAGGTAGGCGACTGGAGAGAGACAGATCGAGGATGCGAACGAAGATGGCACAAACACTGGACGTCAGGGGCGAAATCTGCCCATACCCGATGATGCGCACGGTGAGCGCACTCAAGAAGCTCTCGACGGACGAACGAACGCTGGAGGTCGTCACCGACCACCCGCCCACCCTCGAGACGATTCCCACCCAGGCCGCCCGGCTCGGCTTCACGACAGCGGTCGAGGAAGTGGGTGGATCGGAGTGGCGCATCGTCCTCACACGCGACCGGGACTAAGGAGAAGGCATCATGAGACTGCTGAGAGTCGCTGCATTTGCTCTGGTGTGGGTTATCCTCGGGAACTCCGTGGGCGAGGCCCAGCAAGACGGGGCGACACGGACCTTCGGCCAGAGCGTTCCCGTCGAGGGGGGCGAGTACAGGGACATCGTGGTGCCAGAGCTTCAGGCGATGCTCGAAGACGACGATGACTTCCCGCTGGTCAACGTGCACATTCCCTTCGGGGGCAACATCCCCGGCACGGACGAGTCCATTCCCTTCAACGAGATCGAAGCCAACCTCGACCAACTTCCGGCCGACAGGGATGCGACGATCGTGCTGTATTGCAGGACGGGCCCCATGAGTGAAAACGCTGCCGCCGCACTGGTACGGCTCGGATACACGAGTGTGTACAACCTGATCGGCGGCTTCAGGGCCTGGAGCTTGGCCGGCCTGCCGCTCGAGGGTCCGTAGTGCGTGGGTGGGAGTGAATCTGCGGGCCTGGGATCCCCCCATCGCGTGATCCAGCGGCGGGCCTGCCATTTCGGGCTCGGGCGCCGCTCTTCGACCGAGAGATGCTGAAACGGTGTCTCACCCATCTGCGAGACGGGCGCTCAGCGGCTCTGCCATCCACCGGGGCATGACGGCTCGTGCGGCTGCAAGCTCGTCGAGGTCTTCCCGGGTGAGCCTGGGCAGGACCGAGTCGAGGCTGTCCTCGACCTCATGCGGGCCAAGCCATGCCAGGGCGCGGATGACGGCTCCCGCCATGCTGTGCGGGGCCGCCAGCTGCCAACGCGGAGCGTGGCGCAGCTCCACGGCGCGCCACGCCGATTGATCCCGGCAGATCCCGCCGGTCCCCCGCCAGGGGTGTCACCCTCGCGTCCGGCTCGCTTCCGCCCTCCGCCCGATGGCGCCGCCGCCGCATCGAGCGGCCTCCATCTCTGGCGGCGTGCGGGCCGTCCGTGAACACCTGCTGAGCCGTCCGTGCACACCTCTGCCCCATCTCCAGAGAGGGAGATCGCTCGGCTGGCTGTCGCAACTCCCACGGGAGACCCCGCGGCGGTCCGGGCGCACCTCGACGCGCTGACCAAGCCACCGGGCAGCCTCGGCCGCCTCGAGGAGCTGGCGCTCCAGGTGGGCATGGTCCTCGGGGATCCGCCGCCTCCCCTCCATGACGCGGTGGTGCTCGTCTTCGCGGCGGATCACGGGGTCGCCGTGCGGGGCGTGTCGGCGTATCCGGCCGAGGTCACGGCGCAGATGTGCGCGAACCTCTCCGCTGGCGGTGCGGCGATCAACGTGCTCACCCGGGCGTGCGGCGCCCGGGTGCGGGTGGTTGACGTGGGTGTGGCGGCCGACCTCCAGGGGCTGGACGGGATCGAGCACCGGAAGGTCCGCGCGGGAACGGACGATCTCGCGGCGGGCCCGGCGATGACGGCGAGCGAGGTCGACGAGGCCCTGGCGGTGGG
>JAAXGI010000202.1 GCA_012267505.1 Gemmatimonadota bacterium
GAAGCGGGTCTTCCTTGGAGGTCACGAAACGGAATCCAAGACCCTTGCAGAGCGGCGTGCCGCCCATCACCACGAGAGGGGTGAACCCGCCGTGCATCCAGCCCCCGATCCCGGTCGCGGCCATCGCGAGCTGCATCAGGGTTCCCATCATCGCGCCCTCCGCGCAGAGCCAGCTCACGATGATCTTCTCGAGGCGCCCGAGGGGCAGCGGCTTGCCGCGGTCGAGAAGGCCGTTGCGGGCCCACTTCTCGCACCCGGCCGGCCGCATTCCCTTGCGCTCGTCGACGATGAAGTACCCGCCGCCCCTCGTGTAGCGCGCCCCTCCACTCGCATCGCACATGTTCACCATGAGCCGAATCAGGTCCTGGCTCACGTCCGTCACCGGCATGAAGAGAGTCGTGCCCGGCTGGTTCGTGACCCAGAGGTTGTGGGCGAACAACCCGGGCTCGGACCGGGGCAGATCGAAACGGCCGTCGCCGAGCTTGACCGTGTACTCGTCGTAGAAGCCCATGACCTTGTTCCGGTCTTCTACCGTCTCGTACTCCTTCATCTTCGACATCTTCTGTTTCGTTCCCTGATACAGGAACAAGCCGTCATCGTTGGTGAAGAAGAGAACCGTGCGGTGCGCCCCGACCGCGCTCGGATGGGTTCGGCCAACCGACTTGACCATGCCTCCCTGGGTATCGCCTTCGCAGAGGATTGCGCCGGTCACCCCCGTTGCCGCGGCCACCAGGATCGCGGTCTCCTCTTCGGTGAGGGGAAGGGGCTCCTTGTCGGATCGATACACGAAGGGTCCGTGACTCAGTTCCATGCCGAAGCCGAAACGCCGCGATCGACGACCCATCAACGCTTCGAACAGCGGGAAGTTCCAGGCCGCCTCGACTTCAGGTCGCATTCCATAAGGAGTTTTTTCGTCACTCATCTCCCGCTCCTCGGCTGCCCTTGGACTCGCGTGACTTCTCTCGCACCAGCAGATAGGGAAGACGCACCAGGTACAGGAGCACGGCGGGGCTCAGCAGCTTGGCGAGAAGGGCGAACAGGTCGCTCGGTGCGAAGTAGGTTCTCGCGTCCCATACGCCCATCTTTCCGATCATCACCAAGTGTCGGCCTTCCGTCTCGAAGCCCGCAATGGAGATTTCGAAATCCCCCGCCATGGACTTGATCAGCACTGGGCAACTCCCTACGCAGCGGGGCGCTGGCGCCCGAAACACAGTAACGCGGTCCGACCGCCCGCGCGAAATTCTTGCCGGGAATATTGACCGGCCAACCGCGCCAGTCTGTCAACTGCTTGACATTCACTCCCGGCGGTCAGCCGCCGGCTGCGCCGCGTCCATCGCGCATGTGGCTCCACGCTGCGCCGGCAGGGTGTTCGGCCGGGTACCGCCAACCGGCACCCGAGTCCATGGCTCGGCAGACGCATATGGCCGGCTTGCGGCGCCGCGAGCTCGGCGCGGAAAACGTCACACCGGGACGATGGAGTGTAGGGAGAACGCGCCGGTCCGCTCACCAATAGGCGTGAATGTGGACGACCGCCACTACGACCGCGATTCCCAGCACGATGAACGGAAGATAGGGCAGAAGTCGATTGGACATTGCGGCGCTCGGGACTCCCTCGACTACAGGCGGAAGGGGAGAGAAACGAAGAAGCTCACGACGTAGAGCGCGCCCGCCAGACCGGTGACTCCGCCCAGCATGAGCTTGAGAAAGTGCTCGGGCACGTAGCGTTGGGTCTTCGCGGCGCACCACGACCCAAGAACGCCTCCCGCCGCCACCAACAGTCCCCAGGTCCACTCGGGCGGGATCATGACATCGGTGACCGCAGGGACGATGACTCCGTAGGTCAGCAACGAGATGGCGGACAGCACGATCACGTAGGGGATCGTCGCCGCAACGAGCACATACATTGGCAGCCCGTAGCAGATCGAAAGGATCGGCACGAGGAGAAACCCGCCCCCGACCCCGAGCGCGGCCGAGACCGTGCCCACCAGGAAGCCGGTGACAAACAGGAAGCGCAGGTCCACGGTCCAGGACTCGCCCCAGTAGCCAATGGTCAGCTTTCCGCCCGCATGCGCCACCGTCTCGATGCCCACTCCGGAAGGGATCCCCGCCGGGGAGAGCCCTGCCGCCTTCCGGGCCGCCGCTTCTTGCGCGAACTTGCGCTCGATCCCTTCCGGTCTCCGGCGAGCGGAGAAGCCGCGCCACGCGGCCGTGCACAGATGAATCCCCGCAACTGCGAGCGCGACTCCCACCGCAAGGCGAAACGGTTCGGCGTCCGACAGCAGCTCCAGCCGCACGAAGGGACCGACCAGTCCGCCGGCCACCCCGCCGAAGCAGGCCCATAAGGCGAAGCCAAGGTGCCACTGCCGATTGCGCCGGAAGCCGAACAGCGCTCCCAAGGGATTGAGAAAGGTGACGAGCTGGATGGTCGGCGTTACATGCAAACTGGAGAATTGGAGAACCGACATCGAATAGGGAAGCGCGAAGATTCCGGCGGCTTCCCCGACCAGCGCCATCGTGTACCCGGTCCAGAATCCCATCCAGAACAGGTGCCACAACGGCACGCGTACTCCGGCAAGTGGAAACGCCGCGTCCCCGCCGGGAAGAAATCCGTGCTGCACAAAAGCCGCGACGATCCCAAGGACGACGAGACTTGCGATAACGGGTAGCTGCTCGCGCAGGAACTCCCGGGTGTTGGATCCGGGAGGGGTCATGCCGTTCCTCCGAACCGATGCAGACAGGAGTGCGGAGAGAAGGAGACGGAGAAGATTGTCGCTCCCTGCGTCACCGATGGCGAGGGGAGTTCCGCGTGTCGCTTCAACCGACGCCTTTCCGGTAGTGGGGTTGGTAGAGCATCACGCGCACGCCGCCCGGCATCCTGAAGTGGGTCATGAGGCCGAATCCGGCATCCACCACGTCGCCGTCGAACTCGACGCCCCGTCCCTCGAGCTCCGCGACCGTGGCCCGGAGATCGTCGCAGTAGAAGGAGACGTCGTGGGTTCCGGCCGGCAGGCCGTGCCCGCCGCACTCGTCGGACGGATGCACACCCATGTCCGCCTCCGGCAGGTCGAAGATGAGCCAACCCTCGCCGACATCGGTATACGAGGCGAAACCAAGCTTGTCGCGCAGGAACGCCCGGAGCGCCTCCGGCTCCGACGAATAGAACATCGTGTGCACGCCCTTGATCATCGGCTCGGTCCCTCGTTGCCATCCAGCGTCAACCGGCGGACGATGGTATCCCCTACCGGTGCGCCACTGCCAACGGGGGCCTTTGCCGGCGAGACGCGGGTCGCACGGGGTGTGAAAAAGGCGCGGGGTGGCCCCGAGCCGGGCGACCGTCCGGTTGACGGGTTGCCCGCCGGTCAGACGCCGTCGCGGGGGATCGTCTCGCTCCAACTGCGGGCGAACACGCGGCGGCCGTCCTCGTCGGCCTCGAGACGTGCGTGGACGCGGAAGCTCGCCGCGTCCGAGGTCATCCGCATCCAGGTCCGGATTCGGATGTCGAGTGCACCGGGCCGCCCGTACGTGTCCTCGCCTTCGAGCTCGACGCTCGCGCTTTGCGGGTCGTCGGGGCGGATGGCGAAACGCCGCCGGATGAGGTTGCCGTAGGTCCAGCCGTTCGCATCGAGCCGGGTCGTTCCGCCGTCCTCGGCATGCACGAACGCGAGCTCCCCGGTCGCGAGGTCCTCCTCCATGCGGGCCACCACCGGGGCCGCCGGCCGGAGCGCCGTGCGCGGGGCGAGCGGCGTGCTCGCGGGAGACGGAAGCTCCCGGAGGCCGGCGTCTTCCGCCCGATCGGGGCGAACGGGCAGGGTGAGCGTCGAGCGTCCCGTGGTGACCGAGAGGGTCGCCGGCTCGGGGGCGGGCCAGGCGATCGGCCAGAGGCCGGTCGCGATCGCGACCCGGATCCGGCTCCCCGTCGCGAAACGGTGGGCGTTGTCGTTGAGCCGGAGGCGGACGGCGACCGGCACGCCCGGCACGAGCGGCGTCACCCGCTCGTGCGCCTCGTCGTGGGTGAGGTTGAGGATGCCGAAGCTGACGAGGGCGACCGCCCCGTCCGGCCGCACCTCCGAGAGTCGTGCGCTCACCTGGGCGACGGGACGGTCGCTCGCCACCTCCAGGGTCACCGCCGGGGTGCCGAAGAACGCGAGCGGCTCGGCGAGCGGTGCGGAGTCGAAACAGAGCGAGACCGCATCGTCCGGCCGCTGGTCGAGCGGGCATTCCGGGCCCCCGGCCCCGCTCTTCAGCCAGATGGGGTTCGTCCTGCCGACGGTGGCTGGCGACGCCACCTCGAGCGGCTCGGTGGGCCCTGGCACGTCCTGGAGTCCCTTGGGGTCGAGGTGCCAGATCCGCTCCCGGACCCGGGGGCTTGGCCACGCCTCCTCCCCCACCCAGCCGCCTCGCGCCTGCTCCTGGACCGCGGCAGGCGGGGCACCGTCGTGCATCCAGGCCCGGATCATCGGTTCGTCGGCGAGGAGGCCGGGCTCTTCCTCCCTTTCCTCGTGCCCCTTGAGCCACCGATCCCACCACCGCAGGCTCTCCTTGAGGAAGCCGACCGCCGGCCCCGGCCTCGCCTGGTGCGGGTACTGGTGGCCCCACGGGCCGACCAGAGCCTTGCGCGGCACGTCGAGGTGCTCCATCAGCCGGAACACCGGGTTCGTGTAGGGGTCCAGCCAGCCGCCCACCACGAATACCGGACACGCGATCGTGGAGTAGTCCTCGCAGACCGACCCATGCTTCCAGAACGCGTCCCGGCGCGGGTGCCGCAGCCATTCGAGGATCCAGGGCGTGTCGTTCTCGAGCCGCCGCATCCAGGTCTCGCGCCAGCCCGGGCCGACGAGCTGTGGGTCCGGCGGACGGGCGTTGTGGCCGAGCATGGTGAACGCCCAGCTCGGGTTCTCCAGCAACTGGCAGCCGCCCATGGTGTGGATGTCGTCCGCGTAGCGGTCGTCCGTCGAGCACACGGTGATGACGGCCTTGAGAGCCGGGGGACGGCGCGCCGCGACCTGGAGGGCGTTGAAGCCTCCCCAGCTCTTGCCGACCATTCCGACCGCCCCCGAGCACCAGGGCCGGGCCGCGAGCCACGCGATGACCTCGACCGCGTCGTCCTGCTCCTGCTCGAGGTACTCGCCGCAGAGGAGGCCATCGGATTCCCCGCTCCCCCGCATGTCCACCCGGATCGCGCAGTAGCCGTGACCCGCGAGCCAAGGGTGCATCGCCTCGTCGCGGGCGGACGTGCCGTCACGCTTGCCATACGGGATGTACTCGAGGATCGCCGGGACCGGGCGCTCCTCCGCATCGACCGGAAGCCAGTAGCGGCAGGCGAGGCGAGTGCCGTCCGCGAGCGGGATCCACGCGTGCTCCACCTCGCGGATCTCCCGGGGGAGGGACGAGAGGGGCCGGACGTTGCCGGTGCCGAGGGTCCCCTGCGCGGCGATCACGAGCGCCTCCCGCAACCCGTCACCGGGAACCCCGGTCCGAGGGTTGCACGGCGGTTCGTACGGTCGGTCCAGGCTCCTTGAAGTGCCGTCGCCTCTACAGTTGAGTCAGGTTTTCTGCGAGGCCTCCTGGAAGCCCGCGCTCCCAGCGAACCGGTTGCTCGCCAAGCCATCCGAAGGAGCACACGGGCCTTGTCGCTCCGGGGCGAAGCCTCGCTAGCGGTAGCCGCTCGTGTAGGGGAGCCGCTCGTAGACCTCGCGCACTCCTTGCGCGTTGCCGACGAGGATCCCGGTGCTGTCCCAGTGCCCCTGGAGGAGGGCCCGACGCCGGTTCTCTGGCATCTCCACCTCGACCTCCAGGTTCCCGCCGGTGAGCTGCATCGCATCGAGGTCGAGGGTGAACTCGACGGACGGATCGGAGTCGGCCGCGGCCTGAAGCCGGGTGATGTCGTCCGCCCGTGCCCGCACCGCAGGTACTCCGATCATCTCGCAGTTTCCGGCGAAGATCTCGCCGAACGAGATCCCGACCACCGCCTCGATGCCCCACTGGCGCAGGCACTGCGGAGCGTGCTCGCGGCTCGATCCGCAGCCGAAGTTCTCGTTCACGAAGAGGAGCTTCGCGCCGCGGTACTCTTCCCGATTGAACGGGTGCTCGCGCGGGGTGCCGTCCGGTTCGAAGCGCTCGTCCTGGAAGGGGTACTGC
>JAAXGI010000149.1:0-323 GCA_012267505.1 Gemmatimonadota bacterium
CGTCAACTGCCGTTCGGGCATCTCTCCCGAGATGGCGATCCGCCTAGACAAAGCGTTCGGAGGCGGGGCTGAGACCTGGTATCGCCTTCAGTCGGCCTACGACTTGGCGCAGGCCATGAAGAACGCCGGGCGGATCCACGTCGAACGGATACCGACCCCTGTTTGATGTTCGATCCGGTTCAGCGACCCAGGTTCGCGAAGTGACGACGAAGCTATCTCGGCAGCCGCTTGGCGCGGCGGGAGATTTCTCGGTTCAACGTGCCTCTCTTCCCTTGCGCCCGGAAACTTCGTCCGCCGCTATCCCGTTCCGTCCGATGTATTCC
>JAAXGI010000149.1:368-6124 GCA_012267505.1 Gemmatimonadota bacterium
CCTGAGCGAGTGCCAGCCCCTTCCCCGCTTCGGCTCCAGGCCGGCGAGCTTCTCGGCCCCTCTCCCACCGGTGGTGCAACAGCCAGCGGCTCACACCCGCGGAGGGATCCTTCGCCGCGGGCAACACCGGGGCTTCCCCGAGACCCGTGGCCTTACTCCGCACCTCCTCCAACGCGGCGACTGCCTCTTCGGTCACCGGCCTTGGTTTCTTAGAATGCCCCAACTCCTGGGACCTCCGATGGCTCAATGTCTAACATAGGGTGTGGTACCCAACCTGGGGGCACGTCAATGCGGCCACAGGCTTCATGGGAAGAAACGCGGATGGCAAGATGACGGTCGCTCGTGTGGTGCTCCGCCCCGAGGTCTCCCTCGACTCCCAGGCACCGTCTCCAGAGGCGTTCGCGAAGCTCCACGAGATCGCGCATGAAGAGTGCTTCATCGCCAACTCGGTCCGCACTGCTGTAACGGTCGAGGGGCGAATGGTGTCGCTGGGAGAGCAGGAATACGGCAGGATCGCGGGGGCCATTGTCGGGACGATCGGAACCTCGCGTAGCCTTTCGGCCAAGCCGGGATGATGGCGCGGATTGGTGTCATGCCGGCCTGTGGGACGCACGGCGTGGTAAGACTGAGATCGGTCGCGCCCGCAACACCCGCGGCCGGAGTCAGACTCTCCAGGCCGAGAGGGCCAAGCTGCTGGCGAGGCGCACCGCGACGGCGGGCGCCGCGTAGTACCAGACGCGGATCACGGCGTGGAGTGTCGGATCGTCGTAGGCGATGAAGTCGTGCACCGGATTTCCACCGGAGGCGGGAAAGGGCGCCCTGGCCTCCACCGTGGCGGAGGTGAGATTTGATACGGGTCGTGAGCTGGAACGTAAACGGGATTCGCGCTTGTGTGCGGCGCGGATTCGTGGACTTCTTGGACCGGTCTGAAGCCGACATCGTCGGCATTCAAGAGGTCCGCGCACTGCCCGAGGAGATCCCTCTGGCCGCGCGCACACCGCCCAACTGGCACGCGACGTTCGCGGTAGCCGAGCGTCGGGGATACAGTGGTGTCGGCATCTACTCGAAGCTTGAGCCCGAGCGGGTGGAGACCGCCCTTGGAGAACCACGGTTCGACGTCGAGGGTCGGTTCATCGCTGCCCACTTCCGGACCGGCCGCGGGCGGTTCGCAGTTGTCAACGGCTATTTCCCCAAGGGAAGCGGAAAGGACCGCGACAACAGCCGAGTCACCTACAAGCTCGACTTCTATGGTGCGGTATTCGGCCGGGTACAGCAGTTACGGCGCCGGTACCCGGTGCTCGTGATCGGAGATTACAACACTGCCCACCGCGAGATCGACCTCGCCCGCCCGAAGTCCAATGTCAAGAACAGCGGATTCCTCCCCGAGGAGCGGGCCGAGCTAGACCGCTGGCTCGGAGCGGGCTGGGTGGACACCTTTCGCGCCCTGCATCCTGACGAGCCCGGCCATTACACCTGGTGGCGGCAATGGGGCGGCGCCCGTGAGCGGAACGTGGGATGGCGGATCGACTACGTTCTCGTGTCACCGACCGCGATGAAGCGAACCCACGATGCCTTCATCTGGCCTGACGAACGGGGCTCCGACCACTGCCCGATCGGCGTCAATATCGACCTCTAGACGTAGGCAGCCCACTCGTCCGGGCTCCGTGCACCGGTCCGCTTCTTCGACGATCCGTAGCTTGTACGACGGACTGCGGCGTCGCCTGGAGGGCCGTGAGGTCGTCTACGTATGGGCGGACGGGATCTACCGTGAAGGCAGGGCTCGAGCGGGACAAGGCGGCGCTGCTGGTGGTGCTGGGCGCGATGCGAGACGGGACGAAGGAGGTGTTGGCCCTGAGATCGGGCTACCGAGGGTCGGTCGAGTCCTGGTCCGAGGTGTCGCGGGATCTGAAGGCACGCGGCATCGAGGCGCTCCGGCTTCTGATGGCGGACGGTAACGCGGCGATCTGGGGCGCAGTACGGCAGGTATGGCCTGAGGCGGGCAAGCAACGGTGCTGGAACCACAAGATGAGGAATGTGCTCGACCGGTTGCCGCAGCGACCTGTCTGCCCAGGGTCCCGCCAATTGACTCCCGCCAACTGGGATCAGGTGCGAACTCTCCGGCGGTTCGTGAGCACCTGCCTGAGCTGGCCCTCGTCAGCCCGCTGGTAGTAGCGTAGCACGGTCTGGGCATCCTTCCAGCCGCCGAGCTCGCAAAGCGCCTTGAGCGGTTGGTCCATGAGGTCCGATGCGAATTTCCGCCTGAGCGAGTGCCAGCCCCTTCCCCGCTTCGGCTCCAGGCCGGCGAGCTGCTCGGTCCTCTCCCACCGATGGTGCAACAGCCAGCGGCTCACACCCCGAGAGGCATCCTTCGCCGCAGGCAACACCGGGGCTTCCCCAAGCTCCGTGGCGTTACTCCGCGCCTCCTCCAACGCAGCAACTGCCTCGTCGGTCACCGGCGTCCTGTGCTCGTAGCTGGTCTTCTCGTGATCGGCACGCCGCCGGATGGTCCTGCCTTCCAGATCGATGTCGGACCATCGCAGATGATGTACGGCTCCGGTCCGGTGTCCCGTCTCGTGGGCGAGCACCAACGCGACATGAGAGCCGTCCGGGCGCGTGGAGGAGCTTTGGCAGGAACTGCGGGACAGATACGATGTTGTCGTTGTGCTGGTTGTGTGTCCCGGCCGTAGCTGGAACTCACCCCCGCGAGCCCCAGTGGACGGCCCGGCGGGCCCGGGTCTAGGTTGCACCGTGTTCCGACCGCACCCGTCCGAGCCAGCCTGGAGGTCCCCATGTCCGCACGCACGTTCTACGGCGCATCCCTGATTGCGTCCCTGCTCTGGGCGACGCCGCTCGTGGGCCAGACCGACTTCGACGCCGTCGAGATCCGCACCGTCCCGCTCGGCGGCGGGATCTACATGCTCGTGGGCAGCGGCGGCAACATCGGCCTCTCGGTGGGAGAGGACGGAGCGTTCATCGTCGACGACCAGTACGCCCCACTCACCGAGAAGATCAAGGCCGCCATCGCCGAAGTGACGGACCAGGCCGTCGAGTGGGTCCTGAACACCCACTGGCACGGCGATCACACCGGAGGGAACGAGAACTTCGGCGGGGAGGGAGCCCTCATCGTGGCGCACGACAACGTGTACAAGCGGATGAACCCGGCCGATTTCGCCGATCTGGTGGGGCGCAGCCAGCAGGCGCCCGAGGCGGCGCTGCCCGTGGTCACGTTCGACGAGTCGATCACTCTCCACTGGAACGGCGAGACCATTCACGCCTTCCACGTGGAGCATGCACACACCGACGGCGATGCGATCGTCCACTACGTCGGGGCCGACGTCTTCCACATGGGCGACACGTACTTCAACGGCCGCTATCCCTTCATCGATGTGGACTCCGGGGGCAACATCGACGGCGTGATCGCGAGCGCCGATCTCGTGCTGCGGATGGCCGGCTCGGGCACGCAGATCATTCCGGGCCACGGCGAACTCGCGACGCGGGAAGACCTGGCGACGTACCGCGAGATGCTCAGCACGGTCCGGCACAAGGTGGCCGAACTCGTGCGCGACGGGAAGTCGCTGGAGGAGGCCGTGGCGGCCAACCCCACCGCGGACTACGACGTGGCCTGGGAGACGAATCCCGAGGGCACAGATCGCTTCGTGGGACTCATCTATCGGAGCCTGACCGAAGGCCGCTGAGGGGAGACTCGTCGCGGGACGCCGGGCGGGTACGCGTCCGCGCCATCACGGCCGACCCTCCGGGGATTCGGCGGAGCCGGCCGGGTCAGTCGGAGGCGGCGGCGCTCCCTCGCCCAGACGGCTCGACCTCGCTCAGCAGCGTGAAGCCGAGCTCCTCGTCGGCGATGTTCTCGTGGTAGTCGATCCAGAGGTGCGTCGGATATCCCTGGCTCGCGTGGAACTCGACCTCGACCCTGTGTGCGCCTTGGCCGTACGCCTCGTCCAGTAGGTCGAAGAGGCCGGGAGGATGTTCCCACTCTGCAGGATCACCCTCCGCCACCACGTCTGTATGGCAGTTGAGAAGCACGGGTGGAGCGCCGCCACTGCCCAGGATGCGGCCCACGACATTCCCGGCGTCGTCGATGCGAACATCCCGGAAGCCCAGCGCGTCCATCTCTGTTCGGATCCGTTCCGCCATCGCCCTCTCCTGACCGGAGAGCGAGGGAATGCGGATAAGGTCCTGCGCAAACGCCAGAGCGTTCTCGAAGGTGGGGTCTCGTGTCATGACGCGTCGAGGATGAGCACCGAGTCTAGCCGAGGAGGCGCTCGAACAGACCGATGAGACCCGCGATCGGGCCCTCAAGGTCGAGTTCGTGAACCCTCACAAACCAGGGCGCGAGCACGAGGGAAACGACGCTCATCAGCTTGATGAGGATGTTCAGCGAAGGCCCCGAGGTGTCCTTGAACGGATCGCCCACGGTGTCGCCCACCACGGCGGCCTTGTGGGGATCGGAGCCCTTGCCGCCGTGGGCGCCGGCCTCGATGTACTTCTTGGCGTTGTCCCAGGCTCCGCCCGCGTTGGCCATGAAGATGGCCAACGCGAAGCCGGTCACCAGGGCTCCGGCCAGGAAGCCGCCCAGCGCGTCCACGTCGATGAACCCGATGACGAGCGGCACGACCACGGCCAGCGCTCCCGGCGCCAGCATCTCCCGCAGCGATCCCCGCGTCGAGATGGCCACGCACGCCGCGGAGTCCGGCTCCACTCCGGGGGTGCCCTCGCGCAGACCCGGGATGTCGCGGAACTGGCGGCGCACCTCCTCGATCATCTTGGCGGCCGCCCGCCCGACGGCCTCGATGGTGAGCGCCGCGAACAGGAACGGGACCATCGCACCGAGGAACAGCCCGATGAACACGTCCACCGCACCGATGTCGAGGCTCAGTTCGAAGACCCTGCCCTGTTCGAGGGCCGCGTTGGTCAGCGCCACCTCGAAGGACTTGAACAAGGCCAGTGCGGTCAGCGCGGCCGACCCGACCGCGAAGCCCTTGGCGATGGCGGCCGTGGTGTTGCCGAGCGAGTCGAGCGCGTCGGTCACCTCCCGCACGCTCGGATCGAGCTCGGACATCTCGGCGATCCCGCCCGCGTTGTCGGCGATGGGGCCGTAGGCGTCGACCGACACCACCACCCCGGTGGTGGCCAGCATCCCCACCGCGGCTACCGCGATCCCGTACACGCCGCCGAAGGTGCTGTCGCCCAGCGTCTGCTGGCCGCCCCAGTAGGCGATCAACACGCCGACCGCGATCAGCCCGACCGACGCGGCCACCGACACCATCCCGGCCGACACCCCCGACAGCACGGTGGTGGCCGGGCCGGTCTCGGCCTGCGAGGCGATGCGCCGCACCGGCGGGAAGTGGTCGCTGGTCCAGATTTCGGCCACCTTGCCGATGCCCCAGCCCGCGGCCAGCCCGCCGATCACCGACAGCGGCAGCCCGTACCACCGTTCGAACAGGTCGCCGTCGCCGAAGAAGATCCAGCCCATGATGAGGGTCCCGATGACGGTGAGGACCATGGCCACGGTGGTGCCCCGGTGGAGTTGCTTCGACAGGGCCTTGACGTCGGTGCTGTCGCCGCCCCGCACCGCGAAAGAGCCGATGATGGCCCCGATCATGCCGACGAAGGCGATGGCCATGGGGAACATCAGCAGTTGCACGACGGACTCGGTGGCGGCCATCTCCGCGGTCAGGCCCAGGCTGAAGGCGGTCAGGGCGACCGGCGCGATGATCGAACCCGAGTAGCTCTCGAAC
>JAAXGI010000001.1 GCA_012267505.1 Gemmatimonadota bacterium
TTCTGGGTGATGGTCGCGATCCTCGTCATCGGGATCGTCATGTCCATGGTGTCCGACGTGTTCCTCACCGAACGGAACATGTACAACGTCACCCGCAACTTCGCATTCTTCGGGATCATGGCCCTCGGCATGACCGCGGTGATCGTCACCGCGGGAATCGACCTCTCGGTCGGCTCCCTGATGGGTCTCACCGGCATCGCGGCAGGGCTTACCATGCAGGCCGGCTATTCGGTGGGGGCCGGGTTCGCCGCGTGCATGGGCACGGCGGTGCTTGTGGGGCTCATCAACGGAGTGCTCATCGCGTATCTTCGGATGCAGCCCTTCGTGGTCACCCTCGGCATGCTCGCCATGGCCCGGTCGATCGCCATGGTCATCTCGAACAACAAGATGATCTACCAGTTCGGTCCGGACCAGGATCTCTTCGAGTGGATCGGCGGCGAGAGCATCCTCGGGATCCCGAACCCGGTATGGGTCCTCGTCGTGCTCACCGTCGTCTTCCTGCTCGCGTTCCGCTACACCACCTGGGGGCGCTGGGTGTTCGCGGTCGGCGGCAACGCGGAGGCGGCCAAGCTCTCCGGCATCCCGGTCGAACGGGTGATCGTCTCCGTCTACGTCGTCTCGTCGAGTTGCGCGGGGCTCGCCGCCTTCCTCATGGTCGGGTGGTTCGGCTCGGTCACCAATGCGCTCGGCCTCACCTACGAGCTCAACGTGATTGCGGCCTCGGTCATCGGCGGCGCGAACCTGATGGGCGGGATCGGCTACGCGATCGGCGCGCCCATCGGCGCGGCCCTCATGGAGCTCATCCGCAACTCGCTCCTCCTCGGCGGCATCGACGCCCTCTGGCAGCAGTTCTTCATCGGTCTGTTCATCATTCTCGCCGTGCTCCTCGAGCGGTTACGGAACCGCGGTGCCTGATCCGGCCCGGCGAAGCGGCCCGCTTCCACCCACCAACCTGCAACCACCAACCCAAGGAGAAGTTCCATGCGGAAAGTCCTCATTGCAGCCGTAACCGCCGCCATCGCCCTCGCGAGTGGAGCGGCCCTCGCGGACAGCCACGAGAAGCTCAAGCTCGCCCTCGTGCCGAAGGCGATGAACAACCCGTTCTTCGACCTCGCCCGCGACGGCTGCTACAAGGCCCAGGAAGAGGCCGATGACATCGAGTGCGTGTACATCGGGCCGAGCGAGCACACCGAGATCGAGCAGATCCAGATCGTCCAGGACCTCATCAGCCAGGGGGTTGACGGCATCGCGGTCGCTCCCTCGAACGCGCCGGCGATGGCCAAGGTGCTGAAGGCGGCAAGTGCCGCCGGGATCCCGGTGATGACCTGGGACGCGGACGTCCTCGAGGAAGACAAGGGGGTGCGCGCGACCTACGTCGGGACGAAGAACTACGACATCGGCGTCAACCTCGCGAAGATCGCGCTGTCGCTTCAGCCGGACGGCGGCTCCATCTGCCTCCAGACCGGCGGCGCGGCGGCGGCCAACCACAACGAGCGGCTCCAGGGGATCCGCGACACCCTCGGCGGCATGTCCGACACGACGCCTCCGGGCAACACGCTTGCCGGCGAGAACGGCTGGACCGAGCTCGGCGCGTGTCCGCTCATCACGGACGACGACGGCAACAAGGCGGTCCAGGGTCTCACCGACATCCTCGCCGCGAACCCGGACCTCGACGTGTTCATCTCGACCGGCGCGTTCACCCAGTGGTACGACAACGCCTATCGCCAGGCCGTCGCGCCCTACAAGGAGCGCATGGATTCGGGCGACCTCTGGATCATCGTCGCCGACACCCTGCCGATGCAGATGGCGCAGCTCAAGGACGGGCTCTCCCACGGCCAGGTCGGCCAGCGTCCGTACGAGATGGGCTACCGGGGGATGTTCATCCTGCGGGATCTCGTGAAGGGCATGGCCGTCGACGACCCGATCTACACCGGCCTCGACGTCTGCACGCAGGACAACGCGGACACCTGCCTCGCCCAGTGAGCGCGGGCTGACGCGATACGCGTGACCCAAGGGGGGCGAGGCGCCTGCCTCGCCCCCCTTTTCATTGGGGCTTGCATCCGTGACTTGACAGAGGCGCGCGGATCGCTTGTTGTCGGATCAGGCCGCGCCCATCCGACCCGCAAGAGACCATTGGCCTCCTGGCCGGTCGGATTGGCCGAAGACGCAACCCGACACCGCGCCGATACGGCCACCGCTCCACAGCGTCTGAACGTTGGTCAAGCCATGGGTACAAGTTCCCATTCCCTCGTGAACCGGAGATTCTTCACCGTCGCGGCTCCCGGGGGCGGCGCGAAGCGGGCACGTCGACTGCAAGGGGCTCTCCTCGCGGCGGCGGTTGCCGCAGCCGACGCCGTCGCGCCGCCCCCCGTTCGAGCGGAGGTGTTCGCGTCCGAGGAGCACGCGTTCCGGGTGGTGGTGGTCGCGATTGGGCTCGACCATCCGTGGGGCCTCGCCTTCCTGCCGGACGGCCGGTTGCTCGTGACCGAGCGTTCGGGCTCGCTCCGCACGGTGAACGCGGAGGGCCGGCTCGACCCGGAGCCGGTCGCCGGGGTGCCGCGGGTGCACGCGAGCGGCCAGGGCGGCCTCCTCGACGTCGCCCTCCACCCGGCGTTTCGGGAGAACGGCTGGGTGTACCTCAGCTACGCGGCGGGCCGGTGGGGCCGCGCCGGCACCGAGGTCGCCCGCGGGCGGCTTCGCGGCCAACGGCTCGAAGATGTGGAGGTGCTGTTCCGCGCCCTCCCGAAGTCGGGCAGCGGGCGCCACTTCGGGTCGCGGCTGCGGTTCGCGCCGGACGGGCATCTCTTCGTCACCCTCGGAGACCGCGGGGACCGGCATCGCGCCCAGGATCCGGGCGACCACGCGGGGAGCATCGTCCGCATCCGCGACGACGGCGGCATTCCGCCCGACAACCCCTTCTTCGGCGTCGAAGGGGCTCGCCCCGAGGTGTACACCACCGGGAACCGCAACGTGCAGGGCCTCGCCTTCGAACCCGAGACCGGCCTCCTCTGGTCGCACGAGCACGGGCCCCGGGGCGGAGACGAGGTGAACGTCGTGCGCCGCGGGGTGAACTACGGTTGGCCGGTCATCAGCTACGGGCGTGAGTACGGGTCGGGCGAGCCCGTCGGGGAAGGCACCCACCGGGATGGCATGGCTCAGCCCGTCCGCCAGTGGACTCCCTCCATCGCTCCATCCGGACTCACCGTCTACGACGGAGACCGGTTCCCCGGCTGGCGCGGCAACCTCTTCGTCGGCGCCCTCCGGTTCCGGCTTCTCGCCCGCCTCGTCCTCGACGGCGAGCGGGTGGTGCACGAGGAGCGGCTCCTCGAGGACCGCTACGGGCGGATCCGCGACGTGCGGACGGGGCCGGACGGCCTCCTCTACCTCTTGACAGACGCCCCCGCGCCCCTCGGTGCCGTGCTTCGCCTCGAGCCCGCCCCCGCCGGATAGCCCCCTCCGCCATCCGGCCACGTCGCGGTGACCTTCAGCGGACATGATGAGGACAGATGGTCAGGAAAAGGGAGCACCAGCAAGCGACCGATTACCGCGAGAGCGAACTTCACGGCTTCGACCCACGAAGACAGGAAAAATGGCGATTCCGTGGAGCTCTCGTTCCCCGGAAGCTACGCGAAGAGAACCATCTGGGGAGACGGTTATGGATGGTTCTCCGCTTCATTCGGACCATTTCGCCGTTTCGCCGGTGGCGACCCGCGGATCGACCGGCTCTTCGTATCCCATCCCCGACTGGCATCACACCTCAGCGCGGTCGGTGAAGACGTTGCTCTGCGCGAGAGCCTGCGGTGGCTTCAGGACCTTCAGGTAAAGAAGCTTGAAAGGGACAGCGAAGCGGAAGCCATACAGGATGCCGCACTCACCTTCATCAATGAGGCCAACCTGCTGCCTCACGGAGCACGCGTCACGAATGTGACCTCGGAGCGGGTTGAAATCGTCGATGGTCATGGAGCCCGGATCGATGTCGAGGTAATGAGCGACGGCTGCCGCTCGATCCTCAACCTGACGTTCGAGTTGGGGATTATATGCGGTAGTGCCCACGGTACCCGAGATGCTTGCTCTAGAGGGAGACCTCTCGGAGACTGCTGAATCCGCATGAAATTCTGCCCGGATGTCACACCAGAGGAAGCGTTGCGGACAATCCTGAAACCTGTCGGCGTGGTGACGGTTCCGTGACCGGGTTGATCCGATGTGTGGGCACTACCGTATATAATCCCCAATCCAAAGCAGTGCTCAGATCCACACTGGCATACGGCTCGACAAATGGAGCGGCTTGTGCACGATGCGCCGCGCACGGTTCTCATCGGGAAAAACGTGATCTTCAGGGGACAGGTAAGCGCCTCCATCATTCGGCAGGATTAACGGGGACGTAGAAGAAACCGCGGCCCTTTCGCTTGGGCCGGCTCCATTTTAGAAAGCCGGAATCGGCGAGCGTAGTCAGGAGCTTTCCAGCGGAGACCATGCTGAGTCCCGTGAGATCGGCAGCCTCGGTAGAAGAGACACGTCCCCGGGCACGGCTCCAGTCCAGAATGAGCGCTTCACGGCCTTCAGGAGCACGGAGGGAAGCGAGCCGATGGGCGAGTCGCTCCCGAGCCGTATCGGAGAGACGAAATGCCCGGGAGTGGTGAGCGGGGACTCCTCGGACCGGTGTAATCACGGATATCGAATCGCCGGGGTCCAGATGGGCATCCGCCAACCGACGGATCGCTTCCTCCGCTTCCATCGGGGAGGACCGCTGCAGGACCGGAGCTGCGGAGTTCGCGTCCACCCAACCGTGCCGGGTCAGATGCTCGATCAACAGAAGCGAGTCGACACCGCCCGCCCGAGCAGGGGTGAGCGCGGCCACCAAGGCGACGATGGAGGTATCCGGATTTCCACCGAACAGCACGACCCGGACGTAGGGGCCGTCGATCTCGGAGATGAGCGGCGCGGGCCGTCCGATGGCGAGCATGTCCCGCACCATCCTGTCGACCCCGATCCCTTCGCGTTCGGCCAAGCCCAGAGCGGCCACGGCCTCGGAAAGGCTTCGATAGCGGGGAGTTGCCGGGTGGGTGATGATGTTTTCGGGCGTCACGCCTCCCAGAAAGCCCCCGGGCGAAGTCACCGTCAACGTGTCACCGACATGCTCGATGGTGGTCGGCCGAGGCGACAGCCAGTCACGGTGGACGACCCCGTTGACGATCGCCTCTCGTAGCGTTCTGGAGGGGATGGATCGAATCCTGCCGCGGGCAAAGCCCTCGGCCGTGTACGTCACGCGGTTGGCCACCTCTCCCGCCCGTTCGACATCATGCACCTGCGTGAGCAGAGGCCCGATCCCCTCGATGCGCAAAGTGCTGTCGCCCCCCGGCATGTCGCGACGAACGTAGTCGACACCCGGCCAAGGGGTTTCCACGAACAGCAGCGACCCCGCATTGGTGAGGTGGTGCGAACCCTTGACCAGATTCAGGCGACGGAGAAGATCGGCGTCGGTGGCGTCAGCCAAGTTGGTGTCGGACTCCTCACCGCTGGATTCCCGCAGGTAGTGCCGGGCAACCTCGCAGGCGGCCGGACTCACCTCGTTCAGAGTTCGGCCCGAAGGCTGATCCGACCAGTCGAAGCCGATCCGCTCCAGCAACCTCGACTGCCATATGACGGGATCCACCTCGACGCAGTTGGCACCGCCGCGCCATTTCAGCTTCCCGCGATATCGGATGGGGTGGAGTGCCTCGACGCAGGTCAGAATCAGGATTCGGCACCCATCGAGGTTCGCGACGCGGGCCGAGACCGTGAGCTGCTGCGATGTGAGCTCCCAGATGCGATGACGCACCCGATCCGGATCGAGTCGGGTACCGATGCGGGCACCATCGTCGGCGATACCAACGATGAGTGCGCCGCCGCCCGCCGTGTTCGCCATGCAGGCCATTTCCTCCGCCAGATAGTCTGCCGCTTTCTCGTTGGTCGCCTCACCGGGCAGGATGGCTCCTCCGGAACCTCGCCGGCCTGGCTCCTCCTTGATATCCACCCGTTCCGTTTCGATTCGTCGGGGCGGCTCAGCTTTCGACAGTCGTTGCAGCGTCTGTTCGACGAGCTCATCGAGTGGGTCCCGCCCCAGAATTTCCAATGCCATGAACAGCACCCTCCCAAGCCGCGGCTGGAAAATGTAACTATGCTCTCGGATCGACGAGTTAGTTACATTTTTCGGAGAGAAAAGCAAAGAAACCACGCGATCCGACGAGTTGGTTATCTTTTCTTGGCCGGCGGACGGCCGGTGCCGAGACACTCGGCCGGCATCGTCTATCATGCAAGGCGAGGGCTCGGAATCTGCCTCGGGGCAACGAGGCGAGCCAAAGAGCCGCATAGCGAACGATGCGCAACGGGGAGAGGGGGCGGATGTACAGGATCGCGCTTCTGGGGGCCGGGCGCATCGCGAAGGTCCACGTCGAGAGCATCGTGGGGCACGCCCGGACGGAGCTCGCGTACGTGGTGGACGTGGACCGGCCGACCGCCGAGTCGATGGCGGCGGCGCACGGCGCGAGGGCGGTGGACGCCGATGCGGTATTCGGCGATCCGGAGGTGGCGGCCGTCGTCATCGCCTCCTCGACCCCCACCCACTCGGACTACATCGAGGCCGGAGCGGCGGCCGGCAAGCACGTCTTCTGCGAGAAGCCGATCGATCTCGACAGCGCCCGGGTACGCGAGTGCCTCGCGAACATCGAGGGGGCCGACATCAAGCTCATCGTCGGGTTCAACCGGCGCTTCGATCCCCACTTCCGGCACCTGAAGTCCGAGCTCGACGCGGGCGCCATCGGGAACCTCGAACAGCTCGCGATCACCTCGCGTGATCCGGGTCTGCCTCCCGCCGACTACATCCGGGCATCCGGCGGCATCTTCCGGGACATGACCATCCACGACTTCGACCTCGCGCGCTTCCTCCTCGGCGAGGAGCCCGCCGAGCTCTGGGCGAGCGCCTCGACCCTCGTCGACGACGAGGTGGCGGCGCTCGGCGACCACGACACGACCATCGTCGGGGTGCGCACGGCGACCGGAAAGCTCGCGGTCATCACCAACAGCCGCCGGGCGACCTACGGCTACGACCAGCGCATCGAGGCGCACGGGAGCGA
>JAAXGI010000148.1 GCA_012267505.1 Gemmatimonadota bacterium
GCGGCGACCGCTCCGCTCCCCTCCATCGGCATCCCCGAGACGCGGGGGTGGCGGCAGGTGAGACGGACCCGGATCGGGGCCCGCTCGAACCACTCCCGCTCCTTCTCCCCGAACGACCACTCGGTGCGGAAGAGCACGTTCCCCGGCGCGTGCTCGTGCAGGCGGGGCGCGTCATCCCCGGACGCAGAGCGCGCGTCCGCGATCACCGGGAGCGGCTCGTAGTCGACCTCTACGAGGGCGGCCGCGTCCTCGGCGAGGTACCGGCTGCCCGCGGCGACCACGGCCACGATCTCCCCCGCGTAGCGGACCGTTTCCCGGGCCACCGGATGCCAGTCGGTCGGCCGGAAGAGCGCACTTCCCCCGGTCGCCATCTCCGTCCGGATGGGAGCCAGGGTGCCGGCGAGCTCCGCCCCACTCACCACCGCTTCCACCCCCGGCGCGTGCCGGGCCGCGTCCGTCTCGATCGACCGGATCCGCGCATGCGGCCACGGACTGCGCACGAATGCGAGCTCGAGCGCGCCCGCCGGACCGATGTCGTCGAGATACCGGCCCCTTCCCCGCAGGAGCGGCCGGTGCTCGGGAGTGCTGGCTTCGGACATGCCGGAAACGTACTGCGGTGACCTGGTGCGGCGGGACATCGGCCGCGATGGTACCCCGTGGGAGGCGCCCGCGGTGCGAGCCCTCCGAATCGGCGTTCCCTTCTCCGGCCGACATCGCCGCGGGGAACCGGTCATTCCGATCCCGTTCTCCGGCCGCGACTACCGTCGGGAGAACCGTCATCGCCGGACCCGGCAACGTACAAGACTTGGATGGGGACGAGGGCTTCCCCGGAGCACGGGTCGTGGCCACCTCCGTGCCACCGCGGAGCGGCCTCGCCACCATCGACCGCGCGGGCAAGGATGCCCGCGCTCCCGGGAGGCACACCCGGTGCCCCGACGAAAAACCCCCGGCTCCGCGCGGCAAGCCGGGGGAATCGAGCTATGCGTCCGGGCCTTGCTCGAACCCGACGCGGTCGACGATCTGACTCGCCGCCTTGCGGTGGCGGGCGATCTCGCTCAAGGGAAGCGGGTCAGCCCGGAACTCTCCGAGCGACTCAATGAGGGGGTCCGTCGCCACCCCCGCCTTCACCGGGTACTCGAAGTTGCTGCTCGCGTACATCCGCTGGGCGATGTCGCCCGAGAGGAACTCGATGAGGCGTATCGCATCCTCCCGGTTCTTCGCGCCCTTGATGACCGCCGCGCCCGAGATGTTGACGTGCTGGCCGGGGCCGTCCTGATCGAGGAACTGGACCCGGATCGCGCGCGCCCAGTCCTGCTGCTCGGGCTTCTCCTGGTTCGTCGCCATCTTGCCGACGTAGTAGGTATTGGCGAGCGCGACGTCGCACACCCCTTCGAAGATGGCCTTGGCCTGGGCCCGGTCGTTCCCCTGGGGTTTGCGAGCGAGATTGGCCTTCACCCCCTGGAGCCATTCCTCCGCCGCCGCCTCGCCGTCGCGGGCGATGATGCCGGCGATGAACGCGACGTTGTAGCCGTGCTTGCCGGAACGTGAGCAAATCCGTCCCTTGAGCTTCGGATCGGCCAGATCGGCGGTAGTGAGGACTTCGTCCGCACCCACCCGGCTCTGGTGGGCGTAGACCACCCGGGCCCGGGTGGTGAGCCCGAACCAGAGCCCGTCGGGGTGACGAAGGGAAGCGGGTATGTTGGCGTCCAGGACCTGCGACTCGACCGGCTCGAGGAGCTCCGCCCTGACGAGCCCGTCAAGCCGTCCGATGTCCACGGTCAGCACCGCGTCCGCCGGGTTGTTCTCGCCGGCGGCCTTGATCCTGTCGATCATTCCCTTCTTGGCGAAGACCACGTTGACCTCGATCCCGGTCTCCTCGGTGAACTTCGCGAGGATGGGCTCGATGAGGAAGGGTTGGCGATAGGAATAGAGGTTGACTTCGGCCGCGACGGCTGGCACGGCGAGCAGCCCGGACACGAGCGCCGCGAGGAATGCGGCGGCGAGACGGGACTTGCCGATTCGCGTGGCAAGGATGCTTTTCATTTCGGATCTCCTTTCTTGCTCCGAGTGGGTGGGTAGATGGTGAATTTCGCCTCTCCGTCCGCCGGTATCCGGTCTCAGCCGATCACGGGGCCGTGGCGGTCTGTGCCGGCACGGCCGTTTTCGGCGACCTGGCGTAGCCCCCCCACGAACGAGGAGAGCTCCGCGCTGCGAAGGGCCACGAAGGGCTTGTGTCTGCGCTTGCAGAATTGCTTGGCAAGAAGACAGGCGCCGTGGCTCACGCAGTCCACCGGACAAAGCACCGCGTCCGCCCGGCCGAGGACGCGACCGAGCCGTCCGGTGCTGTCGTCGACGCCGCCGTCGTGGTGGATGAGCTCTCCGTTGGACTGCTCGATGAGGTCCCGGAAGTGGCCGATGAGGTTCGCCCGCCCCCCCACGTACGCGATCCGCTGGCCACCCAGATCGAGCGAAGGGGAACGGACGGCCGCGGCGGGGAGCTCTCCCGGGATCCGGGAAACCAACATGAGCTCGAGTGCCTCGCATTCCGCACCGAGGTCGCGACGCTCGATGAGCGCGCGCTCGCGGAGGCTCCGCAGTTCGGAGACCTCGCGCTCGAGCTCGGCGCGGCGCCGGCGCTCCACTTGGTGGTCGCGGGCGGCCTTCTCCAGCCGCGCCTCAAGGGAGTCGTTTCGCGCTTCGAGGGCCTGAAGCGCGCCGCCGGTGGTGAGCTCGCGCACCCGCGCCTGCGCCTCGGCAAGCCGGGCCTCGGTCGCGCGCGTCGACTCCGCCTCCCGGTTCCGCTCGTCGCGGAGTTGCCGGAGCTGCGCGTCCCTCTCCGCCGACTGCCGGCGCGAGCCCGCGAGCTCCTCGGACAGCGCCGCGCGCTCTCTCTCGAGGAAGCGCAGTCGTCGGATGTCCGCGCGGTTCGACGCGCCGAGCAGATGCGAGAGCATGTGCACGTCGCCGAAGACATCGACCATGAGGCGCTCGGTGGCGAGCGGATGCGTCATGAGCGCCCAGT
>JAAXGI010000074.1 GCA_012267505.1 Gemmatimonadota bacterium
CACCCCCGCTTCCGGATTCGGCCGCTGTCTCGTGGACCCCCGACCCTGTCGTCCAGGGAACGGTCTTCCAGGTCCGCCTCGCGCCGGCGCGCGGCGCGCTCGCGGGTGCGGCGGGGACCTTTGCCGGCGAGCCGCTCCACTTCCGTCCGGCGGCCGCCGGCGAGCTTGTTGGGCTCGCGGCCGCCCCGGTCGACGCCGAGGGGACCGGGGAGCTCGCGCTTGAGATCGACTACGGGACGGGGACCGGGACCCGCACCCTCTCCGTCCCGGTCGCGGCCGGCGACTACAGGATGGAGCGGCTCACCGTGGCGCCCGAGTTCGGGCGGCCGCAGCCGCCGGAGATCCGGGAGCGCATCAGCGCGGAGTCGGCACGCGCGATGGGGGTCTCCCGGCGCTCGCACGACACCGCGCGGATGTGGGACGGTCCCTTCACCCCGCCCCGGGGAACGCGGATCACGAGCGGATTCGGCCACGGCCGCGTCTTCAACGGCCAGGTCCAGAGCCGGCACATGGGGACGGATTTCGGCGGCGCGGTGGGAGAGCCGGTCCTCGCCCCGGCCCGGGGGGTCGTGGCCCTCGTCGACACCTTCTACCTCGGCGGGAACGTCGTCTATCTCGATCACGGCGACGGCCTCGTCACTGCCTACCTCCACCTGAGCGACCAGGAGGTGGCCGAGGGGGAGGTCGTCGAGCCCGGCCAGGTGATCGGCCGGGTCGGCGCGACGGGCCGGGTTACCGGGCCGCACCTCCACTGGATCGTCCGCTACGGGGTGATCACGGTCGACGGGACGAGCCTGCTCGGGCTCGAGTAGCCGACCGGCGGACGGAGCGGAGGGGAGCGGATGGAGAGGCCGGCGGAGGGGGGAAGCGCCCGGGCTGCGCTCGGGGCGTACTGGCGGAGGACGCTCCGGCTCACCGCCGGCCTCCTCGCCGTCTGGTTCGCGACGGGCTACATCCTCGCGATCCTCCTCGCCCCCACGCTCAACCGCGTCACCTTCCTCGGCGGCCCGCTCGGCTACTGGATCGCCCAGAACGGGGCGATCTACGTCTTCTGGCTCCTGATCCTCATCTATGCCCTCGCGATGAACCGCCTCGACCGGGAGTTCGACGTGCACGACGAGGGGGAGGGCGGGGGCTGAGATGAACATCCAGGTCGACATCGCCGTAGCGATCGGGCTCACCTTCGCGCTCTACATCGGGATCGCGATCTGGTCGCGGGTGTCGAGCACGAAGGGGTTCTACGTGGCGGGCCACGGGGTGCCCCCTCTCCTCAACGGGATGGCGACGGCCGCCGACTGGATGAGCGCGGCGTCGTTCATCTCGATGGCCGGGCTCATCGCGTTCCTCGGCTTCGACGGGGCGATCTACCTCCTCGGGTGGACGGGCGGCTACGTGCTCCTCGCGCTCCTCCTCGCCCCCTTCCTCCGGAAGTTCGGCAAGTTCACCGTCCCGGCCTTCATCGGCGCGCGCTACTACTCGGGGACGGCCCGCGTCGTGGCCGCCTTCTGCGCCACGATCGTCTCGTTCACCTATGTGGCCGGCCAGATGCGCGGTGCCGGGATCGTCTTCTCGCGCTTCCTCGAGATCCCGATCGGCGCGGGGGTCATCGTCGGGATGGCCGTCGTCGCCTTCTACGCGATCCTCGGCGGGATGAAGGGGATCACCTACACGCAGGTGGCGCAGTACATCGTCCTGATCACGGCGTTCCTCATCCCGGCCGTCGGGATCGCGGTCTCTCTGACGGGGATCCCGCTCCCCCAGATCGCCTTCCCCGAGGTGGCCTCGAGGCTCGACGCCGTCGTCACCGACCTGGGCTTCGACGCCTATACCTCCCCCTTCACCGAGATCTCGAGGCTGAACGTCTTCCTGATCGCGATGGCGCTCATGTGCGGCACGGCGGGGCTCCCGCATGTGATCATCCGCTTCTACACGACGCGGACGGTGACCGGGGCGCGCTGGACGGGGGTCTACGCCCTCCTCTTCATCGGGCTCCTCTACACGACGGCCCCCGCCGTGGCGGCCTTCGCGCGCTTCAACCTGGTCGACACCGTCGTCGGCCGGCCGTACGCGGAGCGTCCCGAGTGGTTCCGCTCGTGGGAGGAGACGGACCTCATCCGCTTCGCCGACAAGGACGCCGACGGGATCATCGACTACGGGCCCGGGGACGCGGCGGACCCGGCGTCGGCCAACGAGCTCGCGATCGACCCGGACATCATGGTGCTTGCCAACCCCGAGATCGCCGGGCTTCCCGGCTGGGTCATGGCGATCGTCGTCGCCGGGGGGCTCGCCGCCGCGCTCTCGACGGCCTCGGGGCTCCTTCTCGTGATCGCCTCCTCCTTCTCCCACGACATCTACGCCCAGTTCTTCCGGCGGCGCGCGAGCGAACGCGAGGAGCTCATCGTGGCGCGCGGCTCGATGCTCCTCGCCGTTCTCGTTGCGGGACTCCTCGGGATCTATCCCCCCGCCTTCGTGGCCGAGGTCGTAGCCTTCGCCTTCGGGCTCGCCGCCTCCTCCTTCTTCCCCGCGATCGTCCTCGGCATCTTCGACCCGAGGACGACGAAGGAGGGCGCGATCGCCGGGATGACGGCCGGGCTCACCTTCACCGCCTCCTACATCGTCACCGTGGCTCCGGGGTTCGGGATCGGACTCGATCCGTGGCTCTTCGGGATCTCCCCGCAGGGGATCGGCACGGTCGGCATGCTCGTCGGACTCGGCGTCACCTGGGGGGTCTCGCGCCTCACGCCGCCGCCCCCGCAGGGGATCCGCGAGCTCGTCGAGGAGCTCCGCCACCCGAGGGCGCCGCGGTCGGAGTGAGGCGCGCCGGCGCGCCCGTAGCCGCCGCCCGCTCCGATGTGATACCTTACGCCCGCCCGCCGGGGGCGGGCCGCGCACCGACCGGGGAGTCACCGGTCCGGGGCTTCCCGGACCGTCCGCAAGATACCGGGGGAGGAGGACATGGGAGGGAGCGGGTCCAGGGAGAGCCTGTCGATCCGGGACAACCGGACGGGGAGGGAGTACGAGGTCGACATTCTCGAGGGAAGCGTCGTCCGGGCCATGGACCTCCGCCAGATCCGGGTGGATCCCGGCGAATTCGGGATGATGTCCTACGACCCCGCCTTCACGAACACCGTCTCGACCCGGAGCACGGTGACGGAGATCGACGGGGGGAAGGGGATCCTCCGCTACCGCGGCTACCCGATCGAGCAGCTCGCGGCGAAGAGCACCTTCCTCGAGGTGGCCTACCTGATCCTCAAGGGCGAGCTCCCGACCCGCTCCGAGCTCGACGACTTCGTCCGCGAAGTGACGCACCACACCTACATCCACAAGAACCTCGTGACGCTCCTGAGCGGGTTCCGCTACGACGCGCACACGATGGGGATGATGATCTCGGCCGTCGCCGGGCTCTCGACCTTCTATCCCCGGGCGAAGGCGGTCGAGGATGCGGCCGGCCGGTGGAACCACATCATCCGGCTCATCGCGAAGATGCCGACACTCGCGGCCTTCGCCTACCGCCACCATAGGGGGCTTCCCCCGGTCTTCCCCGAGAACCGCCTCTCCTACACGGCCAACTTCCTCAACATGCTCTTCCGGATCGGGGAGCGGGAATACCGGCCGAGCCCCGCCCTCGAACGCGCGCTCGACATCCTCTTCATCCTGCACGCC
>JAAXGI010000097.1 GCA_012267505.1 Gemmatimonadota bacterium
AGTTGCGCGCGGCGCCATTCGTTGAGCCAGTACCACTGGCCCGACTTGTCTCTCAGCGCCGGGACGCGCGCATGCACGAGGTCTCGCAGGAAGGCCTTCGTCCTGCGGTCGTCGACGTAGGTCCGGACAACGGTTTCCGCCTCTAGCCTGTCGCGCGACTCGCCGGGCCGTCGACCAGGCCCGGGTTTGGCCAGCGGAACCGTCCCCGTTCGAAGAAAGTCCCGGATAAGCGCCTCAAGCTCGAGCTTCCGCCGTCGGCCGACGGCAATGCCGAGTTGGCGCGCGAAGGCCCTGAGTTCCGCGGCATAGAAGTAGCTGTCGTCGAACTCCTCGACCGACATGGAGGCATGGAGCTTCGCCATACCACTCTCCGGGGACTGGCAGACCGCACAACCGTGGGCACGATAGTCTGCGGATTCCACCGTGGAGGGCAACGGCGTAGTCAATCCGCATCTGCGGCCCGGCTACCTATCCGGAGTGCCCCTCGTCTATCGTCCCTAACCCCGGTCCTCGTAGCGCTCAACGTGGCGCTCTCTCCGCGGGCCGGGAACAATGGGGTCATGATTGGAGCAGTGGTTCTTGCCGAAGCTGGCGCGGGAGGCGAGATCTCGGTGGCAATCCGGCTGCCGGGTTCGATCAGACGATTGGGGTTCGATCCGGCAGTTTCCGCCTGAACTGCGGATATCCCTGTCCCGGATGTCGTGCCTGCGGTCGGGGTGTTCGGGACGGAGCAGCAAAAGGGGATAGGGACCGGTTGTGGAGTGCTCAGACATGGGAGGGTGAGTCATGCGGAAGGTCCTTGCGGCAACTGGTGCAGTGCTCTGGCTTGCGGCAGGCAGCGCGGTTGCGGCGCAGGATGCGGCGCTCGGGCTCGGCGCGCCGGTGAACATGGGCCGGGTGGTCAACTCGGGCGCGGTCGACACCGAGCCGACGTTCTCGTCCGACGGGAGCACGATGTACTTCTCCTGCCATGACCGCCGCGACCCGGCGGGGGCCGACATCTGTGTCTCCTACCGGGACGCCGACGGCGCGTGGACGGCCCCCGAGATCGTCGGGCCACCGATCAGCTCGCCGGAGTGGCGCGAGCAGGAGCCGCTCCTCTCACCCGACGGGACGGAGCTCTACATCATGAGCGACCGGCCGGGCGGTATGGGGAGCGTCGACATCTGGGTGAGCGAGTGGGAGGGCAACGGTTGGGGGGAGCTCCGGAACCTCGGGGCGCCGATCAACTCGGAGTTCGCCGACCACTGCCTCTACTTCGCGGGCCCGGATTGGGAGATTGCGTACTGGACCTCGACCCGGCCCGGGGGATACGGGGGGAACGACATCTGGATGTCGGAGCGGATCGACGGCGAGTGGCAGGAGCCGGTGAACCTTGGGCCGCTCGTGAACTCAGAGGCGAGCGACCATCATTCCCTCCCGTCGGCCGACGGCAATTCGCTCTACATCACCTCGAACCGCGAGGGCGGCTACGGACTCGAGGACATCTATGTGACGACGAGGAACGCGGCGGGCGAGTGGGGTCCGCTTGTGAACCTGGGCCCCCTCGTCAATACCGAGACGAACGACCGCTGTCCGGCGTTCTCACCCGACTACACGCGCTTCTACTGGGACACGGAGCGCGCCGGAGGGGCCGGCGCGAAGGACCTCTGGTGGATCGCGACGGAGAGCCTGCCCGGCGCCTCGTAGCGGGGCGGATTGCCAGGGAGGCGGGCGGCTGCTTCCCTGGCGGGGCTTCCTAGATCCGGATCGTCCGCTCGAAGAGCTCGTTGTTCTCCCAGCGGGTCCGCTTCATCTCGAGGTTGTCGGGCTGCGTCCGGCCCTCGGTGTCGGTGGCCCGGGAGACGACGGTGTGCTCCCCGGTGGCCGGGAGCGGGAAGCCGGCGCTGAAGAAGCTCCAGGTGTAGGCGTCGCCCTGGCTCTCGAGGTCGGCGGCGACGGCACCTCCGCCGTCGAGGCTCACCTCCACCCGGTCGAGCGGCGTCCCGTCGCTCCACGCGACCCCGAAGACCGTCATCCGGTCTGCCTGACGGGTCACGCGCGCGATCACGGATTTCGGGCGCTGGCGGGTGACCGAGGTCTCCACCCACTCGACCTCGCCGTCCACCTCCTCTCCCATGAGCGTCACGTAGTCCCTCGCCATGAACCGGGTCATGAGCCGGTCGTGGCTGGCCTCGATGTCAGTCAGCCACTTGACCTGGCAGACGCCGTACCACCCCGGGACGATGAGCCGCACGGGGAACCCGTGCACCACGGTGAGCGGCTCGCCGTTCATCTCGTAGGCGAGGATCGGTTCCCGCTCCCGGATCTGCTGCATCGACATCGAGCGCGCGAACTTCTGCTCGTACTCGCCGCCCCGGATCTCCTCGGTCCCCGTGTCGGCGGCCCAGAAGTGGATCTCGCGGGTGTCTGCCATCAGACCGGCCTCGTCGAGGAGGGGGAGAAGCGGCGTGCCCGCCCAGGTGGCGTTTCCGACCATCCCGTGGAAGGTGCCGCGTGAGTTCCCCGAGCACTCGAAGACCGTGGTCCGCTCCACCCGGGGCCGCGCGCGGAGCTGGTCGAGGGAGAGCGTCGCCGGACGCTCGACGAGTCCCCGGACCCGGAGCGCCCAGCTCGCGGCGTCGAGCGCGGGGTAGCCGTAGTGGCCGACCACGAAGAAGTCCTCCACGGGCGTGAGCCACGACTCGACCGCCCTGAGGTCCTGGGCCCGCAGGTTCTGCCCGGGGTGCTGCTCGGGACCCTGGGCCCGGAGCCCGTTGAACCCATCGGGCATGTCGGTGAAGGGGAGGACGGCGTCCTGCCCGGTGAACCACCATGCGGGGAAGCCGGGTACGGGCGTGGCCGCGAGGCCGACCGAGACGATCCCGAGGTGTCTCAGGACGTCGCGTCGCGTCATCGTGCCGTCGAATTCGTCGGGGGATAGCTGGACTTTCATCGGGGTGTTCTCCGGGATTGGGGTGGGTGCTGGCAGAATAGGGAACGGCGCTTCGGGGAGGCAAGGACGATCCCCGTCGCCGGGGAGCCGGTCCGCCCGGTCCGTGCCCGGCGGCGGTCCGCGACCTGGGGGATCCGGGCGCAGGCGCGATGCCGGGTCAAGCTCGGACTTGAGAGGAGGCACACGCTATGAGGACCGCGGAGAGGATCGTCGTTGTCGTCGGCGACATCACTACGCTCGCGGTTGACGCGATCGTCAACGCCGCGAACCAGACGCTGCTCGGCGGGGGCGGGGTGGACGGCGCGATCCACGCGGCCGCCGGTCCGGGGCTCCTCGACGAGTGCCGCGCGCTGGGCGGATGCGACACGGGTGACGCGAAGATCACCCATGGCCACGGTCTGCCGGCGGCTCACGTCATCCACACAGTGGGGCCGGTCTGGTCGGGCGGGGGCGCGGGCGAGGACGGCCTCCTCGCCTCCTGCTATCGCCGGTCCCTCGAGGTCGCGGCCGAAAACGGCCTGCAGACGATCGCCTTTCCGGCCATCTCGACCGGCGCCTTCGGTTTCCCGCCCGACCGGGCCGCCGGGATCGCCGTCCGCACCGTCTCCGGACTCGTGGGGGAGCTGCCCGGGATCGCCCAGCTGACGTTCTGCTGCTTCTCGGAGGAATCGGCCGAGGTGCACCGGGCCGCGCTCCGCGTTTCCGCAAACTGGCGGTACCGGTAGATTCGAGCCGGAACCGAGCGGGACGGCCCGCGGGCGAGCGAGGGATCAGGAGATGACGGAAAGGCTGGGCGCGGGGCCGGGTGTCGTGGCCGCCCTCGCGCTCGCCGCCGCGACGGCGGGATGCGGGGCCGGTCCGAGGCCTCCGGAAGGCGCCGAACGCGAGTTCGCGGGATCGGCCTCGTGCGCCGAATGCCATCAGGAGATCTTCGACCGGTGGCAGGAGACGCTCATGGCCAACGTCCTCCAGGACCCTGTCGAGAGGCCCGAGGCCGTCCTCGGCGACTTCGCGACCCCGGACACGCTCGTGAGCTTCGGCCTCGACGAGGTCGCCTTTCTCTACGGAAGCCGGTGGAAGCAGCGCTACCTCACCCGGCGCGGGGACGACTACTACGTCTTCCCGGCCCAGTGGGACATCCAGAACGAGGAGTGGCGCCGCTACTTCCCCCAGCCGGGGGGCGACTGGTGGGCCGACTTCTATCCGGCCGATCCGATGCAGCGTCCCACGGGTCCCCTGTGCGACGGGTGCCACTCGGTCAACTATGACGTGGCCGCGAAGACCGTCACCGAGTGGAACGTCGGGTGCGAGCGGTGCCACGGTGCGGGGAGCCTGCACCTCGAGTACCCGATCCCCGAGACGATCGTCAACGCCGAGTGGCCCGGGTACCCGGTGCGCTCGAGCGACGTCTGCATCCAGTGCCACTCACAGGGCCAGCCGCGCTCCAACCCGATCGGGGGTGTGTACTACGACTGGCCTGTCGGCTACCAGCCGGGAGACCGGCTGACCGATTTCTGGGTCCTCGACGAGCACCACCTCGGCGAGGAGACCTTCACCCACTGGCCGGAGGGGAGCGCGCACAAGAACCGGATGCAGGGAAACGACTACGTGCAGAGCCAAATGTACGTGAAGGGGGTCACCTGCGCCGCCTGCCATGATCCGCACGGAACCCCCTACGAGGCCGACCTCCGGCAGCCGGGGAACGCCGTCTGCACCGAGTGCCATACGCCGCAGCTCCAACCTGGCCCCCGCGGCACGGTCGCCTTCCACACGCAGCATGAGGAGGAGAGCGAGGGGAGCCAGTGCGTCGCCTGCCATATGCCGCAGGTGGCCCGGACCGTCGGGAACGTGGCCGTCCGGAGCCACACCTTCCGGTTCATCTCCCCGGTGCTGACCGAGGCCTACGGTATCCCGAACCCGTGCACCACCTGCCACCCCGAGGAGTCCAACGAGTGGGCGCTCGAGGAGCTCAGGCGCTGGCCCTCGGTTTCTCCCTGGCGGATTGGAGGATAGGGGGCGTGCGTCCGGCGGTGTTCCGCAGAATCCTCGTCCTCGGGGCGGGGCTGCTCCCGGCCCTGCCGGCGGCGGCCCAGGAGGAGGGCGGGTGCGCGCTCCTCTGCACGCCGGATCTCAAGATCGAGCCCACCGTGACCCTCGAGAACCTCGGCCGCCGGGCCCGGATCGAGGTCGACGGCGCCGTCGAGCGGACCCCCCGCGAGACCGTCTTCGAGGTGATCTTCGCGGTGGGCGTGCCCACGGAGATCCCCAGGATCGGATTCACCTTCGAGGCGATCGTGGCCCCCTTCGGAGGCACCTCGCGCCACCCGTTCACGGGCGCCGACGCGGGCGATCTCGGGAGGGAGGAGATCCGCGACAACCCGGTCGAGATCGAGAGCGAGCTGAACGTGGACCTCTTCGGCGAGGAGGCCACCGGAGGCTGGCTCTCCTCGCACTTCGACATCGTCGACAAGTTCAGTCCGGGCGAGGTCCCGGGTGCCGGCAGCACGTACACGCACAAGCTGAACTTCGAGTGGGACACCGCGCTCCACCCCTTCAGCCGGCTTCCCGAGGGCCGCTGGCTCCGGAACTTCGAGCTGGAGGTCTCCATCGACTACCTGGCGACCGGGGTCCCGAAGGCGGGCGATGTGGTCGGCGGCGAACGGTATCTGGACGATGCGAGTCCGTGGTCGGTCTCGTTCGTCTCGGTCTTTCCCCTCGCGCCGCTCGACCCCTGAGGAGCCGGGGCTCCGGTCTCCGGACCCGCCGCTCCGCCGCGCGATGCCGCTCCAGCTGATCCCGCCCTGGGCGCCGAACCTCCACCCGATGGTGGTCCACTTCCCGATCGTGCTCGTGATCCTCGCCTGCGGAGCGGACATCGTCCTGGCCCTTGGCCGCCGGGCCAGCGGCGGGGCTTCCGTCGCCGTGGGGCTCTATCTCCTCGGAGCCGTCGCGGCGGCGGCCGCCTACGTCTCCGGCCGGATCGCGGCGGACACCGTCTTCATCCCGGGGATGGCGCACGGGCTCGTCGACGACCACGGGCGGTGGGCGCTCGCAGCCACCCTCGCCGTCGTCCTCACGGCCGCGGCGCGGCTCGCGGTCCATCTCCGGGGGAGGGGCGCGGGGAGGGGCGTCCGGCTCCTGTTCGCGGCCGTCGGCCTCGTCGTCGTCCTCCTCGTGCAGCAGACCGCCGAGCGGGGCGCGCGGCTCGTCTACGAGCAGGGGGTCGGGGTAATCCCCGGCCCGGTGGCCCCGCCGCCACCGGCGGGCGATCCGGCGCCAGCGCCAAGATAGCGCGGCCCCGCCCCAGTCCCCTCCGGGCGGTTGCTCCGGTGCACCCGGGAACCGGGCGCGAGCCCGGCGAGTAGAGCGACCCGGCCGAGTGGACTCCCGTCACCCAACGGACATCACGATGCGCCTTCCCATCCGCCTCGCCCTCCTGGGCACCCTGGCCGCCGCCTGTCCCCGCCCTGCGCATGCGCAGGAGGTGGGACCGCTCTCGTTCGGCGCCAACCTCCTCTTCGCGCAACCCGTCGGGGAGTTCGCCGACAACGTCGACTTCGGCTTCGGGATTCTCGGGCATGGCATGCTCGATCTGGGCGCCCCGGGCGTCCTCGGCCTCCGGCTCGACTTCGGGTTCGTCAACTACGGCAACGAGGAGGTCCGGATCTGTATCACCCTCCCCTGCCGGGTCACAGGGGAGATCACGACCTCGAACGATATTCTTCTCCTCGGGATCGGACCCGAGCTCGGAACAGGGCGCGGGCGGGTCCGCGCCTACACCGGGGCGTCGGTCGGGCTCGCCCACTTCTCGACGACCTCCTCGGTCGACGGTACCGACGGGCTCGGGGTTCCCTTTGCCCAATCCACGAACTACAGCGACCTGACCTTCGCTTGGCGGGCCGGGCCCGGGATCGAGATCCTTCTCCACGAGGGCGACGAGGCGCTCGTCTCGCTCGATCTCGCCGCGACCTACCACGCGAATGGGGAGGCGACCTATCTCACGAAGGGCGACATCGTGGATCTGCCGGACGGGAGCGTCGAGCTCCATCCCCGGAAGAGCAAGACCGACTTCTGGACGATCGGCCTCGGGGTCTCCGCGGCGATCCGCTGAGCGGTTGACGCGCGCGGCATCCCCTGATGAAGTTCCGCCTCGTCCGGACGCCGCCCCGGGCATCCGCGGGTGAACCCATCGAGCGGAGGATGAGGATGCGCCAGCCGGGCCGAGCGCGACCCGGGCAGGGCCGGTGGGCCGCCGGCCTCCTGTCGGCCGCGCTCCTCTCCGGATGCGGCCCGCCGGCGGAGGACCCGGCCGCGGAGGCGGCGCGCGACCCGAACGCGCCCGGCGTCTTCGAGGTGGGCCCGAACCGCTATGAGGCCGTGGTCGTCGCCTTCGAGGGCGGGTTCGACCCGTCGGAGATGCGCTTTCCGGTGGGTGCCGAGGTCAGCTTCCGCGTCCGGTCGGTGGACCTCGTGCACGGATTCCTGATCGAGGGGACGGGCATCGAGTTCGAGATCGACCCCATCGAGCCGGGGCTGGCGACCCACACCTTCGAGGAGGCCGGGGAGTACGACCTCCTCTGCCACATCTACTGCGGGGGCGGCCACCCCGCGATGCTCGGCACCGTCATCGTCGAGTGATCCCGGGCGGGACGGGCGCCGTCGGCGCCTCCCGCCGTCCCGCCCGCGGGATATCCAGGGCTCCCCTGATCCCCCGGGCCGCGGCCCACCGGCGCGCTCGCGCGAGCCGCGCCGGATTGCCCACCTCGAGCCAGAGTGCCTCCCCGACATCGTGCGCCGCGATCCGGTACCCCTCGCGGGCGAGCCGGACGTACGCGTCGATGATCGAGAATGCGGGCTCGTCGCGGGCGATCCGCTCCGGGAGGTCCGGCCGGGCGACGTGGATCCCCGCGAAGGGGAGGCGGCGCTCCTCGCGCCCGGGGTCCCGGACGAGGAAGTGCAGGCCCGTCTGCTCGTTCCCGTACCCGCAGAGTCCCCCGTCGTCGAAGACTAGGTACCTCTGTGAGGTGCGGCCCCCGACGGCGAGCGTCGCGACCGCGTCGGCGTCCGCCTCGTGCGCGGCGTAGAGGGCCTCGAGGTCGATCCCGGTGATGATGTCGCAGTTGTGGATGAGAAACGGCGCCTCGCCGCGGAAATGCTGGGCGGCGGCCACGATACCGCCCCCCGTCTCTAGCGGGCGCTCCGCCTCGAGCGAGAACCGGACGTCGACACCGAATCCCTCCCGCGCCTCGACGAAGGCGCGGATCTCTCCGGGGTGGTGGTGCAGGTTGATGACGAGGCGGTCGGCCCCGGCGTCGATCAGGCGGAGGGCCACCCACTCGAGCATGGGGGTGCCCCCGACCTCGACGAGCGCCTTCGGCCGCGTCTCGGTAAGGGGCCCGAGCCGGCGTCCGACGCCTGCGGCGAGGATCATCGCGTCCATCGGTCCCCCTCCGGCCCGGACCCCTCGGACCTCGGCCAGCGCGCCGCCTCCCGGTGGCGTATCCGGACCCGGACGGATGGGTCGCGCGCCGCGAGGTGGCGGGCCATCCGCTCCGCGAAGTAGACCGACCGGTGCTGGCCGCCCGTGCACCCGTAGGCGACGGCGAGGTCCCGGAACCCGCGGGCCAGGTAGTTCTCCACCTGGGCGTCCACGAGCCCGCGGGTCGCCGTCCAGAACCGCCCGGTCTCGGCGGCGCGCTCGAGCGCCCGGATCACCGGAGCGTCGAGCCCGGTGAGGCCGCGGTAGCGCTCCTCCCTCCCGGGGTTCGGGAGCGCCCGGCAGTCGAAGACGAACCCGCCCCCGTGATCCGCCCCGTGGTGCGGATAGCCCCGACGGTAGCTGAAGCTCGAGACCTCGACCTCGAGGCCCTCCCGGGCCCGTGGCGCCGGTTCCGCCCACCGGTCGACGATCCGCCGGAAGACGAGCCCGAGCTCGGGGGCCCGCACGGGAAGCGGGTCCTCGAGGAGTTCGGCGAGGATCCCCGCCGCGGTCGGGATGCTCCCGGTGAAGAGCGCACGCCGCTCGAAGATGCCCCGGTATCCGTAGGCGCCCATCGCCTGCATCATCCGGATGAGGACGAATCCGCGGTAGCGCGCCGTCCAGGCCTCCCGGTCCACCGGCTGCTCCCTCCCGAGCGCATCGAGGTAGGCGCCGAGCAGCCGCTCCCGCGCCCCGGCCGGGACACCCGTCGTACCGCTGAAGAGGAGTGACGCGACATCGTACTGGAGCGCCCCCCGGCGGCCGCCTTGGTAGTCGATGAACCAGGGCTCGCCGTCGCGGAGCATGATGTTGCGCGACTGGAAGTCCCGGTGGACGAAGTGGGTGGCCTCCTCGGCGAGCGCGAAGGCGGCGAGCGCGCGGAAGTCGTCCTCGAGCGGCCCTTCCCGGAAGGGGACCTTCGCGAGCCGGAGGAAGTGGTACTTGAAGTAGTTCAGGTCCCAGAGGATCGAGAGCGTGTCGAAGTCGGGGCGGGGGTGCGCGGCGCTGAAGTCCACGACCCGGCCGCCCACGGTCTGGAGCCGGGTCAGGCGGGCGAGCGCGCGGGCGAAGGCGGCCTCGGCCTCGGCCGGAAAGGCCTCGCCCGTGCGCCGGCGTGCCGCCTCGAGCGCCCCGTGGAGCGTCGTGTCCCCGAGGTCCTCGGCGAGCCAGACCCCGGCGGTCTCGTCCGCCGCGTAGATCTCCGGGACGGGGAGCCCGGCGGAGCGGAGCGAGCGGGAGAAGGAGAGGAAGGCCCGGTTCTCGCGGGGCTCCGGGCCCCGCGCGCCGATCACGGTCCGGCCGTCCGGGCCCGTCAGGCGGAAGTAGGTGCGCGAGGAGGCGTCGGCCGGAAGCGGAACGACCGCGGCCGGCGGGGACCCGAAGCGCTCTGAGAAGAGGCGGGAGATCGGCCGGGCGGGAGCGGACATGCCGGGTAAGATACCAGCGTCGGCGGGCGCGTGTAGCCCCGCGGATCCCGGGCGTGACGAATCGGGCCGAGCGGGGTAGCCCATCCCGGGAAGCCGGCGGCGGCGCGCCGGCTCCGGAGGGGACGGGTCGTGCCTAGGAGAGGGGGGAGCGGGCGATGAGAAAACGGAATGTGCGGGGCGCCTTCGGACTTCCGGCCACGGCGCTCGCTCTCCTCGGTGCCGCGCTCGCGGCCGTGCCGCGCCCCCTTGCGGCCCTCCAGGCCCCGGAGGTCGCCCTCCCCGCCGACGCGCGCACCGCCCCCCTCGACCTCCTCATTCCCCCGGGGCCGAACGTCACGGTCGGCGCCCTCGGAAACGGGCTCCTCTACTTCATCCGCGAGAACCGGGAACCCGAGAACCGTGCCCTCTTCCGGCTCGTCGTGAACGTCGGTTCGGTCGTCGAGGACGATGACCAGCTCGGCCTCGCGCACGTCCTCGAGCACATGGCCTTCAACGGGAGCGAGAACTTCGAGAAGCAGGAGCTCGTCGACTACATGGAGTCGATCGGGATGCGGCTCGGGATGGGGCTCAACGCCTCCACGAGCTTCGACGAGACGATCTACATGCTCGAGGTCCCGATGGACGACCCGGAGCATCTCGCGACGGCGTTCCAGGTCCTCGAGGACTGGGCGCACGCCCTCACGCTCGATCCCGTCGAGGTGGACCAGGAGCGCGATGTCGTGATGGAGGAGTGGCGGATGCGCCGGGGCGCGACGTCCCGCCTCCAGGATGAGCAGTTCCCCCTCATCTTCCGGGGCTCGCGCTACGCCGAGCGCATGCCGATCGGGACGGTCGAGAGCATCCAGACCTTCACCCAGGAGGCGCTCCGGCGCTTCTACGACGACTGGTACAGGCCGGATCTCATGGGGCTCATCGCCATCGGCGACTTCGACGCCGCCGAGGTCGAGTCCCTCGTCGTCGAACACTTCGGCGCGATCTCGGCACCGGAGGCGCCGCGCGAGCGGGTCGAGTACCCGGTCCCCGGCCACGAGGAGACGCTCGTCTCGATCCTCACCGATCCGGAGCTCCCGTCGACGAACGTGACCGTCTACCACAAGCTCGACGACGAGATCGAGTGGACGGTCGGCGGCTACCGGGAGCGTATCGTCGAGGGGATGTACAACGGGATGCTGAACGACCGGTTCCGGGAGATGGCCCTCGAGCCGGACGCCCCCTTCCTCGGGGCCTCCTCGGCGAAGGGACGGCTCGTGCGCACGAAATCCGTCTACTCGCTCCGGGCCTCCGTCCTCGAGGAGGGGGTCGAGGAGGGGATCGCCGCGCTCTTCCGGGAGGCCGAACGGGTCGCGCGCCATGGGTTCACCGCCTCCGAGCTCGAGCGCCAGAAGACCGAGCAGCTCCGGGGGATCCAGCAGGCCTACGACACGAGGTCGGACCGGAGCTCCGCCTCGTTCGCCTCGGAGTATATCCGGGCCTTCCTGGACGGGGAGTCGATCCCGGGGATCGAGTACGAGTACGAGCTCTACCAGCGGTTCATCCCGGAGATCACCCTCGAGGAGGTGAACGCCGTCGCGGCCGGCTGGGTCAACGACGAGAGCCGCGTCGTTCTCGTGACCGCACCGGAGACGGCCGCCGCGGTGCTCCCCGACGAGGCCGCCGTCGTCGCTGCCCTCGAGGCGGTGGCCGGCGAGGAGATCGCGCCCTACGAGGACGCGGCGGCCGCTGCCGAGCTTCTGGCCGAGCTGCCGGCGCCGGGCGCGGTGGCCACGGAGCGCTCGCTTGAGCGCGGCATCACCGAGTGGATGCTCGGCAACGGTGTGCGCGTCATCCTCCGCCCGACGGACTTCGAGGAGGACGAGGTCCTCTTCCGGGCCTTCAGCCCGGGCGGCACCTCGCTCGCCTCCGACGACGGGTTCATCCCCGCTCGCACCGCGGCCGAGGTCATCGGCGGCGGCGGGCTCGGCGGGTTCGACGCGATCGCCCTCGAGCGGGTCCTCACCGGCACCGTCGCGGGTGCGACCGCGTTCATCTCGGAGTTCGAGGAGGGGGTGGCCGGATCGGCCTCCGTCTCGGATCTCGAGACGATGTTCCAGCTCATCCACCTCGTCTTCACTGCGCCGCGCGCCGACGGCGACTTCTTCCAGGTCTGGTCGACGCAGGCGCGCCAGGCGCTCGAGAACCGGGACGCCAATCCCCGGGTCGCGTGGAGCGACGCCTACCTGCGCCTCATGACGCAGGACCACCCGCGGAGCCGTCCGATGACGGTCGAGCGCCTCGACGAGGCGGACCTCGAAGGCTCGCTCGCCTTCTACGAGGAGCGCTTCTCCGACGCCGGAGACTTCACCTTCGTCTTCGTGGGCGACATCGATCCCGCGGGGCTTCGCCCCCTCGTCGAGCGATATCTGGGCTCGCTCCCCGCCACGGGCCGCGGCGAGAGCTGGCGCGACCTCGGGATCCGGGCACCCGAGGGGGTCCACGAGGAGACTGTCTTCCGCGGGATCGAGCCGCAGAGCTCGACGGTGATCACCTTCAACGGACCCTTCGACTACGAGGACCAGGTGCAGCGGAGCGCGATCCGCGCGCTCGCGCTCGCGCTCGACGAGGAGCTGCAGGCGGTCGTCCGCGAGGAGCTCGGCGGCTCCTACAGTATAGGGGTGGGCCCCGGGATCACCTGGCGGCCCGAGGGGACGTTCCAGATGACGATCAGCTTCGGGTCGGACCCCGAGCGGACTACGGAGATCGTCGGGACGATCTTCGGCGTGCTCGAGGGGTTCCGAGAGCGGGGGCCGACCGCCGAGCAGGCCGCCAACGCGAGGGAGGCGCTCCTCCGGCAGTTCGAGACGGATTTCCAGGAGAACCGCGCTTGGCTGAGTCAGCTCGTGAGCGATTTCCAGCGCGGGGTCGCCGAGCCGGCCGCGGCGCTCGACACCTTCGAGGCTTCCGTCGAGGCGCTCACCGTCGAGGTGCTGATGGAAGCCGCGCGGCGCTACCTGGATCCGGAGAATTTCGTGCGGGTCACGCTGATGCCGGAATAGGAAGGAGCGCCGGCCCCTAGCTCGGCACCGCACAAGGAGGCGTGCGGATCTGCCCTTGTTGACGATGCGCGGCTGGAGGTAGGCAACACGCCGTGCCAGCAGAAGTAGACCCCCTTCTCGATCTCCTCCTCGTTCCCGGCAACCTCCATCGCCCGGTGGAAATGGTGCAGATTGAGCGCAACACAACCATCGACGCAGATCTCCTTGTCCAGCAACCTCTCAACCCCTATTTAGGTCGTGGGTCCGCAAGAAGATCACTCGGCAATCCGCATGATAAAGCCGCCCGATCTTCCAATAAACCGGGTCCAGTACACCGGGTTCGATCCCTACACGAACCCTTCGTTCGAACCCGGAACCGTGCGAATCTGGGCACCGGTCCGCGTGTCGTCCGGTTTCCAAGCGATCACGCCCGAGGTGTACTTGCGCTCGAGACGCCAGCTCGGCGGCCATTCGATCGGGATCCCACTGCAAGAGCTCAACGCTAACGCGCGGCTGTCTGATCGTTTCCCAGCCGCGATAGCCTGTAACAGTATCCCAACTCATGATTCCTATGCGCTTCCGGGTGCCGGTGTCCTTCTGAAGTCATCGAGCACCGAAATAAGCGCACGCATGCTCTTGGGAATCTCGTTGCTCCTCATCACGCTAATTATCGACGACGGTGTGACCGTGACAGAACATTGATCTTGGAGTCCACGATTGAGTGTTGCGAGAACGGACTTACCCGGTACAACACGAAGACGCCCATCGATATTCGTCCACACTTCCTCAAAGCCATCTAGGGTCTCCTCCGCAATGGTAGCCGAGTCCAACTTCGAATTTATCTTCCGAAAGTACTGTTCTCTCTTCGAAATAATTTGCGCACTTACTTTACTCTTAATCCTATCGGTAATAGAGATTATCATCTCCTCAATATCGCCACAATTCTGTACGGATGATCCCGTTTTTTTCGCGCGTTCCCGCAATTTCTTGTCGATGACCCGTTGAATCGCACTGGGGACCATAAGGTAGTTCTCTATTTCTTTACATTCGTGGATATGTGCGAGCACAGCAAACTTTCGAAGTTCGACAAGTTGCTTGTCTACCTCCTCATCTGACCGGTAGTCTCTGTCTAGGACAACGGCCTTCAGTACTGTTACTCCTAGGGTCGCTTCAATTCCCAACGACAAATCATAGATGCGGGTCGGACTAAAGCCTCGGATTGGTATGACGGCAAATTCCGACTGATTTGCCAGAGAATGGTTTCCCAATTTCCTCGAAAACTTCGACAACAATTTGAAGTCCTTGCCCTCGACAAAGACTACCCTTCTCGATTTTGCAAGCTGCGTTAGAATCGGGTTCAGCCTCGATCCTAACACCTCAAATATCGGTAGTATTTGCAGTGGATTACGGATCCGTTTAGCGCTATTTTTGTACTTATCTACTACCAACAAATCATCAGGATCGGCCTCTGATATGATCTCAGTAGAATGCGTGGCTAGTAGTATATTCGGCGAGGATGTCTTCAAAATATCCACGAGTCGCCGCTGCAGATCTGAATGGAGATATATATCTGGTTCATCGATCACTAACAGGGCTCTATCTTGACTCTGAACAATATACGTTAGCATCTGACACCATATCTGGAAACCGAATCCGGTCCAGAATATCTCTCTCGGGTATCTTCCCTCATTGCAAAACATATGTAATACTGGTCTTTCGTGAGAGGTATCGATCTGTGGCCTCTCGATATCCATGTCCGGCCAAGTTGATGTCAACGTCGCGCGAAATTGGTCAAATCTCTCTCCATAATGATACCAGATATTCCTGAAATTCCTAGATGCCCTATGAGTCAATAAAGCTAGACGTGCCGCCTCTCGTTGGTATAGACGCTCGTTGTGTTCGACTGGGCCTAAAACTGGAACGAATCCAATTCTGGTATCATATACCTTTTTGAACTGACTGGGAGTAGTAATGGGTCTAGCGTGCGGATCACATACTAAATAGCATAGGTTATTGTCGGGGAAGATTAACCGCATCTTATCCTTGGACGCGAGTGTAAACTCTATCGTAGCTGGCACGGACGCATCGTAGTCAGTAAAAATTGCTTCCGTCGCCAACGGCAAGGCGTCTAAGGGCACATGATAGCCCCAGGATTCGATGGATTGATGATACAACGGTTTTCTAGACGCTCCGATTCTCATTCCCTCTGATAGGATCCGGAACGCCGATATTATAGTCGACTTTCCTGCGTTGTTTGGCCCAACTAGTACATTAAAATCGTCGAGGCTGACTGAGAACGTCCGTAGGGCTTTGTACCGGTAAAACACTGCGCGAGTGAACTGATTCATCAGTGATATTGTGTTTTGATCCTATGACTTTGTGCATGGCAGTTTTCAATGTACACTACTGCTGTGTAGCAGTTTCAGGGTTGTGGGCTTATCGGAGCTCGTGATCCCGGACTGGCCAACTACAGTATTCACCCCAGATCCAGC
>JAAXGI010000280.1 GCA_012267505.1 Gemmatimonadota bacterium
GCGATCCGGGAGGCGGTGGCCTAGTATGGACTTCGTACGCATAGCATCGAATCCGTGGGGGCAGGAGGTCCTTCTGGGCCTCGCGTGGGACGTTCTCTGGGTGGTTGCCGCCCTTGGCGCCCTCTTTGTCGTGGTGCACGCGGTGTTCTACAAGAAGGAGGATGCGGGCGGCGCCACGGACGGCGCTGCGGCAACCGCCCTGCCCGAAAGGATCGAGCGGCACGGCGGGAGCGCGCGCATCTCGCACTGGCTCCTCGCCGTGGTCACCTTCGTCCTTCTCATCACCGCCTTCGTCCCGATCCTCGGGCTCCAGTTCCCATGGGTCACGATTCACTGGATCGCGGGCCTCGCCTTCGGCGTCTACGTTGTCTATCACACGGTCGATACGGTGAAGCGGGGCACGCTCGGGACGATGTGGCTCACCGTGAAGGAGACGACTGATGCCGTCGGGCGGCTCGGCGACTTCCTGAAAAAGGCCGGAGGCCCGGAGCGGAAGGGCAAGTGGAATTTCGAGAACAAGGCCTTCCACCACATCACCGCGCTCGCTGGGATCGCAGTGCTCCTGACGGGCCTGTTGATGATGCTCAGGGTCGACACGACCTTCTGGGCGGCGAACCCGTACATCCTAGGCCTCTCCGACGGCCTCTGGGGGCTCGTCTACTTCCTGCACGGTCTTGCGGCCGTGGGCTTCGTGGGTCTCCTGATCGCGCATATCTACTTCGCGATCCGACCCGAGAAGCTCTGGTTCACCCGGTCCATGATCAAGGGGTGGATCACGAGGGAGGAGTACCTGGAACACTTCGACAGGGCCGAGTGGGATGTGACGGAGGAGAACGCCGGCGCGGCAGCCGCATCGACGGCGGGCCGTCCGGGTTCGGCGGAGTAGGGCGCGCCGGATGGCGGACGACATTCGCCTGAAGATCGCGGCCAGCATCGATGCGATCGAGGGCGCTTACGAGTATTTTCTGGCGTACGCGGCGCAGGGCATTACCGAGGAGTCCAACTCGGGCTGCGTCGGAGCGCAGCTCAGGACCCATCTCGACGCGATGGCCGCCGCGCTCGGCGGGCTGGGCCCGCAGATTCTGGCCCTCATCGAGGAGGGCGGGTCGGATGCCACGGGGGACCTCGCCGGCTTTCAGGCCGTCGTCGAGGCTGATGTCCGGCGGGCCTTGGCCGTTGTCGCGCTCGTGCGGGCCCGGGAGTCGGTTACCTCGCAGCTCGTCGACAACCTGAACGCCTCGGTTCACGTGCGTACTGCGCTCACCGACCTCTTCATCCTCGACGAAGTGCTGAAGCTCGGGGTCGACCGGGCCACCCTCCCGGAAGGCTCGGAGCCCGAAGGATAGCGGCCGCGTTCCGCTCTACGGGACCGGGAGCGTGATGTGGCCCCTCCTCGCGGTTGGAACCGCGCTCCTCTACGCGCTTCACGGCGCATGGTCGACCCGGATTTCGCGCCGGATCGGAGCGCTCCCGGCGGCGTGGGCGCTCTACGGCTTCTCCTTCCCGGTGCTCGCCCTCTACCTCGCCATTCGTGGCCTCCCGGTGGTGGACCCGGGATTCTGGCCGACATGGTCGGCCGCCGCCGCGGGCCACCTTCTTGCCTCGTACCTCTTTTTCTCGGCGCTCCGCACTGGTGAGCTGAGTCTCACCTTCCCGCTTCTCGCGCTCACCCCGATCTTCGTCCCCGCCGTCGAGTGGGTGCTCTTGGACGAGCTTCCCGGAGCCGGCGGGCTCACCGGCATCGCACTCACGGTCGCAGGCGTCTACCTCCTCAACCTCGGCTCGATCGAGGCGGGGATCTTCGCTCCGCTCCTGGCCCTAGCGAGGGACGGGCCCGCGGTCCGCACCCTGGCGGTTGCTGTAATCTGGTCGGTGACGGGAACGATGGACCGGGTCGCCGTGCTGGACTCGTCGCCGGCGTTCTATGGGGCGATGCTCACGCTCGCCCTCATGCTCCTCTCACTTCCCTTCGCCGTTGCGGGTACGCGGCCGGGCGCCGAGGCGGGCGAGTCCCGGCGGCTGCGGGCGTTCCGCTCCCGACTCCGGGGAGCCGGAAGGGGAGGGCTTCTCATCCACGGCGCCCTCTTCGCATTCATGCTGATCCTCCAGATGGAGGCGCTGACGCTGACCCTTGCCTCCTACATCCTGAGCATCAAGCGCACGGGTACCGTCGTCGCAGTGCTTCTTGGATCCCTAGCATTCCGCGAGGGCGGGCTCAGGGACCGTCTCGTCGGCACGATCGTCACTCTTGCCGGGACTCTCGTGCTGGTGCTCTTCGGCTGAGCCTCCGTCGTTGACCTGCATGGTCGCCGGGACTAGAGTCGTACTCTTCCCGCCCTTGGGCGAGGAGTCCCCCGTCAAGCACTCGTTCCGAGCATTACCCGTCCGCGATGTCCTCCGACCTGATCCAGGTGACGCTCCCCGATGGGATGTCGCTCGAGCTTCCCGCAGGTTCCACCTCTCGCGACGTGGCGCTCGCGATCGGCCCGGGTCTCGCACGGGCCGCGCTTGCCGCCGAGGTGGGCGGCAAGCTTGTCGACCTCGATCGTCCCCTCGGGAGCGATGCCGCCGTACGCCTCATCACCGAGCGTGATCCGGAGGCGCTCCCCCTCCTCAGGCACTCCTCCGCCCACATCCTCGCCACCGCAGTCCGGACGCTCAGGCCGGGCGCCGAAATCGGGTTCGGACCTGCGATCGAGGAGGGGTTCTACTACGACTTCGGAGTTGAGGAGCCCTTCACCCCTGGGGACCTCGAGGCGTTCGAGGCGCAGATGCGCGATGTCATCGCCTCGGACTACGCCTTCGAGAGGCGCCGGGTCACGAAGGCGGAGGCGGCCGAGCTCTTCTCCGACGATCCGCTGAAGCTCGAGCGCCTCGAGGAGTTCACCGACGACGACGTCATCACCGTCTACCGGGACGGGCCGTTCCTCGATCTCTGCTTAGGTCCGCACCTTCCGAGCACGGGACGGCTCCGGCACTTCAAGCTCCTCTCGACGGCGGGTGCCTACTGGAGGGGCGACGAGTCCCGGCAGATGCTGCAGCGGATCTACGGGACTGCGTTCTTCCGGCGCCGGGACCTTGAGGCGCACATCGAGCGCCTCGAGGAGGCGAAGAGGCGCGACCACCGCACCTTGGGGCGCGAACTCGACCTCTTCACCGTGGACCGGCGCGTCGGGTCGGGGCTCATCCTCTGGCGGCCGAACGGAACGATCGTCCGAGACGAGATCGAAGCATTCGAGAGGGAGCTCATTCTCCGACACGGCTACCGGATCGTCTGCACGCCCCACATCATGAGCGAGCGGCTCTTCGAGATCTCCGGACATCTCGAGAACTTCGCGGACAACATGTTCGGCGCGATGGAACTCGAGGGCGGCCGCTACCGGCCGAAGCCCATGAACTGCCCGGGGCACATCTGCCTCTTCCAAGCCGAGCAGCGTTCCTACCGGGAGCTTCCGATCCGGTACGCCGAGTTCGGCACGGTCTATCGCTACGAGAGAAGCGGCGTACTGCACGGAATGCTCCGCGTCCGCGGCTTCACGCAGGACGATGCGCACGTCTTCTGCACGAGGGAGCAGGTGCCGGACGAGATCGAGGCGCTTCTCACCCTCGTCGACGAGATGCTGACGGTCTTCGGCTACCCCTACACTGTCGTCCTCGCGACCCGGCCCGAGAAAGCACTCGGGACGCCCGGTGAGTGGAACGATGCGATCTCCGTCCTAGCGGCGGTGCTTGACCGGCGGGGCGTCGAATACCGCGTGGATGAGGGCGGCGGCGCCTTCTACGGACCCAAGCTGGACTTCGAGCTGATTGACGCGATCGGGCGCCCGTGGCAGGGACCCACCGTCCAGCTCGACTTCAACCTCCCGGAGCGCTTCGCCATCGAGTACATCGGCGCCGACAACGAGCGCCGCCGGCCGGTGATGCTGCACCGTGTGCTTGTGGGCTCGATGGAGCGCTTCGTCGGCGGCCTCATCGAACACTACGCCGGCGCCTTCCCGCTCTGGCTGGCGCCGGAACAGGTGCGCGTCCTCCCCGTTTCCGAGGCTTGGAGCGGGGAGGCCGGGGAATTCGTGGCCGCACTGGGGGAAAGCGGGATCCGTGCCACGATCGCCCGGCGGGAAAGCCTCTCCTACCGGATCCGGGAAGGGGAGTTGCGGAAGGTGCCCTACATGTGCGTCATCGGCGAGCGCGAAGTGTCCGGGGGCACCGTCGCGGTGCGAATCCGGGGCCGTGGGAGGAAACAGGAGACCGTCGTGCGCGGCGTCTTCATCGAGCAGGTCCTCCATGACATCCGCCACCGCGCGCCGGGGCCGTAGGTCGCCCTGCGACCTTGCTCCGGGGGGTCCTTCGCCCTTGATTGCTCCCCGTCCGCCGGCTCCTTGACGCCCGACCCCCCGCGGCTATCTTCCACGCGGTAGGGGGAAGTGGGAAAATGCGGAAGTGAGGGGGGGCAGGTCCTTCCTCCACCTGTCGGCCCGCTCCGGCTGCGTCGGGGCGGCGGTGCCGCCGGGTCTGGTTGGCGCCGGGTCTCCAATGCACCGGCCCGCGCCGCGTGAGACCCGGCAGCGTCCGGGCCTATTTTTTTGCGTTCGCAGCTGAAAGAGGGGGCGCCATCAAGGATCAGAGAGTCCGGGTAAACGACCAGATCCGGATCAGCCCGATCCGGCTGATCAATTCTGACGGTACTCAGGTGGGCATCGTGTCCCTCGATGAAGCGAGGTCTAGAGCCTACGACGCGGGGCTGGACCTGGTCGAGGTCGCTCCGAACGCGCGTCCTCCGGTGTGCCGCCTGATGGATTACGGAAAGTACAAGTACCAAGAGGCGCGGCGTGCCCGGGAAGCGAAGAAGAAGCAGCACACGATGCAGGTCAAGGAGGTCAAGTACCGCCCTGGAATCGAGGATCACGACTACGAATTCAAGACTCGTCATGTGCGGCGTTTTCTTACCGATGGAGACAAGGTGAAGGTCACGATGATGTTCCGCGGCCGCCAGCTCGCGCACCCCGAGCTGGGTCTCGTGGTCCTTGAGCGTGTCCTCGCCGATGTGGACGACGTCGCCAAGATCGAGGGTCAGCCGTCGCGCGAAGGTCGCACCATGATCATGGTGCTCGCGCCCCTCGGCGGACGGTAGACAGCGCGACGGGCGGGGCGCGCCCGCGCGAAGGAGGGAGGTGTGGGATGCCGAAGATGAAGACGAACCGCGCGGCAGCGAAGCGGTTCAAGCGAACGGCGGGAGGGCGGCTTCGCCGCTGGAAGGCGTACAAGAGCCATATCCTCACGAAGAAGACGAGGAAGCGGAAGCGGAGACTACGGCAGGCGACGCTCGTTTCGGAGGCGGACGAGCCGCGGATGAAGCGCCTGATTCCCGGGTCGTAGGCGCACCCGGGCGCAGAGTGACGGGAGGGGACGGAGATGCCACGCACAAAGGGCGCGCCACCGAGGAACCGCCGGAAGAAGAAGATCTTCCGTGAGGCGAAGGGATACTTCGGTGCACGAAAGAAGCTCTACCGGACGGCGAAGGATGCGGTCGAGCGGGGGTGGGAGCACGCCTACCGCGACAGGAGGAAGAAGAAGCGGACGTTCCGGAGCCTCTGGATCACCAGGATCAACGCCGCGGCGCGCGAGCATGACCTCTCCTACTCGCGCTTCATGTTCGGCCTCCGGCGATCGGGGATCGAGCTGGACCGCAAGGCGCTTGCGGAGATCGCGGTGAAGGATCCTAGGGCGTTCGCCCGGCTGGCCGAGCAGGCGAGGGAGACGCTCACGTAGCGCGGGGCCTGTCGGACGATCGGATGGCGGATAGCGGCAGCTCGCTGGTCGCGGAGCTCGGCAGGCTCGAGGCGGAGGGACTCCGCGCCGTCGAAGCTGCCGGGACTCCGGCGGCGCTCGAGGAGGTGCGGGTCCGGTTCCTCGGCCGGCGTGACGGCCGGCTCTCGCAGCTGCTGCGCCGCGTGGGCGGGCTCGACCCGGCGGAGCGGCCCCGGGTCGGGTCGGCCGCGAACCGGGTGAAGGAGCGATTCCAGACGGCGCTTGCCGATCGGGGACGGGTCTTCGAGGCGCGGCCCCGCGCCGTTGCCGCTCCGACAGACCTGACTCTCCCCTCGCGCCCCTCCTGGACCGGGGGACGCCACCCCGTCACGCAGGTGATCGACGAGCTCGTCGCCATCTTCCGCTCTCTCGGCTTCACCCTCGTCCGCGGCCCCGAGGCGGAGACGGAATGGTACAACTTCGAAGCGCTCAACACCCCGCTCGACCACCCGGCCGCCGATGTGCAGGACACCCTCTATCTCAGGGCGGGCCACCTGCTCCGGAGCCACACCTCCCCCGTCCAAGTGAGGACGCTCGAACGCTACCAACCGCCGATCCGTGTCCTGGCCCCGGGGATGGTCTACCGGAGGGATTCGTACGACGCGACCCATACACCTGCGTTCATGCAGCTCGAGGGGCTCGCCGTCGACGAGGGGATCAGCTTCGTCGACCTGAAGGCCACCCTCTCGGAGTTCGCTCGCCGCTTCTGGGGCCCGGGGACGCGAGTCCGGTTCCGCCCCTCCTTCTTCCCCTTCACCGAACCCTCGGCCGAGGTGGACGTGAAGCGG
>JAAXGI010000150.1 GCA_012267505.1 Gemmatimonadota bacterium
TCGCACGTACCTGGAGCGCGACATCCCGCAGCTCGGGGTACGGGTGCCGGCCGAGACCCTGCGGCGCTTCTGGACGATGCTCGGGCACCGGCAGGGTGGGCTCCTCAACGCCTCCGTGCTGGCGCGGAGCCTCGATGTCTCGGTGCCGGCGGTCAAGCGCTACGTGGACCTCCTGTCGGATCTCATGCTGGTGCGCCGGCTGCATCCGTGGTTCGCCAACGTCGGCAAGCGGCTGGTCAAGACCCCCAAGGTCTACATCCGGGACAGTGGAATCCTGCATTCGCTGCTGAGACTCGGAAACCTCGACGACGTGCTCTCGCATCCGGTGGCGGGGGCAAGCTGGGAAGGCTTCGTCATCGAGAACCTGATCGCCGCCACACCCTTCGGGACCGATGCCTGGTTCTACCGCACCCGCGCCGGTGCGGAGATCGACCTCCTGCTCCACCTACCCGACCGCCGGCTGTGGGCCATCGAGGTGAAGCGAAGCGCCGCGCCGAGGGCCGGCCGAGGGTTCGAGCTGGCCGCTTCCGATCTCGGAGCGGACGAGCGGTTCGTCGTGCACCCCGGCCGCGAGCCCTTCCCGCTCTCGAGCACCACCACCGCGTTCCCGCTCGCGGACCTCATGGCACGGCTCGCGGACCTTGCCTGAGGTTTTCTTACGCATCGCCTGCCGGTACAAGGCGAAGGAGCCACCGTCGCTCGCGCTGGAGACGCCGCATGAAGCTCAAAGACGTTCGGACCTGGGTGACCGTTCCGCCGAACGGGATCGGCGGGTCGTTCTGGGTCATTGTGAAGGTGACGACCGACGACGGCATCGAGGGGATCGGAGAGTGCTACGGGATCCCCTTCTCCGGGGATGTCGCCTGCCGGATGGTGGAGGACACGTTCGAGCGCTTCATCGCGGGCTCGGACCCTCACGACGTCGAGACCCTGTTCCGGCGCGCGTACTCGGCGGGCTTCACCGGGCGCCCCGACGTCTCGATGATGGGGGTCTTCAGCGGGATCGAGATCGCGGTTTGGGACATCCTCGGGAAGGCGGCGGGGCAGCCGGTCCACCGGCTCGTCGGCGGGCGCTTCCATGACCGGGTCCGAACCTACACCTACCTCTACCCTCGGTCCCTCGCTCCGGACGGGGCGCCCGGCGAGGAATTCCGGGACGTCTACCACGATGGCGACGCGGCGGCGGAGCGGGCCCTCGAGTACGTCGAGATGGGGTTCACCGCCCTCAAGCAGGATCCCGCCGGCCCCTACAGCTTCCAGGGCGGGCGCGAGCTCTCGCTCACCGAGCTCTCCCGCAGCGAGTACTGCGTGAAGCGGATCCGCGAAGCGGTCGGGGACCGGGCCGACATCCTCGTCGGCACCCACGGGCAGATGACCACCTCCTCGGCCATCCGCCTCGCGCGGCGCCTGGAGCCCTACGACCCTCTGTGGTTCGAGGAGCCGTGCCCCCCGGACCAGGTGGAGGCGATCGGAAAGGTGGCGCGGGCGACGTCGATCCCGGTCGCGACCGGCGAACGGCTCACGACGAAGGTCGAGTTCCACGAGGCCCTGAAGGCAGGGATCGCGATCGTGCAGCCGGACGTGGGGCGGAGCGGCGGCATCTGGGAGACGCGGAAGATCGCGACCATCGCGGAGCTCTTCAACGCGCAGATCGCGCCCCACATCTACGGCGGGCCGGTCGCCCACGCGGCAGCCGCCCACGTCTCCTTCGCGAGCCCCAACTTCCTCATCCTCGAGACCATCCGGAGCGACTTCCACGACGCGATCCTCCAGCGCCCGCTCCGCTGGGAGGAGGGCTACCTCCTCGCCCCCACCGAGCCGGGGCTCGGCATCGAGCTCGACGAGGAGGCGGTGCTCGCCCACCCCTACGAGACGGGTGGTCGCCTGCACCTCGAGATGTGCCAGACCCCCCTCGACTCGAACAACGCGAAGCGCATCGACGACCTCGAGCCCTGAGCTCCCACCGCGGCGCCGGGGAGGATGCCGTAGAGTACGGGCGATGTCCGACCTCGTCCCGGTGGCCGAGCGGCTCCGGCGGCGCACCCGCCCCCTCCGATTCGCCCCGCCGGTCACCCATGTCTACGCACCCCTCGACTACGCCTGGGCGCCGCACCGGCTCTACCTGGAGCGCTACGGGGCCGGGCCGCGCGAGATCCTCCTTGTCGGCATGAACCCCGGCCCGTTCGGGATGGCCCAGAACGGGATCCCGTTCGGCGACACCGCGATGGTCCGGGGATGGCTCGGGATCGAGGCGCCGGTCGAGCGACCCCGCCGCGAGCACCCCAAACGGCCGGTGCTCGGCTTCGCGATGACGCGGAGCGAGGTAAGCGGGGCGCGTCTCTGGGGCTGGGCGAGGGAGCGGTTCGGGACGCCGGATCGCTTCTTCCGGCGCGCCTTCGTGTGGAACTATTGCCCGCTCTCGTTCATGAGCGGGAGCGGGCGCAACGTCACCCCCGACAAGCTGCCCCGTGCCGAGCGCGAGCCCCTGTTCGCGGCCTGCGACGAGGCGCTCGCCGCGGTCATCGCCTGCCTCCAGCCTGCGAAGGTGGTCGGGGTGGGAGCCTTCGCCGCACGGCGGGCCGCACCCCTCGCTGAGGCGGCCGGCGCCGACTGCGGCACCGTCCCCCATCCGAGCCCCGCGAGCCCCGCCGCCAACCGCGGATGGCCGGGCATCTTCGAGGACGCCCTCCTCGACCTCGGCATCGAACTCGATCCTCCGAGCTCGTGAGCAAGACAGTCAACCGGATGCCTTGACCCATTCGCGGAGCACGGCGTCGATTCGGCTCTGCCATCCGGGTCCACCCGCCCGGAAGTGCTCGACGACCTCTGGCGAGAGTCGGATCGTCGTCATCAGCGCGGATTCGGCGGCGCTACGCAGCGGGGTCAGGGGGTGTTCCAGGCGGTGAGGGCGGCGTCCGCCGCCTCGCCGGGCGGGGCGCGGAAGCCGTGGGCGCGAAGCGCCGTCTCGAGGGCCATGAGACACACGAGGACGTTCTCCTTGCGGCACGTGTAGCCCATCGTCCCGATCCGCCAGATCCGCCCCGCGAGGGGGCCGAACGAGGTGCCGATCTCGATCCCGAAGTCCTCGAGCAGCATCGCCCGCACCGCATCTCCGGGCACCCCTTCGGGAATCTCGACGCCGGTGACGTTGGCCATCTTGTGGGCAGGGTCGCCGAAGCGCTCGAGCCCCATCGCGTGGAGCCCCGCAACAAGGGCGCGGCTCGCCCGCGCGTGCCGCTCGAAGCGCGCCTCCAGCCCCTCCTCGAGCACGATGCGGGCGCACTCGCGCGCCGCGTAGAGCATCGAGGTCGCCTCGGTGTGGTGGTTGAGGCGGCTCTCGCTCCAGTAGTCCATCAGCATCCCGAGGTCGAAGTAGTTCGAACCGATGACGGGACCCGCCGCCGCCTCGAACCCGTCCGGGCGGATCCCCCGCTCGATGTGCCGGCGCGCCCGCACCTGCTCCTCGAC
>JAAXGI010000104.1:0-3299 GCA_012267505.1 Gemmatimonadota bacterium
ACCGCACCCGCCTCGCTCGGGGTCGCCCACCCGAAGAGGATCGACCCCTTGATGAGGCCGATGAGGAACACCGGCGGGAAGAACGCGCGGAGGAGCAGCGGGCCGAGCTCGCCCTTGGGGACCGTCAGCAGGTCCGGCGGAAGCGGCGGTGCAACGGAAGGCCGGACCGTCGAGATCGCGACGACGAAGAGGAGATAGAGCGTGGCGAGGGCCAGGCCCGGGAGAATGGCGGCCATGAACACGTTGCCGACGGAGACCGAGAGAAGGTCGGCCATGATGATGAGCATGATGCTCGGCGGGATGAGGATTCCGAGGGTTCCGGATGCGGCGATGACCCCGCAGGACATGGCCGGGCTGTACTTCTGCTTCAGCATGGTGGGGAGCGCGAGGGCAGTCATCATCGTGACCGATGCGCCGATGATCCCCGTCATGGCGGCGAGGATGGTGCCCATGATGGTCACGCCGAGGGCGAGCGCCCCGGGCACCCGCTTCAGCAGGAGTTGGACGCAGTAGAGGAGATCGGTGGCAATCCCGCTCCGTTCCATCATGATGCCCATGAAGACGAAGGCGGGTACCGCCACCAGCACCAGGTTCTCCGCTGCCTGGCCCCAGATCCGGGGCAGGAAGTTGAAGTACTCGATGAGGGAGAACATGCCCAGGAAGTAGCCGATGAGGCCGAACAGCAGGGCCAGCCCCCCCAGGATGAAGGCGACCGGAAAGCCGGAGAACAGCAGGCCGGCAAGGCACAGGAACATGAAGATCGGGAGGTAGTCCTGCACGGTCCACAGGAGCGCCCCTCGTGCGTCGTCGGAGAGGTTCCAGACCGTCACGAACACGATCGCCGCGACGATGAGGACCCCGATCAGGATATAGAGGCCGATCGGTCGCTCGCTTTGTCCTGTCGTATCAAGTCGTTCCATGGTGCGCAAGACTCATTGGTGAGGGAGGCACCCGGGACTCGGACGAGTCCCGGGCGCATGTCTTCGGGTTCAGGCTCGCAGAGCCGTCACCGCTATTGGTAGGTGCTCTTCAGCGCCTGGGCTTCGCCCCAGACCCGGTAGACTTCCCGGAAGCTGTAGAAGCTCTCCGCGATCCGCTTGAACAGCGGATCGGCGGCCGACTCCTCGGCCACGACCTCGATCCAGGCCGCCTCGAGCGTCTTCAGGGTCTCGTCCGGCCAACGTCGGTTGGTGACGCCGTACTTGTCGAGCATCTCCATCATCGCTTGCGGATTCAGGGCCTCGGTCTCCGCGTAGGTGTAGACCACCTGCTCGGCCGCTGACGCCTTGATCATGGCTTGGTACGCCTTGGGCAGAGCTTCGTACATTTCCTTGTTCATCAGGAATTCGCTGCACGAGACCTGTTGGTGCCAGCCCGGGTAATAGTTGTTCTTGGCGATCTGGTAGAAGCCGAGCTTGATGTCGATGGTCGGCATCGAGAACTCGGTGGCGTCGATGACGCCGCGCTCGAGCGCCGGGTAGATGTCCGCCCCGGCGAGGAGCTGGGTTGACGCGCCCATCTTCTGCATCACCTTGGCGCCGAGCCCGAAGAAGCGCATCTTGAGTCCCTTGATCTGTTCCATGGACTCGATTGGCTCCTTGAACCAGCCCGAGGTCTCAGGACCGATGCAGAAACAGTCGACCGCGGTCGCTCCGTGTGCGGCGTAGAGCTCGTCGCGCAATTCCTGGCCGCCTCCGAACCACTTCCACGCGAGGTATTCGCCAAGCTGCGGACCGAACGGGACGGCGGTAAAGAAGGAAACGGCGCCGCCGAGCTTGCCAGTGTGGTAGCCGGGGGTGGTCCAGGCCGACTCGATCGCGCCCTTGGAGACCGAGTCGAACGCCTCGAGGGCCGGCACCAGGGCGCCCGGCTCCTGGAACCGGATGTTGAAGGCGCCGCCGGACATCTGCTTCACCCGCTCCGCGAACCGGACGCCGGATGGCCCGAGGTGGATGAGAGAGCTGCCGAATGCGCTCTGCATCTTCCAGCGGACGCGGTCCTGCGCGTTCGCCTGCGTCGCGATCATGGCCACGCTTGCGGCGAGTCCGGCGACCGCGATGAGTCGTGCATGCTTTCTGGGCATGTTTGTTCCTCCACCAGAGGCAATGTCATCCCGAGAGGCGTCTCCGCCGTCTCCGGACGGATCCTCGGCACCCGCCGCTCCGAATGCCGGAGCTCTCGGCTGCCACGCGTCGCGAAAAAGCTGCGAGCACCGCCCCCGTGGAGCCGGCCGTCCCGCGGCCCGTCCGCGTAGTCGGCGGAATATATCCATGTACGATGCAGCCTGCAAACTGTCAGCCGGCGGCATCCGGTTCCGCTTGGGGGGAGCCGGGCCTCGGCCGGTTCCGGCCCGATGGCGCACCCCGCCGGAATGCCGATCGACGCGACGCCCGGACAGCGCGGAATCGGGCCGGGCCCGACGCCGGGGCTCGGAGTATCCGGACCGGACTGGATTCCCCCTGCAGCTCGGAGTCTTCCGGAAGGTGTTCGCGGCGAGGGCGGCGCGGGAGGGGGATCGCCGTCACCGGAGCGCGTCGTTACGTGGGCCGCTCCCGATGCCCGCGACCTCCCGGGGGAGGTCGCGGGTGCGGCACCCCGGCGATGGGTCGCCGGCGCAGATCGCCCTCGGTTCGCGGGGGCGATCCGCGGCGGTCTATCGCGCGGGCGCCGTGGTTACCGCCCCGAGCGAAGCGGGCTGCTCGTCGCCCGCTTCGCCCGTTCGCCAGAACATAGACACCGTGGGGGCGCCGCAATCAAATCGAAGCGACTGAATGCGTGCCCATTCTTCGTGCCGGCAGGGGGCCGAAGTTTCCGTGACGGGCGGGCGAGGTGGCCCACGCGGTGATGCCTAAGTACTTTACTTGTCCCGATCGAGGGTCTTCCCGCCCCTGGTCGATGCCGTGGAGTCCGGGCGGTGCGAGGGGCGGACGGCGGCCGGGACGAGATCGCGGGTTGTCTTACGTGTCTTCCGTGCGCTAAGTTCGTTCGACGCATCGACGGTCGCTTGGCCGAGCGCGCCTTCGTAGCTACCGAGAAGGGAGCGTCACGTCGAGCGGGCGTCGCGCAAGGGGAGCGCGGGCCATGGCCCTGGACGTCTTTTCCGCGAAGAAGCACGGCGACGAGGCCCTCGTCGTCGATCCCCGGCGGACGGCGGTTCTCGTCGTCGACATGCTCAACGAGTTCTGCAAGGAGGGCGGGGCCATGGTCCTGCCCGGCTACGAGGCGCTGATCGGGCCGCAGACACGGCTCATCGAGTCCGCGCGCGCGGCCGGTGCGCCGATCGTCTTCGTCGTGGACAC
>JAAXGI010000104.1:3344-4296 GCA_012267505.1 Gemmatimonadota bacterium
ACACCCACCGCCGGCACATGCGGCACGAGCGCGAATTCGCCAAGCGTACGCCACATTGCATCGAGGGCGAGTGGGGCTGTCAGGTCATCGACGAGCTGGCCCCGCGCGAGGACGACATCTTCGTCGTCAAGCGGCGCTACTCGGGCTTCTTCAACACGGACCTCGACCTCACCCTCAAGGACATGGGCGTAGATACGGTCATCGTGGTCGGTGTGGTGACGAACATATGCGTTCGGTCCACCGTGCACGACGCATTCTTCCACGGCTACCAGGTGATCGTTCCGGAGGATTGCGTCGCCGCGACCGGACCACGCGAACAGGAGTCGAGCCTCTACGACATCGCGACGCATTTCGGATTCGTTTCGGATGCGACGGAGGTCGCCGCCGCGCTCGAGGAGGGCACGCCGGTCCGCAACCGGGAGATCGCGGCCTGACCCGGCCGGATCGCCGCTGGTCGTCGCGAGGCCCGGCCGTGAAGCCGCGAACAAATGTGTGCGACAGAACTTGGGAGGAAATCATGAATACGAATGCGCGAAACGTGTATGGACGGCCGGTATCTCGCCGGAAGGTGCTGGCCGGGGGTGCCGCGCTCGGCGCGGCCGGCCTGCTCGGCGGGCCGAGCATCGTCCGGGCCGAGGAGGAGTCCATCAAGATCGGAATCCTGCAGCCCCTCTCAGGCGGACTGGAGGCGCTGGGGAATCAGGGTGTGCAGGGCGCTCGGCTAGCCCTTGAGGAGGCGAACGACGCGGGTGGCGTGCTTGGTGGCCGGAGCTTCGAGATCGTGGTCGCCGACACCAAGACCGATCCCAAGACGGCCGTCGAGCGGACGAATGCCTTGATCCGGGGCGACGAGGTGAGCGCCATCATCGGCCCGGTGACGAGCGCCAACCGCGATGCCATGCAGCCCACCCTCGAGCGTTTCCGCACGCCGCTGTTCTACGCCACCGACTAC
>JAAXGI010000200.1 GCA_012267505.1 Gemmatimonadota bacterium
AAGGGCAACGACCAGGTTCGCTTCGAGCTCGCCTACGCGGCGCTCGCGCCCCAGCTCGAGGTGATATCCCCCTGGAAGGAGGCGGAGTTTCTCGAGCGCTTCCAGGGCCGGAGCGACCTCCTCGCATTCGCCGACGAGCACGGGATTCCCGTCGAGGCCACGGCCGACAAGCCGTTCTCGAGCGACGAGAATCTCATGCACCGCTCCTACGAGGCCGGTATTCTCGAGGACCCGGATCTCCCGCCTCCGGAAGAGATGTTCAAGCTGACCCGCTCGCCGATGGAGGCACCGGCCGAGCCGGCCCAGATCCGCATCGACTTCGAGGACTCGGTTCCGGTCAGGGTGGAGAACCTGGACGACGGTGCGTGCCACACCGAGCCGGTCGCGCTCTTCGGGTACCTGAACGAGATCGGCGGTCTCCACGGGATCGGCCGGGTCGACATGGTCGAGAACCGCTTCGTCGGAATCAAGTCGAGGGGCGTCTACGAGACTCCGGGCGGAACGGTCCTTCACCACGCGCTTCGCGACCTCGAGGGGATCGCGATGGACCGGGAGGTGCTCCGGCTGAGAGACATGCTCTCTCCGCGGTTCACCGAGCTGATCTACAACGGGTTCTGGTTCTCACCCGAGATGGACTTCATCCGGGCGGCCTTCGCGCAGTCGGAGAGGCTCATCGACGGGAGCGTCCGCGTCGAGCTCTACAGGGGCGGCCTCCGCTCGCTCGGGCGGACCTCGCCGACATCGCTCTACGACCAGGATCTCTCCTCGATGGACATGGCCGGCGGCTACGACCAGGAGGACGCCCGCGGGTTCATCCGGATCAATGCGCTGAGGCTCCGGGCCCACGAGCTGATCCTGAGGAAGACCGGAGAGGCGTAGGAATCACCGGAGCTCCGGGGGCCCGCGCGGACCGAAGCGGGTCCGGGCGCGTGCGGCGCGTCAGCGGCTCAGGCGGACGCCGCCGGGGTGGCGCCCTCCTCCCGGAGTGCCCGCCCGATCTCGTCGCGCACCCACGCGTCCTCCTCCCCGGGGAGCGCCGTTCTGAGCGCACGCACCGCTTCCGCCGATCCGATGCGGCCGAGGGCCCAGGCCGCGTGGCCGCGCACGAGCGGCTCGGTGTCGCCGAGCGCGGAGCGGAGCGCGGGTACGGCGGCCGCCGAGCGCCAGTTGCCGAGGGCCACCGCCACATTGCGGAGGAATCCCGCGCGGCCTGCGCGGCGGACCGCCGACCCGCGTGAGAAGGCCTCCCACGACGCCCGGTCCATCCCCATGAGCTCGGTGAGGGGCGGCCCGTCCGTGCCGGGATGCCGGGCCCCGGCGTCCGGTTCGCCGAGCGGTTCCACGCCGGGAGGAAGCTCGCCGGGCGCGCGCGCCGCATAGCCGGGCTCGGCGGCCGGACGGGCGAAGCGCATGTTGAACGGACACACCTCCTGGCAGATGTCGCATCCGTAGATCCGGTTGCCGATCCGGGGACGGAGATCGTGCGGGATGGGGCCGCGGTGTTCGATCGTCAGGTAGGAAATGCAGCGCGAGGCATCCATGACCGGCGCGCCGCCTGCCGTCCGCCCGAGGAGCGCGGACGTCGGACAGGCATCCAGGCACGCACGGCAGCTCCCGCAGTGATCCGCCCGGAGCGGCGCATCCGGCTCGACCTCAAGGGCCAGAAGGAGCATTCCGAGGAAGAAGTAGGATCCTCTCCTTGGGTGGATCATGAGGGTGTTGCGCCCGAACCACCCTAGCCCTGCGCGCTCGGCGAGCTCCCGCTCGAGGACCGGCCCCGTGTCCACATAGACCCGCCCGGGCACCCGCCGCCCCTCCACTTCCTCGAAACGGCGGTGCACCCTCCGGAGGCCGCGGGCGACGACGCGGTGGTAGTCGCGGCCCCTCGCGTAGCGGGCGATGACCCCGCGGGCGGGATCGGCCGGAACGCCCCTGGGATCCTCCCGGAAATAGTTCTGGCCGACGACGAGGACGGACTGCACCTCCGGCATGATCCGCCGGAGATCGCCCCTCCGCGCCAGGTTCGCGGGGCGCGCCATGTACGCCATCGTGCCCGCGCATCCTTCCCGGATCCAGAGGTCGAGGAGCGCCAGGTGCCGCGACGGATCCGGAGCGGCGATGCCCGCGAGCCCGAAGCCTTCCTCGCGGGCGAGGCGCCTCAGTACCTCAGCCCGATTCACCGAGCACCTCACCTCCCGAGTACCTCCGCCCCTTCCACTCGACGCGGCGGTGCCCGCGCCAGGCGCTCCGGAGCGTGATGTGCGCCAGCACCGCAGCGCCAAGCGGAAAGAGGAGGGCGTAGCGCCGGGGAACGCCGCTTCGGCCGTACGCCCGGACCCAGGCCAGCAGCCCCGCGAGAGTCGCGGCCCCGGACCAGAGAAGGACGGCACCGGGCCACCGGGCACCCAGCGTCCCGGCGGCCGCGAGCAGTGCGAACACGGCCGGCGGCAGGACCCATGCGACGACCGTGTAGCCCATGATCGCAACGAGGGCCAGACGCCCCAACGGCCCGGCGGACTGGCTCGCTCCGATCGCGAGGTTCTTCGTCCACCCGTCGAGAACCTCCCGGAGCGAGTGGTACATCCGCGTCGAGAGCCCCTCCCCGGCGGTCCGGAGACTCAGCCGGTGCCCCGCGCCGGTGAGGCGCTGGGCAAACCGGAGATCCTCGACGACCTCGCTCCGGAGGCTCGCGTGGCCCCCGATCTCATCGTAGGCGGAGCGCCGCACGAGGATGTACTGGCCGTTCGCGACAGCATCTCCCTGCCGCTCCGGGCCGAGTGGGCTTGCCAGGTTGCGGAAACGCAGGCCGAGCAGCGTGAAGAGGTGTGGCTGGACGAGCCGTTCCCCGAAACTCCCGAGCTCCTGCCTGCCGAAGAGGGTGAGGGCGGATGCCTCATCCTCCGCGAGCGCCCGGACCGCGAGACCGAGGAGGGACGGCCCGTGCAGGGTGTCCGCATCCGTGAAGAGGAGGAGGTCCTCGGTGGTCCCCCGCGCACCCTGCGCGCAGGCCCAGGATTTCCCGAACCATCCCGGGGGGAGGGGCGCGCCGTCGAGCACTTCGACGCGCCGCGCATGGCCCGGGGCGACAGACCGGGCGATCCGGCCCGTACCGTCCGTGGAGCAGTCATCCACCACGGTGATCCTGAAATCGGGATAGTCCTGGAGAGTCAGGGACCGGAGGCAGGGTCCGATGTTCTCCGCCTCGTTCCGGGCCGGAACGACGATCCGGACGGAGGGAAGCAGCGGGCCGGCGGAGCGGGCCGCATCGGGTGAGCGGAGGGGAGGAGGAACCCACACGGCGAACGCCGCGGCCGCAGCGACAGCGAGCCACGGGAGCGTCGCGATGAGGAGAATGGCGGTCATTCCCCGCGCGGAGTCCAGCGCGCCGCGTCGCGGTGCCGGTACTTCGCGAGCGTCCGCTCGAGTGCCCCGGCAAGATCGATTCCCTGCTCGTTGGCCAGGACGATCAGGACGAAGAGCACGTCCGCGAGCTCAAGCGCCAGGTCCGCCTCCGGCTCGTCGGGCTTCTTCTTCTTCGGGCCGTACCGATGGTTCAGCTCACGGGCCAGCTCGCCGACCTCTTCGGTCAGGCGCGCCAGGTTCACGAGCGGCGGCCAGTAGCCCTCCTCGAAACTCCTGATCCACTCGTCGACCCGGCGCTGCGCCTCGCGGAGCTCCACGACCGGCCTCAGTCCGCGACCCGGATCACCAGCTTGCCGAAGATCTCCCCGGCCTCGAGGAGCCGGTGCGCCTCGGCCGTCCGTTCAAGGGGAAGGACGCGGTCGACCGCCGGCGCGAGGCGGCCGGAGAAGACCATCTCCATGACCTCCCGGTATTCCCCGGGGCTGCCCGTCGTGCTGCCGATGACCGAGAGCTGCTTCCAGAAGACGTGGCGGAGATCGAGCGGGGCCTGCGGACCGGTCGTCGCACCGTAGGTCACGAGGCGGCCGCCCACGCCCAGCGCCTTGATGAGGTCGGTCCAGATCGCCTCCCCGACGGAATCGAGCACCAGGTCCACCCGCCGCGCGCCGGTCGCCTCGCGGAGGAGGCTGCCGAGCGCGCCTTCTTCGCGGTCAACCACAACGTCGGCCCCTAGTTCGGCGAGCCGCGCGACATTCTCGCTGCCGGACGTCACTGCGAAGACGGTCGCACCGGTTGCCGCCGCGATCTGCACGCCCGCCGTCGCCACCCCGCCTGAACCGCCGGTGACGAGTACCCGTTCACCCGGCCGGAGCCGTCCGCGGGTGACGAGCGCGCGCCAGGCGGTGACATAGACGAGGCCGGCGGCGGCCGCCTGCTCCATCGAGACGTGCCCGGGAAGTTCGAGGAGATTCGCGGCAGGCACCACGGCGTACTCGGCGAGCCCTCCCTGGGTATGCTCGCCGACAACGCGGAACCGTGGATTCGGCAGCGCATTCCCGCTCGCACGCACCCGGTACCACTCCCAGTCGATTGACGGATCGACGGCAACACGCGTTCCGGCCCGCACCCCGTGCACCCCGGGACCGACCCGGTCCACCACACCGGCGATGTCCGCGCCGCCCACATGGGGCATCGGCGTCGGGGCCGGAGTGCCCCGGCGGAGCCAGAGGTCCAGGTGATTGAGCGAGGTGCAGGCCACGCGGACCCGGATCTCCCCGGGTCCCGGCTCGGGATCGGGAAGCTCGGCGATCCGGATGACCTCGGGACCGCCGTACTCGGAGTAGATGGCCGCCCGCATCAGACCGGGGTCCGCCCGCCCGGACTGAAGGCATCAGCAAGGCCCGGCCAGAACACCGTCATTTCAATCCTCCTCCCGATCCGCGTGGAGCGACCCCGCACCCGGCACCGTCGGCCCGGAAAGCGGGTCAGGAGCGGAGATGCCACCGCCTGTGGCCCGCCTGACTCGGATGAAGGGCCGACAGCGTGTGCAGGGCGCCCGACGCACACTGCGGACCTCTCCCGACGGCCAGGACACCAACCGTCACCGCCCCCGGCCCCGAAGGTACACCGCCAGGGAGAATCGGCCACCCGGCTGGTCGGCGACGCCACGTAGGACGGGTCGCGGGAGGACGGAACCCCTGCCGCCTACCGGGCAACATCAACCCGCATCCTTCAGACGCCAGAGGAACCAGGCGGCCACGCTCCGGAGCGGCCGCCATCGTTCGGCCCTCTCCATCACGAACCGGGGGGCCGGCCGCTCGTCGAGCCCATCCAAGATCCGAAGACCCTCCCGGATCCCCAGGTCCCCGGAAGGCATCACGTCGGGTCGACCCAGCTTGAAGATGAGGAACATCTGCGCCGTCCATTCCCCGATGCCCCAGACCGTCGTGAGCCTCGAGACGATCTCGCCGTCGGGAAGGCGCCCGATGCTGTGCAGTCCGAGCTCCCCGCTCACCGTCTTTCCCGAGAGGTCCCGGAGCGCCCGAACCTTGCCCGCCGAGAGTCCGGCACCACGGAACTCCGCTTCATCCATCGCGAGCACCTCCTCGGGGGTCGGGAAGCGGGGCCCCACCGTCAGATCCCGGACGCGCCCGTAGATCGCGGCGGCAGCGGCGGTCGCGAGCTGCTGGTAGATGATCGAACGGGCCAGGGCGTGAAAGTGCGATCCGCGGAGGATCCCGACGGGAAAGTCCGGGAAGGGCGGAAGTCCGCGCATCGCCGCTCCCAGCACGGGGTCGCGGCGCTCAAGCGCCCTCAATTCGGCGGCAGTCGGCTTCATCGCGGCAAATTGACCCCTTCCAATCGGCCCCGCCAGACAGTATGTTTACCGAAAATATACCGAACATGAGGCTGATGAACGAACTGCCTGTGATCCGGGGACGGGGCGCGGGATTCAATCCCGCCAACCGTTTCGAGCGTCTAACGGTTGAGCGGGAGGCGTGGAGCCTGGCCGGGGATCCGGCTCCCAGCACCGAGTTCCTGGTCGACAACACCGGATCGATCGTCTCCCGGAACTCGAGCCCGGATGTGGGATTCGAGGTGAGCGTCAACCCCTACCGGGGGTGCGAGCACGGCTGTGTCTACTGCTACGCTCGCCCGACGCACGAGTATCTCGGGATGTCGGCCGGCCTGGACTTCGAATCCAGGATCCTCGTCAAGCCGGATGCGGCGGCGCTGCTCCGGGCCGAGTTCTCCTCCCCGCGCTGGAAGCCCCAGCCGCTGGCGTTCTCCGGGGTCACGGACCCCTACCAGCCGATCGAGAGGCGGCTCGGGATCATGCGCGCGTGCCTGGAGGTGGCTTCCGAGTTCCGCAATCCTGTGACGGTTGTCACCAAGAGCATCCTCGTGACCCGGGACATCGACCTGCTCGCCCCGCTTGCACGCCGGGGCGCAGCATCGGTCGCCGTCTCCCTGACCACCCTCGACCCGGCACTCCACAGGTTGATGGAGCCCAGGGCCCCGACTCCGGCCCGTCGGCTCGAGGCGATCCGGCGGCTGTCGTCCGCCGGGATCCCGGTCGGCGTTTTCGTCGCACCCCTCGTACCGGCGATCAACGACCATGAGATCCCTGCGATTCTCGAAGCTTCGGCCGAGTGCGGGGCCACGGCGGCGATCGCTGTGCCGATCCGTCTCCCCTTCGCCGTAAAGGATCTCTTCGTGGACTGGCTCGACAGGCATTTCCCGGATCGGAAAGCGAAGGTGCTCAGCCGCATCCGGGCGATGCGCGGCGGGCGCCTGAACGACCCGCAGCCAGTCTCACGGATGAAGGGGCGCGGGACCCTGGCCGAACAGATGACGGACCTCTTCCGCATCGCCCGGCGCCGCGCTGGCCTCGCGGGAACGATGCCTGCCCTCTCTTCCGATGCGTTCCACCGTCCGGATGCCGCGGGACAGCTGGAGCTAGGACTCTGAGATCAGGGCGCAGCATCGGTGCGCTGTCCTGCAGCGGGCTGCGGGCCGGCGGCCCGGTTGATCGTCGCTCCCCTGCCCCCGAGCTTCCGGGATGCTCACCGATGCTCCGGTTCCCTATCGCCCCGTCTCCCGGTGGACGGACCGGTTCCCGTGGATCACGGCCGGCGTGACCCATCGCGGGACCGGCAACGGCTCCTTCGATCTCAGGCTCTTCGGCGACCCGGTTCCACCGGCCGCGGTCCGCCGGTGGCGGGCGCTCCTCGCTGCCACAGGCTTCCCGGGCGCTGTCCATGCGCGCCAGGTGCACGGGACCCGGATCGCTGTCCACGCCGCTCTTCACGAGGGTCTCCACGCCGGCAACGGGCCTGCGGACGGCCACGCCACTTCGGCCGGCGGGGTGCTGCTCGGTGTCACGGTAGCCGACTGCGTGCCCGTCTACCTCGTCGACCCGGAGCACCGCGCAGTGGCCCTCCTTCACGCCGGATGGAAGGGAACGGCGGCCGGCATCGTGGAAGCGGGCGTCAGGACCCTCGCGACGCGGTATGGAACACGTCCGGCAGACCTCCATCTGCACCTCGGCCCGGCCATCTGCGGGGAATGCTACGAGGTGGGCCCGGAGGTCTTCGGAGCTCTGGGCCTTCCCGAGCCATCCGGCCCGGAACCGGTGGACCTGCGCGCCGTTCTCACCGGCCAGGCTCGCGAGCTCGGTGTGCCCGGCGGCCGGATCAGCGTCTCCGGAGCCTGCACACTCTGCGGGGACGGCGGCTACTTCTCGCACCGGCGGGGAGACTCCGAACGCCAAGTGGCATTTCTCGGCATCCGCCCATGAGGCAACCGGCGGGACTCTGCGCGGACTGCATCTTCCGCCGAACGACCCGGAACAGGCGGGGCTCGGTGTTCGTGCTCTGCCGGCGGTCGGCGAACGACCCGCGCTACCCGAAGTACCCGCCGCTGCCGGTACTCAGATGCCGGGGCTTCGAGCCGGGCGGGGATCCGCATCTCCGGGAAGATGAGGAGTGAGCGTCCGCGGACACCGGCCCTCTCGACTGCCGCCGGATCCGTACGGGCGTACCTGCCCGGGCATTACCGGGGCTCCGTAGGACCGGCGGGCCTCCATCCCCATGGCAGACGACGCCCGGCGACCCCGCCGGACTCCGCCGCCGTCAGCCACTCGCCCAGCTTCGACCAGCGGCGGCGGCCGGATGTTTCCCGGACAGCGATGGCCACCGCCTTCCTCTGCCCGACCAGCACGACCAGCCGCTTCCCGCGCGTGATCCCGGTATAGAGGAGATTCCGCTTCAGCATGGCGTAGTGCTGGGTCAGCACCGGGATGACCACCGCCGGGTACTCCGAGCCTTGGCTCTTGTGGACCGTCGCGGCGTAAGCGGGCACCAGCGCGTCCAGCTCTCCGAAGGCGTAGGCCAGGTCCCGTCCCTCGAACCGCGCCGCGAGCTCTCCGGTGTCGGGGTCCACGTCCGCGACGAGGCCGATGTCTCCGTTGTAGACCTCCCTGTCGTAGTCGTTCTGGATCTGCATCACCTTGTCGCCGGGGGCGAACGTCCATCCGAAGCGCTCGACCCTGCGCGCACCGGCCGGGTTGAGCGCGGCCTGGAGCTCGATATTGAGCGAGCGTGCCCCGGCGCCGCCCCTGTTCATCGGGCAGAGCACCTGTACGTCGCGGAGGGGATCGAATCCGAACCTTCGGGGAATCCGGGCCCGGACGAGCTCCACGATCCTGGCTACCGCCGTCTCCGGATCCTCTGCCGGGACGAAGTAGAAGTCGCTCTCCCCTTCAGGGCGGGTGAGGTCCGGGATCACGCCCCGGTTGATGCCGTGGGCGGTCGTGACGATCCGGCTCCGGGCCGCCTGGCGGAAGACCTCCGTGAGCCGGGTGACCGGCACGGTGCCGGATCCGATGATGTCGGCCAGCACCTGGCCCGGTCCCACCGACGGCAGCTGGTCGACGTCACCGACGATGAGGATCCCCGCTCCCGGCGGCACGGCGGCGAGCAGTGCCCGCATGAGGGGAACGTCCACCATGGAGGTCTCGTCGACGACGAGCAGGTCACAGGGCAGCGGATTGTCCTGGTCGCGCCGGAAGCCGCCCTTTGCCATGTCGACCTCGAGCAGCCGGTGGATCGTCTTCGCCTCGAATCCGGTCGCCTCGCTCAGCCGCTTTGCCGCGCGCCCGGTCGGTGCGCAGAGGAGGAACCGGACCCGCTTCGCGGAGAGGATGCGCAGGATCGCGTTGACGACCGTCGTCTTACCGACGCCCGGCCCGCCGGTGATGACGGCCGCCTTGGAGGAGAGCGCCATGCGGATCGCGTCAGCCTGGCCGCCCGCCAGGGCAAGCCCGGTCTTGCCCTCCACCCACGGCAGGGCCTTCTCCGGGTCGATGGCAGGCCACGGCGGGGATCCGGCCGCGAGTTCCAGAAGCCGTCGGGAGATCGCCCGTTCGGCCCCGTAGAGACCGGCAAGGAAGATACAGGGAGCGCCGGCCACGGTATCGGCCACCACCGTGTCTTCGGCCAGTTCCCGCTCGAGCGCCGCCCGGATCAGGTCGTCGGGCACGTCCAAGAGGTGGGCCGCGTGCGGTCCGAGCTCCGCCTCCGGCAACCCGCAATGGCCCTCGTCCATCGCTTCCGTGAGGGTGTATCCGATACCGGCGCGGACCCGGACCATGGCGGTCTTCTCGATCCCGAGCTTCATCGCGATCGCGTCGGCCGTCCGGAACCCGATGCCCCGGATGTCCCGGGCGAGCCGGTAGGGGTTCTTCGACATCACCTCCACGGCATCGGCCCCGTAGGTCCGGTAGATGCTCGCGGCCCGCGCTGTCCCGACACCGTGGCTGTGCAGGAAGACCATGATCTCGCGCACGACCTTCTGTTCGGCCCAGGCGTCGGTGATCCGCTGCGCCCGCACCGGACCGATCCCCGGCACCTCGCGCAGCCGTTCGGGCTCGGCCTCGATGACGTCGAAGACCTTCTCCCCGAATGCGCCCACGAGCTTCCTGGCGTAGATCGGGCCGATGCCCCGGATCATCCCCGATCCGAGGTATTTCTGGATGCCCGCAACCGAGGACGGCGCGGCGGTACGGACGAATCGCGCCTTGAACTGGGGGCCGTGGGCGCGGTCGTTGATCCACGCGCCCGAGGCGGTGATCCACTCGCCGGGAGCCACCATGGCGACGTGTCCGACGACGGTCACGAGGTCGCGATGCCCGCGCGTCCGCGTCCGGAGCACGCAGAACCCGTTGTCGGGGTTGTGGAAGGTGACGCGCTCGACGAGCCCGGCCAGCACCTCCCGTTCGGCCGGAGCCGGCTTGCGGGCGCGTCCACGCTTCATGCCGTCCCCGGAGCGGAGGTGCCCATCACTCCCGGGTGCACCCGGCGCGGGCGCGTCGCACTCCGCCGCCCGGTGCCCCGCACCGGCCGCATCGCGTCGGACCGGAGCCCCGGCGCTCCAGCCGACGACCCCGCCGATGCGGCACCCGCATGGCCAGCCTACCCGTCCGGCGGCATGGGCCGGGGCTGCTTCCTGGCGATTCGGAAGTCGCGGACCACGACAAGCGCGCTCTCCCGCCCGCGGTCGACGCCGCGCCAGCGCGCGATCGCCCGGTTCGTCGTGCGCACATCGTCGCCGCGAAGCCCCTCCTCGCGCAGAACGATCCGCCGCCGGTCCGCCGTCATGATCACGACCTCGTACCAGCAGCGCAGGCGCATACGGACCGGCGGAGCGTGGTACGGCCCGGCGCGCCCGTGCCGGGCCACCCAGACCACATAGCGGAAGCAGGCACCGTCTCCGGTGTCCCGCCAGTGCTTGCCCACATCGTCCGAGAAGGACCGGCGGGATTCTGCAGTGGCCCTCGCCACCTGCCGCCGTGCATCCCCGAGCGCAACGCGGCGCTCGACCCAGGTCGCCTCGCCCACCCAGGCGTCCACGATGGGCGTCCGCCCGGTTCCGATCGCACCCGCCACCCGGGGATCTGCGTAGTCGAAGCTGCCGCGCACCCAGATGCCGTTCTCGCTGTAGCCCTCCGGCAGCGGATGCTCCCGCCCATCCGTTCCCGGCTCGATCTCGGCAATGAAGACTTCCCCGATCGACCCATACCGGTTTTCTCCGATCAGGTAGCGATCGTCGTCGAGGATCCGCTCGAGTTCCGCCATCCCGCCGTTGATCTGATAGGCGGCGCCCCGCGTCCTGAGCGCCCGAAGCACGAGCACGGGATCGCCCGGGCGCGGGTCCTCAAGCGCCGCAGCATCCGGGTCGGAGCGGTACGTCCATTCGTAGCGCTCCCGCTCAAGGACATGCACGGCCTGACGGATCCGCGGTCCGGCGGTCCAGATCCTCCGGCCGCGCACCGTCCGCCGGATTGCCGCCTCGTTCATCCGGATGCCCGACCTGGAGAGCGTGCGCCTCGTCCCCGACAGGACCGAGCCGATTCCCTTCACGCTCCGCGTCCCGAGGATGGCGGCAACTTCGGCGCTCGAGAGCTCCGTGCCCGGCTCCGAGAGCCGGATGAGCACGGACAGTCCCGCCCAGATCCTGGTGATGTCGTAGCCGCCTGATCCGCCCAATGCCCTTGTCCTTCTGCGCCCGGTCACGACGCCGAACCGGCAGGCATGTCCGCGATAGAAGCGGGTCCCTCCTCACCGCCGGCGCCGGCCCGCAGGGCAGCCGTCCGCATGTCGCCGGGAAGATCGCCCGCAGCAGCCCCGGACGCCACCGGCGAAGCTGCACCGGACGGCAGGTGATCCGCGAGCGGCGGCACGGAGACGGAGTGGATCAGCGGCCCGACGTCGGGCGCAGATCCCGTCCGCGACAGCGACCGGGCGGGAACGCAGCGGTACCTTCCGGGGTGACTCAGGAGCCGCGGAAGCCCTCGGTCCCGACACCCCCAAGCCCCCGGACGGTGCTCCCCGGACGGGGACGCCGATCCCACTCGATGATGCGGCTGCACAGATGATCGACTCGCTCCCGGACGGCGCGACCGGCAGCACGGATTCCCACATCACGCTCGGGTGCGAGGAGGAGTTCTTCCTGGTCGACCCCGTGTCGCGCGATCTGCTCGCCGACCCCGACCCGCAGATCTTCGAGCACTGCCGGGAGAACCAGGGAGCCCACAAGGTCGTACGGGAGTTCCTGCGCTCCCAGATCGAGACGAATTCCCGGGTGTGCGCCTCGGTGGCCGAGGTACGGACGGCGCTCTGCGAGACGCGCACAACCGTCATCGAGGCGGCCGAACGCCACGGCGCCGCCGTGATGGCCGCCTCGGTGCACCCGCTGGCGGAGTGGAGAGACCAGGCCCCAACGCCGCGAGACCGCTACGGGCAGTTCGCATCGACGTTCCAAGAGACCGTGCGGCGCGCCGTCGTCGGGGGCATGCACATCCACGCCGGCTTCGCCGATGCGGACACGCGCGTGCGCGTGATGACCGCGCTCCGGCGCTACCTCCCGCTCCTGCACGCGCTCTCGACCTCATCGCCCTTCAATGTAGGACACGAGACAGGATTCAAATCCTACCGGCTCATCCTCTTCGGGAGCCTTCCCCGCACGGGCATGCCCGGTCCGCTCGGATCCTGGACCGAGTACCAACAGCTTGTGAGCGAGTACCAGCGGATGAACTTCATCGGGGACGGGAGCGAGCTCTGGTGGGACATCCGTCCGTCCCACTCCTTCCCGACAGTGGAGATCCGGATCTGCGACGTCTGCACGCGGATCGAGGAAGCGATGACGATCGTGGCCCTCTACGCCTGCCTCGTCCGGCAACTCACGCGGCGCGCGCTACGGGACGAACTCCCACCCGAGCCGATGACCGAGCTCATATCCGAGGACCGCTGGATGGCGCAGCGCTACGGGGTGTTCGCCTTCCTCGGCGACAGGACATCGGGCGGGGGACGGACGGACATCTACGACGAGACGGCCAGGCTCGTCCGGGACCTCGCGCCCGATGCCCGCGCACTGGACTGCGAGGCGGAGGTTCGCCATGCGCTGGATATCATCCGCGAGGGGACGAGCGCCGACCGCCAGCTCGACCTCTACCGCCTGCGGCGCCTGGAGGGCGACAGGAGGGAGGAGGCGCTCCGGCGGGTCGTTGACATGGTGATCGCCGAGACCCGCGAGGGGACGGGAACGTAGCGGGATCCGCGCTGCGCGCGCGGCCCGTTCGCAGGCCAGCGAGCCGGCCGGGGGTCTCCGTGGGCCTTGGCCTCGGCGTCCGCACCCCGTACCCTCCCCCCCGGACCGGGCGCCCCCAGGTCCGGACACGCGCGCGCCATCCGGAGGTCACCGATCGACCGCATCACCGCCGGCTTCCGGGCCGAGTTCCGACGGTATCAGCGGGTTGCCGAATCCAGCCTCGCCCGCCTGAGCGACGAGGCATTCTTCGGCGATCCCGGGCCGGACACCAACAGCGTGGCGATCCTGGTCAAGCACATCGCCGGAAACCTCCGCTCCAGGTGGACGGATTTCCTGACCACCGATGGGGAGAAGCCGGACCGGGACCGGGACTCCGAGTTCGTACTCGAGGCCGGCGACACGCGGGCGGCGCTCATGGAGAGGTGGTCGGTCGGATGGGAGCTGCTCCATGCCGCGCTGGACGGGCTCGCCGACGCCGACCTCGGACGCGATGTCCGCCTCCGGGGCCGGACGATCGCGGCCGGCGCCGCGATCGCGATGCAGCTCGCGCACGCCGCCTATCACGCGGGCCAGATCGTCTTCGTAGCCCGGATGCATTCCGGGAGCTGGGAGTCGCTCAGTATTCCAAGGGGCGAATCGGCCGTCTTCTTCAGGCATTTCCGCGACAAACGGGGAGGAGCATGAAACTCGCGACGCGCATGAGCCGGCTCGGCACCGAGACGGCCTTCGAGGTTTTCTCCCGGGCCAGGGAGCTGGAAAGCCGGGGGAAGAGCATCGTGCACTTCGAGCTCGGGGAACCCGACTTCGACACCCCGGCCGAGATCATCGAGGCAGCGAACCGCGCGCTTGCCGACGGCTACACGCACTACACGCCGGCGGCCGGGCTGCCCGAGGTGCGCGAGGCCGTCGCCGAGCACGTCGCCCGCACCCGGGGGATTCCCGTCGGGCCCGAAGAGGTCGTGGTCACGCCCGGCGCCAAGCCAATCATCTTCTTCCCCATGCTTGCTCTCCTCCAGCCCGGAGACGAGGTGATATACCCCGATCCCGGGTTTCCCATCTACGAGTCGATGATCCGGTTCACGGGTGCCACTCCCGTCCCGGTTCCGCTCCGCGCGGAACGGAAGTTCAGCTTCGACGCGGACGAACTTCTCGGGAAGGTGTCAAGCCGCACGCGGATGGTGGTCCTGAATTCGCCGCAGAATCCGACCGGGGGCGTAGCGCCCGCGGACGATCTCGAACGGCTGGCCCGGGGTCTTCGGGACACGGACGCGATCGTGCTTTCCGACGAGGTCTACAGTGAGATCCTCTATGAGGGAGAGCACGTGTCGATCAGCCGGTTTCCGGGGATGCGGGCGCGGACGATCATCCTGGACGGCTGGTCGAAGACCTATGCGATGACAGGCTGGAGGCTCGGATTCGGCGTCATGCCCGTCGGCCTGGCCGACCAGGTCGCGAAGCTCCAGGTGAACTCGAACTCATGCGCGCCGGCGTTCTGCCAGGTGGCGGGCGCCGCCGCCCTCCGCATGGACCGGGGTCCCGTGCACGCGATGGTCCGGGAGTTCCGGAGGAGGCGCGATACGATCGTCGACGGGTTGAACGCGGTCCCGGGATTCGAGTGCCTGCGCCCGAAGGGCGCGTTCTACGCCTTCCCCAGCATCGCCGGAACCGGACGCAACGCCGCGGGGCTCCAGCGGGAGCTTCTCGAGGAGGCGGGCGTGGCGGCGCTGGCGGGAACCGCATTCGGGGAGAACGGAGAGGGGTTTCTACGCTTCTCCTACGCCACATCGGTCGGGAACATCGAGGAGGGGCTCGCACGCATCAGGCGCCACCTGCGCGCTGGCGCCTGAGACCGGTCCGGAGCATCGACCCGGAGCATCGGCAGATTCCCCCGTCCGCGCGGCGTCCTCCCAGACAACCGGCGGGGAGGACCGCCCTCAGCGTCGCACCGCGTCGAGAAGCAGCCGTCCCACCTCCCGGTTCTCCTTCAGTCCACCGAAGCGCTCGGCACCCGGCCCCACGGCGAAGAGCGGCACGAAGGCGGCCGAGTGGCCCCCGGTCGCGTACCTGAGCGTGTCGATGCGACCCGGTCCGGCCACGAGACTGGTCCCGCCGGTCTCGTGGTCAGCCGTCACGACCACGAGCGTCCGGGGGTCGCGGTGATGGTATTCGAGTACCAGGCGCACCGCATCATCGAAGTCGAGCATCTCCGCGACGAGGATGTCCCGGTCGGCATTGTTGTGGGCCTGCGAGTCGGTGCCCTCGTTCTCGACCATCAGGAAGAACCCCTCGGGACTCGTGGCAAGCCTGTCGAGCGCCACGCCCACCATCGCCGGGAGGCTCGGCGAACGTTCGGCCGCGAGCGGCATCTCGCCCCTGGCGAAGACGCCGAGGAGCGGCGCCCCTGACCCGGAACCGATGGCCTCGAGCTCCTCCCGCGACTCGACGATCTCGTAACGCCCGGCGGCTTCCGCCCAGAGGTCAACGCCGGCCCTCTCCGGTGCGACCTCGAAGACGCGGCGACCACCTCCCATGAGCACATCCACCGGGAGTCCGATCATCTGCCGGAGGATGCTCACCTGCTCGTCGCGCGACACGGCGTGCGCGCCGAAGGCGGCCGGCGTGGCGTCGGCGATCGAGGCGGTCGTCACGAGGCCGGTCGCCATGCCCCCGCGGCGGGCGGCTTCGAGCGCCGTCTCCAGGCTCGTCGAGTCCGGTCCCACCGCGACGGCCCCGAAGAAGGTGCGCGTCCCCGTCGACAGCGCCGTCGCGCCGGCCGCGCTCCCCGTCACGACGTGATCGTGGCCCCGTGTGTCGACCAGACCCGCCACGGGAAACTCGCCCACCGCGAGATCCTCGCGCGCGAAGCGGGCCAGGGTCCAGTGCGCGACCCCCGCCCCATCCGCGATCATCACGACCACGTTCCGGGGGCGGGCGTCCTGCGACGCCCCGGGGGCTGGGAGGGAGGCGCCGAGCGCCGCGGCGGCCGCCAGCCGGAGGACCGGGCGGGCCCGCGCGGCCAAGGGCAACCCACCGTCCCGTCTTCGTCGTCCGCCCGGGGTCCGGGGCCGGATTCTACGCATCGTCGTCCGGAGCCTTGACGCGGACGGTAACGACGTCGGTGTCGTGGTACTGCTGGTGGCGGATCGAGGACGCGACATGATGGAGGAGCCGGAGGGAGATCTCGTGTTCCACGGGAGGTGCATCGGTCGTATCGCTGAGAAGTGCCACCCGGTCCTGGAGGTTCTCCTCCTCACCACTCGAGGCGATGAGCTCCAGGACGGCACCGCCCTCCTCCCGGTAGGCCACCACCTGGAGGCGCCGGGCATCCTCCCCGTTGTCGCGCACCTCCTCGTGGAAGAGGGCAAGGAGGGTCTCCTCGGCCGCCGTGTCGAGGCGGTAACGCATGACCTGCCCCCAGCCGTTGCGGGAGGCGAAGTCGCCCAGGAACTGCTGGATCCTCGGCAGGGCCGAGAGGCTGCATTTCACCTCGAGCTGCCTCCGGGGCGGACTCGTGAGTTCGGTGAACAGCGTCATGAGGATCGCCACGAGACCGCCCGCCGTCATCCCGTTCTGCAGAAGCCCGGCCGCGAAGGTGGAGAAGTATTCCGGAAAGATCTGGCCGTTCTGGAACCCCGCCCCGATCCAGAACGAGATCCCCACGATCAGCCCCTTCCGGTAATCGACGCCGTCCTGCACGATGATCTTCATTCCGACCACGAAGAGCATCGCCATCAGGACAGTGATGTAGGCAGCCGCCACAGGTCCCGGGATCGCGAGCAGGAGCGCGAGCGCCTTCGGCAGGAAGGCGAGCACGATGAAGATCACGCCGACCGCCACGCCGACCCGCCGCGCCCCGACCCCGGTCAGCTCGGTGACCGACACGCTCGTCGAGTAGGTCGTGTTCGGAACCGTGCCGGCGAGTCCGGAGAGCAGGTTGCCCAGTCCGTCGGAAGCCAGCGCACCCTGCACGGCGCGGAAGTCGACGGCCCGCGCCTCCCGGTGAGAGACGCGCTGGATCGCAACGGCATCGCCGATCGTCTCGATCGCACCGACCAGTGTCACGAAGACGAATGCGGGCAGGAGCGTCCAGAAGGTCACCCCGAAACTCAGGTCGATTCCCGGCCAGGCGCCATCGGGAAGTCCGATCCACCCCGCGCCGGCGACGAGCTCCATATCGTAGATGCCCAAGAGCATCGAGACGATCGACCCGGCCGCGACGCCGACGACGGGCGCCCAGAGCCGGAGCGTGCCCCGGGCCTTGAGCGCGACGCCGGCGATGACGACGAGCGTGACCGTGGCGGCGATCCCCGGAGCGCTCGCCGGGGCTCCGGGCGGCACATCGACCAGCATGTCGAACAGCAGCGGCATGACCGTGACCGGTATCAGCATGATCACGGTGCCCGCCACAACGGGTGTCAGGACCCGGCGGAAGAGCGACAGCCGCGACGCGAGTCCGAACTGGAAGAGAGAGGAGACGAGAACGAGCGTCGCGAGCATCGCCGGTCCGCCCTCGGCGATCGCCGTGATGCAGACGGCGATGAACGCCCCTGACGTGCCCATCAGAAGGACGTAGCCGGCCCCGATCCGGCCGAAACGGACCGCCTGGCTCAGGGTGCTGACACCGCTGATCGCCACAGAAGCGAAGACCGCCCAGGAGACGAACGACTCGGGCCCGCCCGCGGCCCGGATCACGATCGCCGGAGCGAGGACGATGCCCGCGACACAGAGCACGGCCAGCTGGAACCCCAGGCCGAGCGAGAGGAGCGGGGGGGGACTCCCCACCATTTA
>JAAXGI010000146.1 GCA_012267505.1 Gemmatimonadota bacterium
CCGAAGGCGTAACCCGACAACCCACCGAGTGGTGAAGACCTCACACGGACGGCTCGTTCGTCAAGTCACGGATACAAGCCCCGTTTTCCGGACGGTAGGCGCTACACGTTGTCGTCGACCTCCGCGCCCGCTCCGCGCGATCGCGATCGCTCGGTCGCGGGAACGAGAATCCGGCCCGCCGCTTCGCGGATCGCCCGCCAGTCGTCCATGCCAAGCCGGAGCCCGCGCGCAAGCGATGCGGCGTGGCGCGACTCGAGCTCCGGCGTCGCCAGGCGGGAGCGGGAAGGTGCGGGCGAAAGAGCGGTGGTGGGCGGACCCTCCGCCGCGATCAGGCGAACGTCGGCGGCATCGAGCTCCGCGAACGACCGGTCCAGGGTCGTCTCGCCAGCCGCGACGAGGGCCTCGCACCCTCCCGCCTCGAGCCGAAAACTCCAGCCGTGACCGGCCTGGACCGCCGCTTCGGGAAGGAGGACACGGGGGGTGCGGCAGCCCGCGAAGACGATCGCGGTGCCGGCGGCCAGCATTGCGGTCTCGATGAGAGTGCTGCCCCAAATGAGGATTGGGCCGCCCGCGAGGTCCACCCGGTTGCCCACGAAGCTCGGGGGTCGGTTCCCTGCATCCGCCACAGCACCGAGCTCGGAGACGAGCGCGACCGCTCCTCGGAGCCCCCGCGATTCGAGCCAGACCGCCGACCGCGCGCCGTCGCGCTCGGTGCCGGCCGGCGCGCCCGCTCCATGGAGGGCCCGGCTCGCGGCGGTGCGGAGCTCCGCGAGGGAGACGTGCACCCGTTCCGCCCCGTTCACGCGGGGCTGCCGCCGCCGGTCGTCGCGAATGCCCAGTCGTCCGCGCCGGGGCGCTCGAGCTCGTCCGCGAGCGGCGCGCCCTGGAAGAACGTCACCCGGGTCCAGAGGAGGGACTTCGGATCGAACCGGCTCGCCCCCAGCATCGACAGCTTGCAGCGCAGCAGGTCCACCGGCTCGCAATCCCGGTCGAGCAGGTTGTCGTGGATCTCGGCGTAGGGGGCATCGTCGAGCGACTGGATGCGTCGCACGGTCTGGCGGAGTTCGGGGTTCGCCAGGAGGAAGTGGCCGACGGGCATCGCGGGGTCGGTGCGCTCGAGCGCGCGGTGCAGATTCGCCGCCTGGCGGGCGACACCTAAGCGAAGCTCCCGGTCCGCTCCCGGCTCCTCGTAGCGGAAGCCGAGCCTCGGCTCCTCCTTCTCCTTCGAGTAGTACCAGAAGAGCGCCCGGGACTCGGGCGGGTCGAAGTCCAGCTCGAGCGCCCAGCAATAGCGGCCCTCGACCATCCGTCTCAGCACCTCCACCGTCATTGCGGGCCGCACCTCCTCCCGTTCGTCCGACCCGGCCGTCGTTTCGAGGTCGTCGACCCGGTTGGGGTACAGCTCGATGAGGAGGCTGTTCAGGAGCTCCCCGGTCTCCGCGTCATCGCCCGCCCAGCCGGCCAGCGCGGCCCAGGGTCGGCGCCCGGCGAGGAGGCTCGGGTCGCCGCCCGGTCCGATCAGCCGTTCGAGCTCCGCAAGGCGCCGGGCGGCGGTTGCGAGGCGCCGCCCGAGGGTCTCGTCGCCTACCTGCGCCCGCCACTCGTCGACGTGGGTGCGGGCGCGCGAGAGAAGGGTCCGGAACCGCGCTCGCTCCGGCGGAGCGGCGCGCTCGACCTCCTTCACCCGCGCAAGGGCGATCTCGCGCATCCGGATCCAGCGCCCGATGAGCTGCGGGCGGTTGACGAGGAAGGGAGCCATTCCGAGCCCCGTCGCGTTCCCGACCCCGAGCGCCCGGCGCCGCGGCCGGTCGAGGGCCGCCGCCCGGCCGCCCCTCCCGCGCCGCGCCGCCAGGTGGTCCACCAGCTCGAGGCTGAAGTGCCGGGCGAGGTACACGGTGAGCATCTCCGCCTGGAAGGGCAGGGTGAGAATCCCCTTCCGACAGACCTGCTCGAAGTCCGCGAGTCCGAACTTCCCGTTGCCGTACACGGCGGTCGTTCGCATCAGGTAGCCGACCCGGCTGATCGCGTCGCGCGAAGGCTGGCCGCCGGCCGCGAGGGCGGCCACCACGTCGTCGAAGAGCCGCACGCTCCGATTGGCGCGGCTGAGCACGATCTCCCCCGCCCCGCAGCGCCCCGCCTCCTGCCGCGGCACGTTGTCCTCAAGGCGTTCGAGATCGGCCGGTGTCGGCGGCTCCAGGGTGAGGGCGAAGCTCGCGTCCCAGCGCTCGGCGATGACGCGGTCGGTCCGGTCCGCGGGGTCGAGATGGTGGGAGAACGCGGTGAACCCGAGCACCCCGGCCGGGGTGTGCACGCGGTAGGCGACACGTCCGTAGCCGTCGTCGTCGAGGTCGCGCAGCGCGGTCTCGATGCGCCAGCCCTCCCGGGCCATGCGGCGGACGAGGGTCCGGGCAAAGCTGAGGCGGGTCGGATGGAACCGGCCGAGCCGGGAGAGCCGCATCACCTCGCCGGGGGGCCGGAGCATCGCCGGGGCCGCCTCCATTCCGGTCCCTCTCAGCCGTGGATCTTCGACGCGATGAGGTAGCAGTGAACATAGTCCATGGCGTGGCCGTGCGGCGCCTCGCGGACCCTCGCCTCGTAGCGGTCGTAGAAACGGTCGAGGATGGCCGTGCGCTCCTCCGCCGGCCGGCCGGCCGAGAGACCGCTCGCGAAGGTGGACTCGCTCCACGAGCGCAAAGTCGGGATGTACTCGCGGGCGAACCTCGCCGGATCGCCGTGCTCCTCGAAATGAGCCTCGAACGGGCATCGCACCACCCGCGTCTCCGCGTGTTCGAGCCGCAGGCCCGCCCGGTGCACGGGATCGGCCGGGTTCCGGAATGGCCGGGTGAACTCCTCCACCGTGCGGTAATGCTGGGGGAAGTTGGTGTCGACGTACTCGTCCGAGGTGATGGACCCTTCGTCGCGGAGCTCTTCCCAGAGCGCGTTGAAGGTGTCGAACATGCTGATCCCGCCCGTGTTTCCGAGATAGCGCTCCTCCTCGTCGATCCCGAAGTTGAAAAGGGCAAGCCGCCCCCCGGGGGCGAGCTCGCGCGCCCGGTGGAGCAGCATCGCCTCCCAGTCGCGGCGGCCCTGCTCGGTATAGGCGGCCCGCTCCGCGCCGGCCGCCCCGACCATGTGCACGTGGTTCGCGATCTTCGCCGGCTTCTCGCTGAGATAGTGCGACGCGGTGGCCGAGAAACCGAGGTGGAGGGTGCCGGGGGGGAGGATCTGGCGGTGGAACGAGGTCCCGGAGGCGAAGACGTGGAGGTTTTCGATCTCCTCGTAGTACGAAGCGACGTCGGTGAGTCCGAGGACGTTGCGAAAGAGCTGGCTGAAGTCGTTGCGGGGGAGGTCGGTGTAGACCATCTGGATCGGCCGCGACGGGGCGCGGCGCCGAACCTCCTTCAGCACCGCGCCCACCATCGTCATCGAGGTGCCGGCGTCGGCGCAGCCCATGTCGGACATCGTGAAGATCGAGCCGTCGTCGGGTGGGCTCATGCGTTCGAGGCTGTTCAGGATGAGGGGGGTGGCGCCGTCGATGACGTGCTTGGCGCCGATCGTCGCGCGGGAGTAGTACCCGCCGCCCTTCATGGCGATGTCGCGGGCGGTGCTTGGCATGGGCAGGGCCCCGAGGAAGAACCGCGGTGCGAAAACGGGTCGGGCGGCGGGGGTCAGGCCTCGATCCGGCCCCGCAGCTTCTTCATGGCGTTCTTCTCGATCTGGCGGATCCGTTCCGCAGATACGCCGTATTCGTCGGCGAGCTCCTGGAGGGTGGCCTTCTCTTCCGCGAGCCACCGACGGGTCACGATGGATCGGCTGCGGTCATCCAGGGTCTCCAGGGCTTCGTAGAGCGCACGGGTCGAGCTTGCCTCCCACTCGTCCGCCTCCACGTTCCGCTCCGGTTCGAACCGGCGGTCCTCGATCCATCCGGACGGAGCGGGCATGTCGTCGTCTGCGCCGACCGGAAGGTCGAAGGAGGCATCGCGGGCATGCAGCCGCTGCTCCATCTCGAGCACGGTGCGCGACGGAACGCCGAGATCCGCCGCGACCTCTTCCACCTCCTTGTGATTCATCCAGCCGAGACGCTTCTTCGCGCTGCGCAGATTGAAGAAGAGTTTGCGCTGGGCCTTGGTCGTAGCCACCTTGACGATGCGCCAGTTGCGCAGGATGTATTCGTGGATCTCGGCCCGGATCCAGTGGACCGCGAAGGAGACGAGGCGGACTCCGAGCGACGGATCGAAACGCTTGACCGCCTTCATGAGCCCGACGTTGCCCTCCTGGATGAGGTCTGCCTGAGGCAGGCCGTATCCGGAATACCCGCGGGCGACACGGGCGACGAACCGAAGATGCGAAAGGACCAGGCGCCGCGCCGCGTCAATGTCCTCATGGTCGCGGTATTGCTCGGCGAGCTGACGCTCCTCGTCCTCGGAGAGCATGGGGATGGTATGCACCGCCTGGAGATACGCCTCGAGGCTGCCCCCCGATGGGACTGCGAGCGAACGTTCCAGTGCTTTGCCCATGGCGTTGAATTGCCCTTGGTGAGTGCGTGCGGCGAAGTTTAGCACTCCCAGACCGAGAGTGCCAATTCCGGACCGTTACGTACAGCGATTCTCATTTTGTCGTGTGGACGGGCCTCGGGCAGGGGCCACCGCTGGCAATCGCCCGCGTGCAACGCCCGCAATCCGTTCACCCAATCCCGTGTCGCGACCCTCGGAAGCCAAAATGAGAATCGCTGCGTTTTCGAGGATGACGCCGGCGTCCCGGATCGCCCGCCTACGGCCTCCCCGGCACCGCGCGCCGTACCCATCGCTCGAGTTCGAAGACGTGGGGGTCGTCGATGCCGCGTCCGCGAAGCGCCTCCGCGAGGCGAAGCACGTAGTCCCGGTTGGTTCCACTCGGTCCGGCGCACCTGATGATCTGGGCGACCATCGCCTCGAGCGACGCCGGGCCGAGGAAGGCGTGGTTCTCGCTCGGGGCGACGTAGACGCAGCCTTCGGTCGAGCGGCCGTCGCGAAACCGGAGTACGACCGGCGTCAGCCCGTAGCCGTTTTTCTCGCGGTGATCGAGGCGCTCGAAGACGCCGGCGTCGTCGTCCATCCGGAATGCCACCCCCTCGACGTGGCCCTCCGGCTCCGGCACCAGGGTGACCACCCGCCCCGGCGCATCGGGCACCCCCCGGTGGTCGTGCGAGCCCTGCCAGAAC
>JAAXGI010000110.1 GCA_012267505.1 Gemmatimonadota bacterium
GGGAAGGGAAGGGGCGATCCGAACCACCTCCGCCGGCACGTACCGAGTCTCGTGTCCATCTGGCAGCGACCCTGCAGCCGCAGCGGGGCTCCGAGGCTCCTCGCGGGCGAGGCAACTCTCCGCGACCGCTGGCAGGGAGAGGACCTCGACATCGGGCCGGACGTCTTCCTGCAGGCAAACCGCGAGGGCGCTGCCGCGCTCCAGGGCGAGGTCGTCCGGCTGGCCGGGCGGGTCCACGGAAAGCGTGTCCTGGACGCGTACTCGGGCTATGGGGGGCTCGGGCGCCGGCTCGCCCGCGCCGGTGCACAGGTGGTGGCGATCGACGAGGACCCGGGTGCGGCACGGATGGCGAGCAGAATGCCGGAGGGGCGGTTCCTCCACCTCGTTGGCACGGTCGAGGAGCGGCTGCAAGAGGCGCTCCCGTCAGACATCGTGATCCTCAATCCGCCGCGGATCGGTGTGCGCAACGGTGTCATGGAGGCACTCGGCGACGCGGAGCCGACGCGGATCATCTACACGAGCTGCGATCCGGCCACGCTGGCACGGGATATTCGCCGCCTGGGCGGGGGCTACCGCATCGTCCGGCTGCACGGATTCGACCTCTTTCCCCAGACATCGGCGGTGGAAACGGTTGCCGTGCTGCAGCGGTCCGTCTGAAGTGGACCGCCTCCCGCCGCCGCCCACACCTGCTGGACGAGGGCCGTGGTCGGTGCAGGTTGCCGGGCGCATCTTCCGGATCGAGCTCGACGAGCGTGGCCTCCGGGTCGATGGGGAGCCACTGGACATCGAGCTCTCTCCGGCCTCCGAAGCCGGGATCCGCGTCGCGAGGATCGGCCACCGCCGGCTCCGGGTCGTGGCCCACCGGGAGGGGGAGGAACGGTGGCGCATTCGGATCGGCCGCGCACACCATGACGTCCATGTACGGGGTGCCGGAGGGCGCGCAGTGGAGGGAGCCCGCACGGGCCGGATCGGACAGGACGGACACCGCGTGCTCCGAGCGCCGATGCCGGGCCTCGTGGTGCGGATTGGGGTATCACCCGGGGATATCGTCGAGCCGGGTTCGGGACTCGTTACCCTGGATGCGATGAAGATGGAAAATGAGCTCGTGGCGAAGTCGCGGGTCCGTGTCGCCGGTGTCCTCGTGGCGGCTGGTGATTCTGTCGAGAAGGGGCAGTTGCTCGTGACCTTCGAGGATCCGGAGGACGGCGGGTGAGGCGGGCCACGCATACGGATTCGGGGCTCCGGGTCGCGGCGGTCTATCCTGGCCCCGATCCCCTACCGGGACACTTCCCCTTCACCCGGGGCATTCATCCAGAGATGTATCGGGAGCGGCTCTGGACGATGCGGCAGTACGCCGGTTTTGGCACGGCGCGGGAGACGAACGCACGGTACCGTTACCTCCTCGGGCACGGGCAGACCGGGCTCTCGGTCGCCTTCGATCTCCCTACGCAGATGGGCTACGACTCGGATGACCCGCGCGCCGAGGGGGAAGTCGGACGCGCCGGGGTTGCGGTCGACTCTCTCGAAGACATGCGGCTCCTCTTCGATGAGATCGATCTCGGCACGGTCTCGACGTCTATGACGATCAATGCGACGGCCGCGATCCTCCTCGCGATGTACATCGCGGTGGCAGAAGAGCGCGGTGTCCCCCGGAGACGCCTTTCGGGCACAGTCCAGAATGACATCCTGAAGGAGTACGTTTCGCGGGGGACCTACATCTTCCCGGTCGGGCCCTCGCTCAGGCTCACGACGGACCTGATTGGCTTCTGCACGGAACACGCTCCCCGCTTCAACCCGATTTCAATCTCGGGCTACCACATGCGCGAGGCGGGGGCTACCGCCCCGCAGGAGCTCGCATTCACCCTAGCGAACGGACTCGAGTATGTGGACCGGGCCGTCGCTGCTGGGCTCCCGGTAGCCGACTTCGGAGGCCGTCTCTCCTTCTTCTTCGCCGCGCACGACGACTTCTTCGAGGAGATTGCCAAGTTCCGCGCCGCCCGCCGCCTCTGGGCCACGGAGATGCGGGCGCGCTACAGGGCTCCGGACCCTGCGTGCAGGCTCCGTTTCCATACGCAAACCGGGGGCTCGACGCTCACCGCGCAGCAGCCTCTCAACAACATCGTACGGGTGACGGTTCAGGCGCTCTCGGCGGTGCTTGGCGGAACGCAGTCCCTCCACACCGACGGGTTCGACGAAGCGCTCGCGCTGCCCTCGGAAGAGGCAGCGCACACCGCGCTTCGGACCCAGCAGATCCTGGCGTACGAGTCGGGCGCGGCACGCACGGCGGATCCGCTCGGGGGGAGCCACTTCGTCGAGGCGCTCACAGACCGGGTTGAGGCGGAAGCTCGCCGCCAGATCGGCGAGATCATGGCGCGCGGCGGTGCGAGCCGTGCCGTGAACTATATGCGGTCCGAGATCCAGCGTGCGGCCTACGAGAGGCAGAAACAGGTTGAGGCCAGCGACCGCATTGTGGTGGGTGTGAACCGCTTCGAGGACACCGAACCACAGGGCCGCCTGGCCGTCGAGGTCGACTACTCGGGCCTCGGACGGCAACAGAGCGACGCAGTGCGGCAGCTCCGCCGCGGCCGCAGCCCCCCGGCGGTCGCGGAATCCCTCGAGGCACTCTCCCGCGCGTCCCGGAGAGAAGAGAATCTCATGCCGGCCATCCTCGATGCAGTACGGTCCCTAGCGACGGTCGGCGAGATTTCCGGCGTGCTACGAAAGACGTGGGGCCGCTACGCTCCCGACGAAACGGACGCCAGACCGCCTTCAACCACCCGGGCGGATCGTTAACTTAGACACCTCAACGGAACCGCCCCGGGAGAGCAGCTGTCCCGAGGGGCCCGCCCGCGCCGAGCTGCCGCGAATCTGCCTATGCCGACCTACGACTACCGATGCCCGGACGGCCACACCTTCGAGCTTTTTCAGCGCATGTCCGACGAGCCCGTTGCGGAGTGCCCGACCTGCGGCGCGCGCGCCGGACGGATCCTCTCGGCCGGTGCGGGATTCCTCTTCAAGGGCGAGGGCTTCTATATCACGGACTACAGGTCCGAGAGCTACCGGAAGGCGGCCGAGGCCGAGAAGTCCGCTCAATCCGGGAAATCCGGTTCGAAGAAAGAGCGTGCCCCGGGCGGCGCGAAGGGCCCGTCGGGTGACGGACCCGGGAAGGGGGCCACCCCTCCGGCGGACGCGGGCGCGGGAAGCTCCGGGAAGTCGGCAGGATCCGCCAACCGGGCCGACTGACCGCTGTGTCCCGCGAACTCGTGGTCGCCGCCCTCAGGCGGGTGCTCTCACGGCTCGAGATCGAGATCGACCGGATCCACGTCGAACGCCCGAAGGACCCCAGCCACGGCGACTACGCAACGAATGTCGCGATGACGCTGGCGCGGAGCCTCCGGCGCCCCCCTCGCGAGATCGCGCAGACCATAGCCGACGGGATCGAGCTCGGTGGAGGCATCGAGGCCGCTGAGGTTGCCGGTCCCGGCTTCCTGAATTTCCGGCTGTCGACGGAGGCAGTCGGGGCGGGGCTCGTCGAGATCCTGAGATTTGGCAGGGGGTACGGCCGCTCTCGGGAAGGCAACGGGGAGGCGGTGATGGTCGAGTTCGTCTCTGCGAACCCGACAGGCCTCCTCCATGCAGGACATGGCCGCCAGGCCGCACTCGGCGACGCGATCGCATCACTCCTCGAGTGGACGGGGTGGAAGCCGTACCGGGAGTTCTACTACAACGACGCAGGGCTGCAGATCGAGCGCCTGGCCGGAAGCCTCGCCGCGCGCTACGCGCAGCACTTCGGCCAGGAGGCCGAGCTCCCGGAGGGGGGCTACCGCGGGACCACGATCATCGCACTGGCGGCCGACCTCGCCGAGAGGGACGGGGACCGGTGGCTCGGGGCGCCGCGGAGGGAGGCGCTCGACGCGATGCGGAGTTTTGCGGTTTCACGTCTGAGGGCCGAGCAGGACCGCGATCTCCACGCCTTCCACGTCCGCTTCGACAGGTACTTTCTCGAGTCGTCACTCTATGGCGACGGGCGCGTCGACGAGACCCTCACCGCACTCCGAGGGACCGGGTTCGTGTTCGAGCAGGAAGGGGCGATCTGGCTGCGCACCACGCAGTTCGGCGACCAGAAGGACCGGGTCATGATCAAGTCCGACGGGACGGCCACCTATTTTCTCCCCGATGTCGCCTATCACATGACGAAGTGGGAGCGGGGATTCGAGCACGTGATCAATGTCCAGGGGTCGGATCACCACGGAACGGTCGCGAGAGTGCGGGCCGGCCTCCAGGCGCTCGGCCTCCCGACCGGCTATCCGGAGTACGTGATCCACCAGATGGTCGCCGTCGAGCGCGACGGCCGGGAGGTCAGGTTCTCGAAACGCGCGGGCGACTACGTGACGCTCCGGGATCTCGTCGACATGGTCGGGGCCGATGTCACCCGCTACTTCTTTCTCATGCGGAGGCCGGACGCGCATCTGGTTTTCGATCTCGACTCGGCCCTCGACCAATCGGACCGTAACCCCGTCTACAAAGTGAAGTATGCGCATGCGCGACTCTGCTCGATCCTCCGCCGAAGCGGGATGCTGCAGATCCCCACCCTGAGGGATGCAGCGTCGCTCTCGGAGCTCCGGCACCCGATGGAACGTGAGGTGACCCGGGTGCTCACCGAATTTCCCGGAGTGGTCGCGCGCGCTGCGGCCAATCGGTCCCCCCACATCGTCTGCGACTACCTGGAGCAGGCAGCCGGCGCGGTGAACTCTTGGTACCATGCGGGGAACCCGACGCGCGATCCCGGCCTCCGTGTCCTGATCGACGATCCCGCGGTTCGCAGCGCCCGTCTCGTCCTGACACACGCGGCCCGGATCGTGCTCCGAAACGGGCTCACGCTACTCGGGATCGAGGCGCCGGAGCGGATGGAGCGGCCGGCTCCCGACAACGGTGCGGGGGGACCAAGCGCCGGAGCGTGAGCCGACGCTCCCCGCTTCGCCCGCGTCGACGTTCCGCCCGCTGCCGCAGGGGTGATCCCAACCGTGTCCGGGAGAAGCTGCAGGATCAGTGTGTGCCACCGTGTCATCACCCCCCGGCGCAGGGTGAACTCGAGTCTGCTGCAGGATCAGCCGAATGAGGCGTTCGCGGCACCGTTCGTTCAGTCCCCGGGCCGGCGACCATGAGCCCTTGAGCTTCCGGTTGACGGCGATCACCGGCATGCTGATAAGGAATGTCCCGGTTCCGGTGTCCGCCAGCCGGCACGTATCCGTCCGATACGGGTACGGCGCGACAACCGACGTTGATCACCTGGTCGCCGAGGAACAGACTGCTCACGGCCATGCAGAACCCACCGCACGCTGGTGGGATCGTGAAGCGGCAGTGCCTCGAACCCCCGGGTCTGACCGTGACCCCGGCAGCCAAGGGGCCCGGCGTCCCTCACCAGGCGCTACCGGAGCTGGTGAAGAGCCGCGCGTGGATCTACGTGGAGATGGCTGTCCGGCGGTCGAAGGTCTTCGGCTCGACGCCGGAAAAGCGGCGGGGCATGCAGAAGATGGCCTACGACCGGTGGCGGGCCCAAGACCCGACAGGGGAAACCACGATGGAGCGCTTCGCGGGGGAGTGACCCCCCCCGGTGGCGTCCCGCATCCATACCGTCGTCACCACCGGGTTAGGGTGCCGTGACATCACCCACAGTGCACGCGATTTCCCGCCACCCCCGTTCGTCTCACGAACGCTCCCGAGGCAGGACCTACCCTCGACTCCCTGAAGTCGACGAAAGCGATCGTGTTACCCTACCGCGAGTTAGATCCATCGGCAGACAGCGTCGCACGAGGCCCGGCCTCCAGAGAGAACGGGATCGGACCGGTGACTTGGCAGAGGCTCTTGGCAATCCGAGCCGCGGCGCGCGACACCTAGTTGCGGGAGCCGCCGGAAGGGCCCCCCAGGAGTTTTTCCACTCTTTCATATCAGTTATTCATCCAGATCGTGGCCGTGCCGTGACGCTCCGGTCCGACCGGCACGCCAGGTAGGAGGGAGCATGTCTGGCAACAAGGGGATGGACTATCGGTCCGCCGGAGTGGACCTCGAGCGTGCACATGCCGACAAGGAGGGGATGAAGGCGCTGATCGCGGCAACGAAAGATCGCCATACCCTGTCCGACGCCGGCCTCTTCGGCGGTCTCTACCGGGTTCCGCCGGACATCGCCGATCCGGTACTCGTCTCCTCCGCCGACGGGGTGGGTACGAAGCTCAAGCTCGCTTTCCTTTCCGGTGACCACGGCACCGTCGGCCAGGATCTCGTCAACCACTGCGTCAACGACATCCTGGTCCAGGGCGCAACTCCGCTCTTCTTTCTGGACTATCTGGCCACGGGCAAGCTCGAGGAGGGGGTCGTCCACCAGGTTGTGGCCGGCGTGGCGGAGGGATGCAGGCAGAACGGGATCGCGCTCCTTGGCGGGGAGACGGCGCAGATGCCCGGCTTCTATGGTGCTGGAGAGTACGATCTTGCAGGCTTCATCGTAGGTATCGTCGAGCGCAGACGCATTCTCGACGGATCGAAGGTGCGGTCCGGTGATGTTCTCATCGGCCTTCCGTCGAGCGGTCTCCACACGAACGGCTACTCACTCGCCCGGCGGATCCTCTTCGAGGCTGCAGGCCTCGATGTCGGCGACCCCGTGCCCGGCTTGGGGGAGACGGTTGGCGATGCGCTCCTGAAGATCCACCGCAGCTACGCGGGCGTGTTGGGCGCGGAGATTGCGGCCGGCAGCGTGAGCGCACTTGCCCACATCACGGGCGGGGGGATGTCCGGCAACATCCCACGTTCGCTTCCGGCTGGTCTCGGCGCCGAAGTGCGCCGGAACTCGTGGCGCGTTCCCCGCCTCTTCCGCTCCCTGCAGGCGCTCGGATCGGTGAGTGATGGGGAGATGTTCCGCGTCTTCAACATGGGGGTTGGGATGGTGGTGATCGCGCCCCCGGAGGAGGCGCCCGGCGTACTCTCCCGCCTTCACGCTGCGGGCGAAGATGCGTGGGAGCTCGGTGCGGTATGCGAGGCCGAGGGCGTCCGCTTTGTCTAGACCCGTCAGACCCGTCCCCCGCTGCGCCTCGCTGGCGACCGCAGCCGCGGCTTTCGCTCTTGGTGCCGCCCTTCCCCCGCCCGGAAACGCGCAGGATCCGGTGGCGCAGATTTCGGCCAAGTGCGCATCGCAGGCGAGTCCTCTCCTCCAGGGAATATGCCGTGACGGCGTGCTCGCCCTCCGGGCACTTCACGGTGGCACAGGGCTCCTGATGACCGGAGGAGGGGCGCTCCCGGCGAGCCCCAGTACAGTTGGGCGACGCCTGCCGGGCTCGCCACGGATCGTCGTCGACCTAGGTGCAACCTGGGCCCGCTTCTCCTACCCCGGGCTCTCCTACACCGCGTCCGGCACCGCCACGGAAGAACAGAGCGTCCTCGCGGGCGGGCGGGCCACGGCAGTTATGGGTGTCTTCGACGGGTTTTCGCCGGTCACCGGCGTGGGCGGAATCCTCGCAGTTGATGCTGTTGCCGGCGTCAAGTGGGTTCGCGTGCCAGACTCCCCGGTCGGTCCGGGCTCGACTCTCGGCTGGGGAGGCGGTCTTCGGATCGGCGTCTTCCGTGAATCGTTCTCGCTGCCGGGGATTACATTCTCGGCCACGCACGACCGGGCGGGAGCGCTGCGCTACGGTACGGAGGAGGAACCCGGTGCGTGGGTGGAGCTCGAGCCGGCCGTTACTTCCTTCCGGGCGATCGCGGGCAAGGACCTCTGGCCTGTGGGACTCTCCGTCGGGATCGGATGGGATCTCTACCGAGGTGCGGGGAGAATCGAAGCGCGCCTGGCCGCGGAAGGGGACCGGCAGGAGGTCGTCGCCACACGATCCCGCGATCTTTCGCTCGATCGCCGCTACCTCTTTGCCGGGCTCAACTACACGTGGGTGGTGACGCAAGTGGCTGCCGAGGTGACCTGGACGCAGGCGGCGACCCCGTCAACCAGCCTGCACGGAACCGGTCCCTTCCAGCCGGGAGACCGGGAACTCCAAGGCGCCGTCACCCTGCGCCTCATCTACTGACGCCGTCGATGCTCGTTTCGCCCCTCTGCCCGCAAGATACGGGACCGGACCTCGCCGCCCGGGCCGATCTTCCGGCCGCCGACCGGCGGTTCCTCGAACGGGCTATCCGGCTCGGAGCCAGGGGATGGGGGCGTGTCGAACCCAATCCCATGGTCGGGTGCGTGATCGTCCGCGACGGCGAGACGGTTGGTGAGGGGTGGCACGCCGAGTACGGCGGGCCACACGCCGAACGCGCCGCGCTCTCGGATGCCGGGGGCCGGGCGAGGGGAGCCACAGCGTATGTGAGCCTGGAGCCCTGCCGCCACCACGGGAAGACGCCGCCCTGCACGCGGGCCCTCGTCGAAGCGGGCATCCGCCGCGTCGTGTACGGCGCCAGTGATCCGGGACCCGATGCGGGCGGCGGCGGAGAGGAGCTCCGCGGGGCGGGGATCCGGGTGGAGGGGCCGATGCTCGGGCACCGCGAGGCACGGATCCTCAACCCGGGATTCTTTCACGCAGAACCGGGGCGGCCGTGGACGGCGCTCAAGCTGGCCGTCTCGCTCGACGGCCGGATCTCTGCAGCGAAGGGTGCGCGGACGCAGCTTACGGGAAGGGATGTGCACGCCTGCGTGCACCGGCTTCGCGCGGGGTTCGACGCAATCCTGGTGGGGACGCGGACGGCACTCGTCGACGACCCCCTGCTCACAGTCCGCGGCGAGGTTACCCCCCGGATACCACCCCGGCGCGTGGTCCTGGACGCGGGTGGGAAGATCCCCGCGGGTGCGAGGATCCTGCGGGAGGGAGACGGCGATGTGTTATTCTATACGACGCCAGCGAGTTCAGGGCAGTGGCGGCGCTCGATCGAGCGGATGGGGGGAGAGGTGACCGAGGTGGAGAGCGGCCCCGGGGAGGGTGTTTCCCTCCCGGCAGTGCTCGGGAGCCTCCGCACATCCGGTGTCGGCCGGCTCCTCTGCGAGGGCGGCGGGAAGCTCGCCGGCTCGCTTCTCAGGGAGGGGCTCGTCGACCGCATGTATCTTGCCTTCGCGCTGTGCCTGCTCGGTCCCGGCGGTGTCCCCGCTTTCCGCTGGGGTGAGGGAGGATCCCCCCTTCCGCCGGGCAGGCCCGGGGGTGGAGGAGGCGGGTGGGAGTGGATCGGGAGGCCGAGACGTCTCGGGACGGACCTCTGGACCGTCCTCGAGCCCACGGGGGGGAGTTGATGTTCACCGGGATCGTAGAGGCACTGGGCGAGATCCGGGAGGTGGAGGAGGGTCACGGACTCAGGAGCTTCCGGATCGCCGCACCTCCGGCGTTCCTCTTGGATACGGAGCCCGGCGCCTCGATCGCGGTCGACGGCGCCTGCCTGACGCCGGTGAACGTCGCCGACGATAGCTTCACCGTCCAGGCGGTCACGAGCACGCTCTCTCGGACTGTGGCCGGCGAGTACCGCGCGGGCCGCATGGTCAACCTCGAGCGTCCACTCGCGTTCGGGGGGCGCTTGGACGGACATCTCGTTCAGGGGCACGTGGATGGCATCGGTCGCCTGATTCGTGTCAGAGGCGAGGAGGGGCTCCGCATGCTCGAAGTCTCGATTCCCCGTGGCGTGCATAGTGCGACGCTTCTCCACGGATCGATCGCCCTGAACGGAGTGAGCCTCACAGTCAGCCGGATCGAGCCACCAGACCGCATCCAGGTCGCCATCATTCCCCATACTTGGGAGGTGACGAATCTCCGCTGGCTCGGATGCGGGGATGCGCTGAATGTCGAGGGGGACCTGATCGGCAAATATGTGGGTAAGCTCCTCGCCCCGGCCGGCGACGGACCGGTGCCGCGCTTCCGAGACGGAGAGAGCGACCGTGGCCTTTGACTCCATCGACGCTGCGATCGAAGAGATCCGCGCCGGCAGGATGGTCATCGTGGCCGATGACGAGGACCGGGAGAACGAGGGGGACCTCGTCTGCGCCGCCTCGGAGATCACGGCCGACCATGTGAACTTCATGGCGAAGCACGGGCGTGGTCTCATCTGCGTGGCGCTCACCCCGGAGCGCGCGGACGCGCTCGAGCTCCCGCTCATGACGGACAGGAACACCGACCCCCAGGGCACCGCGTTCACCGTGTCCGTGGACGCGCAACATCGCTTCGGCGTCACGACCGGGATCAGCTCACACGACCGGGCCACCACGATCCAGGTTCTCGCCGACCAGGAGTCGCGTCCCCTCGATCTGCGCAGGCCGGGGCACATCTTCCCCCTCCGTTCCCAGCCCGGCGGTGTCCTCCGCCGGGTGGGGCAGACGGAGGCCTCCGTCGATCTTGCGAGGCTCGCAGGTCTCCCCGCTGTCGGCGTCATATGCGAGATCCTGAACCCGGACGGCTCGATGGCCCGCAGGCCCGAGCTCGAGGACTTCGCACGCGACCACGGGCTCAAGTTCATCACCGTGGCCCAGCTCGTCGCCTACCGGCTCGCCAAGGAGCGTCTCGTCCATCGCGTCGTGGAGGTGTCGCTCCCGACGCACTACGGTGACTTCCGGCTCATCGGCTACGAGAGCCAGATCGACGACCGGGAGCATGTCGCACTCGTCAAGGGGGAGATTGCCGGAGCGGACGACGTCCTCATCCGCATGCACTCCGAGTGCCTGACCGGCGATGTCTTCGGCTCCATGCGGTGCGACTGCGGGGAGCAGCTCGCGTCAGCGATGCAGCGGATCGATGAGGAGGGGCTGGGGGCTGTCGTCTACCTTAAGCAGGAGGGACGCGGGATGGGTCTCGGCAACAAGCTTCGGGCTTACAGGCTCCAGGAGGAGGGCCAGGACACCGTCGAGGCCAACCTCACCCTCGGCTTCAAGCCGGACCTGCGCGACTACGGAATCGGCGCACAGATCCTCGTGGACCTCGGCCTGCGCCGGATCCGGCTGCTCACGAATAACCCGAAGAAGATCGTCGGACTCGAGGGCTATGGCCTCGAGATCGCCGGCCGCGAGCCAATCCAGGTCCCGGCAAACCGTCATAACGCGCGCTACCTCGACACCAAGCGGCGGAAACTCGGACACCTCCCGTGAAGCATCCCGCCGGGACGGGCCCGCGCCCTGTTGCGTTGCCCCGTGGCGTCCGCGAGCGGAGCAGCCCCCTCCGTGCGGAGGGTCTCCGTTTCGCGCTCGTGGCCTCCCGGTTTCACGAGGGCATCACGTCCCGCCTGGTCCGGGGTGCGGCCGATGCGCTCACCCGGCAGGGTGTGCGGCCGGGTGACATCGAAGTCACGCGCGTTCCGGGTGCCTTCGAGTTGCCGGCGGCGTGCCGGAAGGTGATCGAGAGGGGGAACGTCGAGGGCATCGTCGCGCTCGGGTGTGTCATCCGGGGCGCGACGCCGCACTTCGACTACGTGACCTCGGCTGCCACGAGAGGCCTCGCCGACCTCGCCGCCACCGCGCGTGTGCCCCTCGCCTTCGGCGTCCTGACCACGGACAACGTCGCGCAGGCGCTCGAACGGGCCGGATCCGGGGAGGACAACAAGGGGTTCGAGGCGGCGCTTTCGGTTCTTGAGATGGCGAACCTCTTCGCCGACCTCGACACGCCGGACCCGGACCAGAGGTGAGCCGAGGGGTCGCCGGAGAGCCGCTCAGCCGCCGCGAGCGAATCGACCGGATGAGGTCCCGGGCGTGGGTCGTCCACATCCTCTACCTCTGGGAGTCGCGGGGCGCAGATCGGTGTCTCGACGAGGCGGCGAGGTCGGTGCGCGCGAACAGGCGGATCTCTCCCTCCCGCCTCCCCCTGATCTGCGAGCACTTGGAGCGCCTCGACGAACACCTGGAGGAGATCGACCGCACCATCCAGGCGTGCATGGACAACTGGCGCCTCGAGCGTCTCTCCAGGATCGACCGGTCCATCCTCCGCCTCGCCACCTCGGAGATCCTCTACCAGCCGGAACTCTCCCCGGCCATCTCGATCCAGGAAGGGATCCGGCTTGCCGGACAGTACGGCGGCAGCGACTCGCCCCGGTTCATCAACGGGATCCTGGACGCGGTCCTCCGGATCCGGTCGGCGTGACGGTGCCCGGGTCCGGGCCGTCTGACGCGGCCGGCCCCGTGCGGGAACAATGCGCCTTCTCGTCCTGAACTGGCTCGATCCCGCCAATCCGGCGGCCGGCGGAGCGGAAGTCCACCTCCGCGCGACATTCGGCAGGCTCGCTGGCCAGGGCACCGATGTGAGGCTCGTCGCCTCCGGCTGGCCGGGGGCGCCGGCGCGGACCATCATCGACGGGATCGAAGTGTACCGCGTCGGCGGCCGCCTCACCTACCCCCTCCACGCGCCGCGCCTTGCTAGGCGCCTCGCCCGGCAGAGGCCCTTCGACGTCGTCGTCGAGGACCTGAACAAGGCACCGCTCTTTACCCCGTGGTGGGCAGGGGAGCCGACGATCCTCCTGGTCCATCACCTCTTCGGCAGAACGGCGTTCCAGGGCGCCTCCCTGCCCGTGGCGTCGGCGGCATGGCTTCTCGAGCGGCCCCTCCGGCTGGCCTATGGAAGGGCACAAGTCGTGGCCGTCTCCGGGAGCACGCGGGACGACCTCATCACCCGGGGATTCTCGCCCGGGAATATCCGCGTGATCGAAAACGGGGTGGAGAGCGACTACTACGTACCCGGCCCGGAGGCATCGCGCTTCGAGCGGCCGACGCTCCTTTACCTGGGCCGGCTCCGGCGATACAAGCGCGTGGAGCACATTCTCGAGGCGCTCGCGCTTCTCCGGCGAGAAATCAGCCGCGCGAAGCTGCTCGTCGCAGGCGCGGGCGACGCGCGCCCGGCACTCGAGGCGCGGGCGAGGACGCTCGGACTCGGGGCCGGTGCGGTCGAATTCCTGGGATTCGTGGACGAACCGACGAAGCTGGCACTCCTCCAGCGCTCCTGGATCCACGTCCTCACCTCGGCCAAAGAGGGCTGGGGCATCACCTGCCTCGAGGCCGGGGCCTGCGGGACCCCTACGGTCGCGAGCGATTCGCCGGGCCTCCGCGACGCGGTGATCGACGGGAAGACGGGGTTCCTGGTGAGACATGGCGACACGGTCGCCCTCGCGGGTCGATTGCGTGAGCTCCTCCGGGACGACCGGAGGCGTCGCGCGATGGGCAAGGCCGCCCGGGAGTTTGCCGTTTCCCTCTCGTGGGAACGCGCGTCCGCACGGTGGATCCCGGTGCTCGAGGGAGCGGTGGCCTCCCGTAGACGGGCAGGCTAGCTTCCCGGCCGGGCAGGGGGGCCGCCGGAATGGCCCGAGGGTGCGGACGGAGAACGCGGACTCGTGGGTCAGTCGCTTACCATTCAGGAGCTTGTGGAGGCGCGGGGGGACTCCTTCGCGCTCGAGCTCCTCACACCGGGCGTCACCCTCGACCGGGTCTGCTCTGACCCGGATGTCGCGAGTCCCGGACTCGCGCTGGCCGGATTCGTCGAACGTTTCCCGAGCGGCCGTATGCAGGTATTCGGCGAGACCGAGATGACGTACCTCGGCACGCTTGCCGTGGAGACCTGCCGTGAGCGGGTCCGCACCTTCTTCTCCCTGGATGTGCCGGCCGCCTTCGTCACGAAGGGCCAGGATGTACCGGAGTACATCCTGGATGCCGCGCTCGCGCACCGCGTGCCCCTCTTCCGCACAACGCTCACGACGCAGGACTTCTTCCAGAGGCTCAAGCCCTACCTCCAGTTCGCCCTCGCGCCCTCGCGCTACATGCACGGGTCGCTAGCCGACGTCTACGGCGTGGGCCTCCTCTTCGTCGGCGCGAGCGGAATCGGAAAGAGCGAGTGCGTCCTGGATCTGGTGGAGCGCGGGCACCGGTTGGTGGCCGACGACCTCGTTCACGTATCCCGGCGCGGGCGGGATATCCTGATCGGGAAGGGTCATGAGAACCAGCACCATCATATGGAGATCCGCGGGATCGGTATCATCGATGTCCGCGCGCTCTTCGGGATCCGCGCGATCCGCCAGCAGAAGCGGATCGAGGTCATCGTGGAGCTTGAGGAGTGGGACGACCGGGCACACTACGACCGCACCGGGCTCGACAGCCACGAGACCGAGATCCTCGGCGTATCCCTCCCGCATGTGACGGTGCCCCTGAACCCGGGGAAGAACATCACCGTGGTGGCCGAAGTGCTCGCCATGAATCACCTCCTCAGGTATTCCGGGATCGATTCGGCAGAGCTCTTCCACACGGCGCTCCAGCGGCGGATGGCACCGGTCACGAAGTATCTCGAGGAGGACTATGAGTAGACCGGATGGTCCGGATGCGACGCCGGGACCCGGCTCCCCGGAAGCGGGGGTGCGGGGTCTTGTCCTCACCCACGGCTCGCTCTGTTTCGGCCTCGTGGATGCGGTCCGGAAGATTGCCGGGGACCCGGGCCGGGTCCTCACCCCCTTGAGCAATGACGGGAGAGGGCCCCGCGAACTTGAGGAACTCGTCCGGGATCTCACGCAGCCCGGACCCACGATCATCTTCGCCGACCTCGGCACGGGGAGCTGCGCCGTCGCCGCCCGCCTTGCCTCCCGCGGGCCCGGCGGCGCCCGTGTCCTCTTCGGCGTGAACTTGGCAATGCTTCTCGACTTCGTCTTCCACCGCCAGATGCCCGTCGATGACCTCGTCGAGAGGCTCATCGAGAAGGGGAGGATCTCGGTCGGGTGCCACCGCCAGAGCGCGTCGGGGGAGCGTGGGAATCGTACTGCTCCGCGTGGATGAGCGGCTCATCCACGGTCAGGTGACAGTCGGCTGGGGCACCGAACTCGGACTCGGCCGCTACGTCGTGATCGACGATGAGCTGCCGGGCCGCTCCCTCGAGCGGGACCTCTACGGCCTCGGCGTGCCCGACGCCGCCGTGGCCGAGTTCCGTACGGTCGCGGAGGCCGCCGACCGGCTCGGGGCTTGGGACAGCGACGCGGTGCGGACGGCGCTCCTCACCCGGGACCTCGACCATATGGTCCGGCTTGCCGCCGGCCGCGCACTGGAAGGGCGGACCGTGAATCTGGGCGGACTCCACCACGCGCCCGGGCGCTCCCGCGTCCTCTCCTACCTCTTCCTGGGCGACGAGGATTTCGAGTGTCTGCGGGGCCTCCGGGGAGAGGGCGTGTCGGTTGTCGCACAGGATCTCCCCGGGAGCCGCCGGGTCCCGGGGAGGGAGATCCTCCGTGGCTGATCCGGAGATCCTCCTCCCGCTCCTCCTGCTCGGCACTTGGGCCGGTGTCGACGGGGTGAGCGCCGGACAGTTCCTCATCTCCCGGCCACTCGTGTCGGGGACGCTCGCGGGGTGGTGCACGGGAACCCCGGCAGAGGGACTCATGCTTGGGGCACTCCTCGAGGGATACCACCTGGCGGATCTCCCGGTGGGGGGGGCGCGACTCCCGGAGCCGGGTCCGGCCGCTGGGCCTGCAGTGCTCCTCGCCGCACGCCTCGGCGGGCCCGGGGGGCTCGCCCTCGGGGTCGCCCTCGGGGT
>JAAXGI010000092.1 GCA_012267505.1 Gemmatimonadota bacterium
CCCTTTGTTCCACGGGCTGTTAGGCCCACCGCGGGCGGGCAGCGGGCAGCCCCCGGACACGACCCCCAGTGGCCGCGGAACAGTGGCCCGTCAGGGCTCGGGATTGTTCCCCCTGGCCGGGAGAAAACGGCGTTCCCCGTGCTCTCTCCGGGCATTCGCGTCCAGGTCTGGCACCTCGATCCGAACCGCGAATTGACAATCTCCGGCTGACTCCGTAGCGTGTCTGCCCCCGGACCTTCCCGGCGCGCACCCTCATCCTCCGGCCCACGACGGCCACGACCCCGCCTATGGAGTCCACCGCGTCCGATCTCTGGTCCCGGGTGCTCTCGGCCGTCAAGACGGGAATGCCGGAACAGAGTTACCGGACGTGGCTCTCCGGGATGAGTCCCGTCGGGCTGTCGGACGCCGAACTGATCGTCGAGGCACCGAGCGAGTTTCACGTCGAGTGGGTGGAAGACAAGTACGGCGACGCGCTACAGAGTGCACTCCGGCGCCTCTCCGGCGAAGCCGTCTCCCTCAGCCTGCGGCCGTCTGGAGGATCCGGCTCCTCGGACGGTGGCACCGTGCCGTGGGTTGAGGTGGGATCGCACGAACACGCCGCATCCCCGGGCTCACGAAACGAGGAACGCGCGGCCGGGCGCTCCCGGGAGCCGCGGAAACCCCCGCTGCCCCTCAACGAACGCTACACCTTCGAACGCTTCGTTGTAGGGAGCCACAATCAGCTGGCGGTGGCCGCCGGGCACGCCGTGGCGGAGCGACCCGGGAAAACCTACAACCCCCTCTTCGTCTACGGGGGCGTGGGTCTCGGCAAGACGCATCTCATGCACGCAACCGGTCACGCCGTGATGGCGGGTCCGCACGATGCGACCGTGGTCTACGTCACTACAGAACGGTTCATGAACGAGCTCGTGGGTGCGATCCAGACCGGAACCACGCCGGAGTTCCGGCGCCGCTTCCGCCAGATCGACGTCCTGCTCGTTGACGACGTTCACTTCCTCGAGGAGAAGGAGAGCACACAGGAGGAGTTCTTCCATACCTTCAACGCGCTCCACGACGCAGGAAAACAGATCGTCCTGACGAGCGACAGGCCGCCCAAGGAACTCCCCGGTGTCGAGGATCGACTCATCTCGCGCTTCGAGTGGGGTCTTGTTGTCGACATCAAGCCGCCGGATTACGAGACGCGCGTGGCCATCCTCCGCAAGAAGGCGATCGACGACGATCTGATCCTCGGCCCGGACGTCATCGACTTCGTGGCCCGCTCGTGTACCTATTCCGTGAGGGAACTCGAGGGCGCAGTGATCAAGCTGCTCGCCTACTCCTCGCTCCGGAACCAAGAGATCGACCTCGATCTCGCAAGGCACGCACTCCAGAGCATCATCCGGCCGGCGAGCGGGAACGGTCCGGTGGTGCGTGCCGAGCAGATCCGGGACGAGGTGGCCCGGGAGTGGAATGTCGACCCCGACAGCCTTGCTTCGAAGCGCCGCACAAGGGCGATCGCCGTTCCCCGCCAGGTCACGATGTACCTGATCAAGGAGATGCTGGACGAGTCACTCGTGAAGATCGGGCGGCGGTTCGGGGGGCGGGATCACTCGACCGTGATCCATTCCATCCGCCGCGTGCAGGCCAAGATCCACTCGGATGATGAATTCGCGCACCGCGTGGCACGGGTCCGTCAGCTTCTGGAGAGCTGATGCTGGCACTCCGGGAGGACCGGCACACCGGCACACGCCGGTGTGGAGAACCCTGTGGAGATCCCGGGGCATTTGTGAAGAATCGGCAGCTGTGTGGAGATTTCCCGTGGTGGTCAGCGTGCCTCCACCGCGGATCCACACACGCCGGAATCTCCGAGAGTGGTGTGCCAGCGGTATCTGCGGTATCGTTTCGCCACATCATCCACAACTCCACGGGTACTACTACTACGGCTATCATTTGATATCTAGAGAACTAGAAGAGCCCCTACCGGCGGAAAACTCCGCCTGGACACCCGAAAAGAGGCACGGATGCAGTTCACGATAACCAGAGAAAACCTCCATCAGGCCCTCACTGCTGTGGCTGCGACGATCCCGGCACGAACAACACTTCCGGTACTCTCGAACGTCCTGATAGAGGCGGAGGAAGACGGGATCCGCGTGAGCGGGACAGATCTGGACGTCGGTGTACGTGTCGGGGTTCCTGCCACCGTTTCGGAGCCGGGAAGCACGACCGCTCCGGGCAAGAAACTCCAGCAGATCGCGCGGGAACTCCCCGACGAGCCCGTCGAGGTCCACTGCGTGCGCGACGAGTTCTCGATGGCGTGCGGCCGGTCCCACTTCCGCCTGAACGCACTCCCCGCCTCGGACTTTCCCGCCCTTCCCCAGATACCGTTCGAGGGAGGGTGGCAGGCACCGGGAGGCGATCTCCTCTCGCTCATCCGGCATGCCTCGTACGCCGTCTCGACGGAGGAGAGCCGTCCCGTCCTGAACGGGGTCCTCTGGGAGCTCCGGGACCGCGAGATGAGGATGGTGGCGACGAACGGCCACCGTCTGGTGAGAATGACGATTCCCGCGGGGCCGTCCGTCGAGATCACGACGCAGCTCGTCGTGCCCCCGGTCGCATTCGGCCATGTCCAGCGGATCTTCGGGCCGGAGGACGGAATCCGGGTGGCGAAAGCCGGCAATCAACTCGGGTTCGCCTCCCCGTCGGCCGAAGTGTACACGCGGCTCATCGAGGGGACCTTCCCCAACTACGAGCAGGTCATCCCGAAGGACAACGACCACGCCGCCATCATCGACCGGAGCGCGCTCGCGTCTGCGATTCGCCGGGTCGCGGCGCTGGCCTCGGCCGAGACTGGCAGGGTACGGTTGGGTTTCGAGCCGGACCGGCTGGAGGTCAATGTGGTCACCCCGGACCTGGGCGAGGCGCGCGACGAGATCGAGGTGGGTTACGACGGCCCACCGATGACGATCGGCTTCAACGCGAGGTACATCCTCGAGGTCCTCCGCTACATCGATTCGGAAGAACTGCGCATGAGCTTCAAGGACCCGGAGCGTGCCGCCGTGCTGGAACCGATCGGAACCGACGAGGCACCGGCGCCGGACTACCTCTGTCTGGTCATGCCGTTGCGCACCGTGCGCTGAGGACCCCGGGTCTCGAGCAGTTCCGCGGCGCGAAAGAGGGACACCAGCCGGTAGCCCCGGTCTCGGATCCGGAGCGCGCCGCCCTCCTCCCTGTCGATCAGGGTCAGGATCGCCCGAACGTCGCAGCCACGCTTCTCGAGAACGTCCACGGCCCGCAGCGCGCTCGCGCCGGACGTGATCGTGTCCTCGATGACGATCACTCTCGCACCGTCGGGGAGGCCACCCTCGATCCGGCGCGCCAGCCCGTGCGTCTTGGCCTCCTTGCGCACGGTGAAGGCGTTCACCTCCTCACCCTCCAGCCAGCTCCGGTGCGCGATGGCGTATGCGATTGGGTCCGCGCCGAGCGTGAGGCCGCCTACCCATGAGACTCCTGCGTCGGCCTCCCGCACTGTCCGAAATCCGAGCGATCCGACGAGGTATTGACCTTCGGCTGACATCGTCGCCCGCCGGGCGTCGATGTAGTATGAAGAACGGGTCCCCCCCGAGAGGGTAAAGTCACCCAGTACGACGGCACGTCGGGCGAGAAGCGCGCGGAGGCGTGAACGGTGGTCCATCCCCAAGAAGTGACCGGTCCGCATGACGGCGTCAAGCGGGATCGTGTGCATCCGGCCGGCTGCCGGGCGCTCTTCTTTCTCGTGCTCGCAGCCGGGGTCAGCGCGTGCGCGGACACCCCGGCCTCGATTCCTCCCGGTCACTTCGGTCTCACCGGGGAGATCCGGGTGAATGTCCGTTCGCCGCTCCCGGGAGCCGCCGGAGAGGGGGAGCTCCACGAGATCCTGATCTGGGCGTCGAACGGTCCCTGGCTCCTGACCGAGCGGGTTTTCTACCAGGGCAACCTCGGCGCGGAGGCGAGCCGTTCCGGGAAGCTCAATCCGGGCGAGCTGGCGCGGGAGTACCGGTCGCTGATCCAGCAGCTGAACGAGACCCGGGGGCTCCGCCTGTTCGGGAGGGACGTTCCCCAGGACCTTGAACCCGAGTGCGCCGGTGCACTCGGCTCCACCCAGATCGCATTCACGATCCACGACACGGTGAGAGATGAGACCGCAAGCTGGACGCGCTGCGCCGACGGCACGCTCTTCGCCTTCGCACCAGGAAGCGCCAGACCGGACCCAGGCGCGGCGCGGGTGGTCACGGCGGGACAGCTGACCCGGTTTTTCACGATCGGCGAGGCCGCCCGCTCCACCTATATGGGAACGATCCCCTTTGCATCGCTTGCGGCCGGCGCGGACTCACCGGCACGGGCTTTGGCGCCCCGCGCATTCGTCTCCGGCGGAGGGACGCCCCCGGAGAGCTTCATCGGATTCTGGGCCGAACACGCGGGACCCGGTATTGCTCTTCCCCAGGTGGACTGGAACCGCGAGCTCGTGCTGCTCGTCGCCGTCGGACTCAGGCGAGAGGCCGGGAGTCTTGTGGGAGTACGCCGCGTTCTCCCTCTCGGTCCCGCATACGGCACCCGGGTCGAGATCACCGAGAGGGTCCCCGGCGACTTCTGCTCCCCCGCCTCAGCAAGTCTCTATCCGTATCAGCTCGTCATCCTTCCGGGTGCGGACATCCACCTCCCGATCGACTTCACGCCGGTGAGCGTCGAGCGGGTCTCGTGCGGAGCGTAGACCGTGAACCTCCGGCACAAGTATATCCTCGTCTTCGGCGGATTCTGCCTGATCCTCACTCTCGGCGGCGGGCACTTGGCGTGGAGGGCGGCCAACGGCGCCCTTGAGAACGAGCTGGACCAGAAGCTCGTCTGGGTCGCCGGTGCCGCCGCCGAGGTCGGGCTCCAGGCCAACCCCCTTCTCGCCCTGCAGCCGGGGGACGAGGACAGCTCTCTCTACCTCCCGAACCGGGAGCGCCTCCTCCGTCTTCTCCGCTACGTGGACGAGGCGCACATCTTCCGACGCGACAACACGGTCATCGTCACGACCGATTCCCCGGAGGACTACCCGATCGGGACCCCGCTCCGGTGGCTGGATGCGTATGAACCCGAACTCGAGGTTGCGTGGAGTACGGGCGAAGGGGTCTCCGAAGTCTTCGAGGGGCAGGACGGCCGGTTCTACAAGTACGGCTTCAAGCGGCTCGAGGAGAGCGATGCGATGCTCACCGTGCTCATAACGGCTGACTATCTCATTCCGCTGAACCAGTTCCAGCAGACGTTGCTCGTGGGCTCCCTCGGCACCGCTCTCCTCGCCGGGCTCATCGCAGCGATGCTGGCCACGAGCATCGCCCGGCCGCTGGAACGCCTCTCGCGGGGTGCACTAAAGATCCAACGCGGCCGGTGGAACGAACGCGTGGGTCCGGAGGGGGGAGTCGAACTCGGTCGACTCTCGAAGGCGATGGAGCGGATGCGGGCGGGAATCGTGCAGCGGGACGAACAGCTCCGTCTCATGCTCGCACAGGTTGCCCACGAGATCAGGAATCCTCTCGGCGGTCTGGAGCTCTTCGCCACCGCGGCCGTCGAGGCCGAGGACCAGGAGGAGCGTGCTCGGCTCCTCACGAGGGTTCGCCACGAGGTCCAGACGCTCAACGAGATCATCAACCACTTCATCGCCTTCTCACGGCCGATTCATCCCCACCGGAAGGTTCATGACATCCGCGAGCCGGTCGGGCAGGCCGTCGACCTGGTCCGTCTCCAGCTCGACGCGAGGGGGACGGAACTCGCGGTCACCCTCCCCGACGCGCCCCTGGTCGTCTGGGCGGACCCCGACCACGTGAAGCGGACGATCCTCAATCTCCTGCACAACGCCGGGGAGGCGGGCACGGAGGTCCGGCTGGAGGCGTGGTGGCAGAACGGCGAGGCGGTCGTATCGGTCCGTGACAACGGCCCCGGTGTACCGAAAGAGGCCCGTGCCAGGATCTTCGACGCCTTCGTGACGGACAAGGAGCGCGGGGCGGGTCTCGGGCTCGCAATCGTGAAGCGGATGGTCGAGGTAAATGGGGCACGGGTCGTGCTCGTGGATCCGGAGGGCGGGGCAGAAGAGGCCGGACCGGGGCGGGCCCGTCTCTCCGGAGCCGAGTTCCGCGTTTACTTCCGGGGCTCCGAGGAATTCCCCGCGGAGAGTGCGGCCAAGAGTCAGAATTCCGTGGCCCGGACTCGGATTTCACAGGGTTCCGCAGCCTGAGGGACAGCGGATGGCGCAGATCCTGATCATCGACGACCACCAGTCGATGCGCGAGGGGCTCGAGCTCCTCCTCCGGAGGCGCGGGCACCGCACGCTCTCGGCGGAGAACGGATCGGTGGGGATGGAGCTCCTTGCCGAGAGCGGTGCGGAGCTCGTGATCACGGACCTCAAGATGGCCCGGATGGACGGACTCGAGGTTCTCCGGGCCGTGCGCGAGCGCCACCCCGGGGTGGAGGTCTTGGTGATCACCGCCTACGGGACGATCGAGACGGCGGTCGAGGCGATGAAGCTCGGGGCGACGGACTTCCTGACGAAGCCGTTCTCCTCGGAGGAGTTCGGCGTCAAGATCGACCGGCTGGTTCAGACGATGGAGGAGCGGAACCGCCTGCGCAGGGAGAACCGCTCGCTACGCGTCGAGAACACGCTTCTCCGCGAGGGGCTCGGGAGCGACGAAAGACCCCGCTACGGGGAAATCGTCGGCGAATCCACAGTGATGCAGGAGGTGTTCCGGCGGATTGATCGTGTGGCCAGAAGTGACTCTACTGTAATGATTTACGGGGAGTCCGGTACGGGCAAGGAACTCGTGGCACGAGCTATACACGCGGGCTCCGAGCGCCGGAACGGACCATTCGTCCGCGTCAACTGCGGAGCCTTGTCCGAGAGTCTCCTCGACTCGGAGCTGTTCGGACACGAGAAGGGCGCATTCACGGGGGCGGAGCGCCGGAGACAGGGCCGCTTCGAGCTGGCGAACCGGGGGACGCTCTTCCTCGACGAAGTTGCGACAGTTGCTCCGCAGACCCAGATCCGCCTCCTGCGGGTCCTTCAGGAGCGCGAACTCGAACGGGTCGGCGGGGAGGAGACGATCCCCGTGGACGTGCGCATCATCGCAGCCACGAACCAGTCGCCGGAGACGCTCCTTCGGGGATCCGGGTTCCGCGACGACCTCTTCTACCGCCTCCACGTCGTGCCGATGGCGCTCCCTCCCCTCCGGGAGCGGAGGGACGACATCCCGATCCTCGCCGCGCATTTCGTCGAGAAGCTGAGGGAGCGGACCTCGTCGGGGGCGACCTCGGTCAGCGCCAAGGCGCTCGCGTATCTCGAGAGCCACTCGTGGCCGGGGAACGTACGGGAACTTGAGAATGTTGTGGAGCAGGCGCTTGTCCTGGCCGAGGGGGAGGTGCTCCAGGTCGCCGACTTCCCGACACTCGATGCGGGAACGGATGCGATCGGCGCCGATGCGGGGACGGACCTCTCGCACTCGGGGATGGACCTGACCAGCGTCGTCGAGGGGGTGGAGGAACGGCTCCTGAGAAAGGCGCTCGCCCAGGCCCGTGGAGTCAAGGCCGAGGCCGCCCGCCTTCTCGGGCTCAAGCCGAGCGCGCTCTACTACAAGCTCGAGAAGTACGGGATCGAGGCGTGAACGTACACGCCGCCTGCCTGGTCCGGGTCGCGTCCGCCGCCGCCCTTCTCGCCTTCGGAGTCAGGGCTCAGGAGGCGGCCGCCCAGGGAACGGACACCGAGTCCGAGCGCGCGTATGTGGCGGCGCGCTCGGACTACAGCGTCCTCCTCGAGGACCGCGACGCGACCTTCAGCCGCTACGAGCGGGCGCTCGACCGCGTGGGTGCCGCGAGGAACGCCGGCGACCCGGCGGGGCGTGACGCCGCCTACGCGGCCTTCCAGGTCGTCGCATTTGAGCTCATGGAGCTCGAGGTTGCGGTGGAACAGGCCGGCGCGCGCGTGGCGTTGCGCCGTGCCGAATACCTCGCCGCCCTCGAGGCCCGGGAAGCGGAGCTGCTCGGTCGGCTCGAGGACGGGCTCCCCGACGGGGGTCCCTCCGATGTGGCACTCCTCGAGGAATGGCGAGCGGTGCGGACGCGGCAGCTCGAGATCCAGGCGGAGGCGCTGCCGGCGGAGGCTGCGGTGCTGCGGCCTGTCCCGGAACTCACCGTCGATCCCAGGGACGGCCCGGTCGAATCGCTTGAGAAGGCGCGGTTCATGGAAGAGCAGGTCGGCTCCTACGACTCGCTGATCGTGGACCTCGACCGCCAGGTTTCGGACCTCGAACGCCAGCTCCAGCAACGCCAGAGCGTCGAGGATCTCCTTCGCGACGTGGGACGCTTCGGGACCGATTTCATCCCCGGCGGGCCGCCCGACCTCGCGGTCCCGGACGGAGGGGCCGGTCCCGAGATCCCCCAGAGCGCCGCGTTGCAGGATCCCGAAGTCGCGCTGATGCAACTCCCGGTCGCCGAGCAAATCGAGTTCCTGCGGGCCGCTCGTGACCTCGCGATCCAGTATCGGGATCAGGCGCTGCGGACCGCCGAACTCTTCCGCGAACGAGCCGAGGGCATGCGGTGACCGCATCCCAGCGACGCCTCGCATACGCAGCGAAGCTCGTCCGTGCCGTCTCGCTCGGCGCGATCTGGGGCGCCGCCGCTGCCGCGCCCGCCGAGAGCCAGTTCGCCATCGATGAACTGGTGATCACGGGCGGCGCTTCGGCCGAAGGCTACCAAGGGAACCTCCCCGCCGTCGGTGTCCCCCTTCGGGACTCGGTTGAGTTCGTATCGGCTGCGACCGGCGAGGTGACGCTCTTGGCGGACGCCTCCTACGGAGCGGCGCGCAACGGTGCCTTCCGCGTCATCTTCGACGGTGGTCTCAGGCACTTCTCAGCCCGGGGCTTCCAGCTTCGCGACTACTCGCCCCGGGAGTGGGTCGGGACGCTCGATGCAACGTATTCGCGCGGCATCACGGACGGGTTCGGGATCGCTGCCGGCCTGCAGCTGCGGGGGAGGCAGATCGATGACCGTCCTCCAATGCCGCTCTTTCTCCAGCCGGGATTCCGGGCCGGCAGGTTTTCCGCTGGATTCGATGCGCGCGGGCCGAGGGGTGTGCTCTACGATTTCGAGGTGGCTGCGGACGGAAGCGACTTTCTCGCGCCCGAGTTCGCGCCGCAGATCCGTCTGCTCAACCGCAACGTTTACCGCGCGGAGGCCGGGGCGACGCTGAACGGCGGAAGCTCCGTCCTCCGCGTCTTCGTCGCCGGGGAGAGGAGCGAGTATCCGAAGCAGGTCACCTTCGATCCGACCGACCCCCGGCGGCTCGACGCCACCGTCCACACGGGGGCCTTCTGGACGTACCAGGGGACCTACATCCTGCAGCTGGGCCTCGAGGGGAGGGCGAACCGCTCGAACTCGAACCGGCCGGAGTACGACGCAATCACCCTGAGCGGCCTTGTTTCCGCATCGCTGCCCCGGGACATCGCGTTCTCGGCGTACGCGGCCCTCACCGCCAAGCAGTACCTGCACGACACCAGCTTCGCGCGGCTCCTCCCGGGGGACGAGGCGAACAGCGCGAGCCTAGCCTATGTTTCGCTGACGCGATCGCTGGCCTTCAACCTGGACGGTACGGTCCGGGCAGGGTGGTCGCGGGCCGAGACCGAGATCGGGGGCGCGTACTACCAGCGGTTCGGTGGCTCGTTCCTCCTGCATTTCCGCCCGGGGCTCTGAGGTCGAGCCAGGCCTGTGTTCCCCCAGAGGACGGATCGGTGGGCGTGCCACGGCGAAGGCCCGAGCCCTGTGGCGACGGCCGATAGGGAGGGGCGCTAGCCTCCGAGTGCCCGGCGGGCGGGGGATGGAATCCGCACGGGCCGGCCCTCCTTCCCGATCCAGACGGCCGTGACCCGCGCGCGCAGCGCCGGTGCCGTCGCAGTTCCGGAATCCAGGCGGTGGACCGTCTGTCCGACAACCATCGAGCTCCTGCGGAACTCCTCGACACGGGTCCGGATCCTGAGCACATCTCCTTGGAAGCAGGGCCGGAGGTACTCCAGTTCGGCCCGGACGACGACAATCGACCACCCCTCCCGGACGAGGGCGGCGGGGGGGAATCCACCGGCCTCGAGCGCATCGTAGCGGGCGAGCTCCAGATAGTTCAGGTACACGGCGTGGTTCACATGGCCCAAGCCGTCGAGCTCGTAGCTCCGGACCGTCACCTCGCGCGTGAAATCCCTCATGGGAACGGCAATATACCGGTTGCACCGGGCCCGGTGAACGGGAATCGCGCCGCCGCTCTCTCGGGAGCGGGCGGTGCCCGGGCGACATGACGGCAGCCCCGGAATGTGCGGGAGGCGCGCACATTCCGGTCACGCACGAACCTCCGGTTCGATCTGGTGGCTGGCTGCCCGCGGTCCGGGAGTCGCGGTCGCCGGCACCTGACATCGCGCAATCGCCGACGATCATCCAGGCCCGCCCCTGATGGCTGCCCTGCCAGGGTTGAGGACCCGGAAGGGCAGCCGGATTCAGGGGCTCTCCCGGAGTGGTGGACCGCACGTTTCTATCTAGCGGAGTGGACCGGGCTCCGGCCCGGAGGCGCGTCGGCCATCAGGGTCGGCCGGAAGGGACGATCGGCGGCCGCCGCACTGGCGGTGGCCGGATGTGCTTCCCAGTGACCGGCCGGTCGCCGGGCGGTGTTCCCGTCCTCCTCAGACGGTCGGGGTCGCTACGATGATGAACGACCCGTCGGGGATGGAGACGATGAACACATCGACATGGTCCAGGTGTTGGCCCAGGAAGCAGCTCTCCAGGAGCGGGAACGTCGCCTCGCCCTCGTCGTCCAGGCGCCGGACGCGGTCGACCGCGACGATCGTGTAGAGCCCGCTCGCCGGGTCGCCCGTCGTGTAGCATGCCACATTCGGCGGCCGTGCGATCGTCCCCGCCGCCGGCGGGAGGTGGATCCGCACAATACCCTCTCCATCCAGGGCACCCGCCATGACGATGCTCGCGGCACCCGGTCCGGGGGGGCCGGGCGGTCCCTCCGGCCCCATGGGTCCCTGGTCTCCGGTACACGCGGTCAGGAACAGGGAGACGGACAGCACGGCCGGAAAGCGACGGCCCATGGCGATTCCTCCGGGTCGAAAGGGGCGAAAGGCGGAGCAGAACGTAGGGCCGGGAGGCGGGAAGCGGCCAGAGAGATCCCACGGAGGGGGGGCAGACGCGAGTCGAGGCAATCGTCTCCCACCGTCGGCGCGGGCACGTTCCGCTCCCGGCGGGCATCACGGCGGTCTCCACCCGGCCACCATGGCGGGTGCGTAGGCTGCCGCCAGATCGGCGTGGGCCGATGGCCGCAGCGCCGCCGCCAGGAGCTCGGCCGACGCCGCCAGGCGCGGTCCCGGCCGGTTCAGATAACTCTTCCCGTCCAGGATGGTGCACCGTCCCGCTCGCACCGCCGCGATGCTCCCTAGCCCGTCCCGGATCCCGGGAGTGCCGAGCTCGCTGAGCGTCCGCCGAAGTGAAAACCCGCAGGGCAAGACCACGACGTGGTCCGGGTCGGCTGCGGCGACCGCCTCCCAACCGAGCGCCCGGCTCTCCCCGTCGTCGACCAGGAGGGGTTCTCCCCCTGCGATGCGGGCCAGTTCCGGCATCCATCCCCCGGCGACCATGGGCGGGTCGAGCCATTCGACCATCACCAGACTGCGCCTCGGGAGTCTGCGGGTGCGGTCGCGGATCCGCCGGAGACGGGCGTCAAACCGGTCGCGAAGCGCCTCGCCCCGTTCCGGGATCCCGAGAACGTCGGCGACCTTCAGGAAATCGCGTCGGACATCGGGCAGATATCGCGGGGCAAGCGTGCACAGCTCCACATCAGGAAGCGCGAGACAGGACAGAGCCTCCTTCACCTCGCTGAAGGAGGCGGCGCAGTACTCGCACTCGTCCTGCGTAACGATCACATCCGGTCGAAGCCGCCCCAGCCCCCCCGCGTCGATCTCGTACGCGTGGTGGTTGCCGTCCACCAGCCCGCGGATGGCCGCGTCGATATCACCGCTGGGGGGCATCTGGATCGATCTTCGGCCTCGTGAGCTCGGGCAGGCGCGCCACCCAGCTCGGGTAGTCGCATGAATGCGACCGCCCCACCAAGCTCCCGCCCATTCCGAGTGCCGCGACGATCTCCGTCCCGCTGGCAATCAGCGAAGCCACACGCAGGCCACGATCGTTGCCTTCCGACATCACCCGGTGCTCCGCGCTCGCGCCAGCCGGTGAGCGAGTTCGGCCGCGGCCGCGCCAATAGAGGGCCCGGGCACCCGGTATGCCGGGGCCGGAACGGTCACCACGGCCTGCATGGCACGAAGCGCTCGCCAGGGCTCCGGAGCCATCTCCAGAGGCGCGACGCCCGCGCCGTCGGGCCAGACGACGATGTCAGGCGCACGCGCGTGCAGCACCTCGAAACTCAGTACGGGCCATCTCCCCTCATTCGGCAGGACCACATTCGTCCCGCGCGCAGCCGACAGCACCTCATCGATGAACGTACCCCTCCCGGCCAGGATCGGAAGATCGTGCCAGACGACCCAGGCCACGCGCGGGCTCCCGGCGGACGGCCCCGCCTGCCGTGCGCGCCGGAGGTCATCTTCCAGGGTCGCGAGCAATGAGCGGGCCCGCGCCCCGAGTTCGAGCAGCGACCCTAGGACCCGGATGGCGTCGCGGAGATCGTCCAATGTGAGAATCTCAAGGGAGAGGATGGCTGCACCCTCCGGGCCAGCTCGCCGCAGTGGTCCGAGTTCCGTCTGGGGTGAGGCGACAATGAGCTCCGGCGAGATTCTGCCGATCACCTCCAGGCTGGGACGCAACGGGTCGCCAGCATCGAGAAGGCCCGATATTCGCCGCGCGACCGTCGATGCCCCCACCAGGCGATCTCCCGCGCCCGGTGCGTCCAGGATCTCCGTCGCTGCGGGGAGGAGTGAGACGATCCGGCCCGGAGGGGCGCTCCCGACCGTATCAGAGGACAGGCGACCGTCCTCGGCCACGCACGTCGGCAGGGCGGCGGCGAGAAAGACAATCCACCATTTGTGGGGGGCGAACACTCGGAGCGCCGTCTCCATCGATCTCCCTTCCGAACTCGTGTGTCTTGCTGGGGGAGTCTGGTCCAGTTCGTCCGGATCCGGAACCAGCGCGTGTCCGGGACGATCAGCAGGGGAGGGTTCTCGAGCGCCAGCGCGTACTGCCTCAGC
>JAAXGI010000113.1 GCA_012267505.1 Gemmatimonadota bacterium
GGTGAGGACGATGGGACCGTCCAGGCGGGAATTCCTTAAGGGCGCGGGCGCGGTCGGCATGTCTGCGGCTCTCGCCGGACGCGCGTCGTCGGCGAGCGGTCTGGGTACCGGCCGCGTCCGGCCGCAGGACCATAGCACTGTCGAGACCGGAGTACTCGAGATCGGCTACGAGGAGTCGGGCGAGCCCGGGGGGTTTCCCATCATTCTCCTCCACGGCTTCCCCTACGATGTCCGTGCCTGGGACGAGGTCGTGCCTCCGCTCGCCGCCCGGGGGTACCGCGTCCTCATCCCGTATCTGCGGGGCTATGGTCCGACGCGGTTCCTCGATCCCTCCGCGCCGCGGATGGCCGAGCAGGCGGCGATTGCCCAGGACGTGTCGGATTTCGCCGACGCCCTCGGCCTCAACGACTTTGCGCTTGCCGGATTCGACTGGGGGAACCGGGCAGCTTGCATCACCTCGATCCTCAACCCCGACCGCGTCCGGGCGCAGGTGGCGATCGGCGGGTATTCGGTGCAGAACACGGTTGACCCATCGCCCCCCTCGTCGTCGCCCGCATCCGAGGCGCGCCTATGGTACCAGTGGTATTTCAACACAGAACGTGGGCGGCGGGGTCTCGAACGGAACCGCTGGGCGATCTGCCGCTACCTCTGGAGCACCTGGTCGCCGGGGTGGCAATTCACCGACGAGTTGTACAACCGGACGGCCGTGTCCTTCGAGAACCCGGACTTCGTCGATGTCGTCATTCACTCCTATCGGCACCGCCACAGGAACGCTCCCGGAGAGGAACGTTTCGCCGCGGTCCAGCGGCGCCTGGCGGAACGGCCTGTCGTTCCCGTACGTGCGATTGTGCTTCGTGGTGCAGAGAACGGGTTCGGGAGGCCGTCGCCCGATCCGACATCCGACCGGGCCCGGTTCCCCGCCCTAGTGGACCGGCGCATCGTCTCCGGCGCCGGTCACGACCTCCCGGCGCAGCGCCCGGACGCCGTCGCGGATGCGCTCCTCGAGCTCCTCGCTTAGCATCGGACCGGCCCCGTGGCGACCCGGAGAGAGTTCCTCCTCGGCTCCCTCGGAGCGCTCGCCGGGGTGACCGGTCCGCCAGGGCTTCCAGCCGGTCGCCGGCAAGAGGGGACGGCGTATCTGTTCGACCCCCTGTATCTCCGCCACGACACGGGAGCGGGACACCCGGAGCGGCCAAGTCGGCTCCTCGCGGTTGAGCAGCGGCTCCGCGGGGAAGCCTGGTTCGACACCCTCCATCCGCTCAGCCCCCGCGAGGCGGACATCGATGCGATCGCCCTCGTCCACGACCCCCGGTACGTTGAACTCGTGCGGCGCGAGGTCGAGGGTGGACTGCGTCAGCTCTCGACCGGAGACACCGCCATCTCGGAGGAGAGCTACGCCGTGGCGCTCGGGATGGTGGGTGGTGTGCTCGAGGCGGTCGACGCCGTGATGTTGGGGAGGTCGCGGAATGCGTTCTGCGCGGTCCGTCCTCCCGGGCACCATGCCACGGGGGTGCGCGGCATGGGCTTCTGCCTCTTCAACGGTGTCGCGGTCGCCGCCCGCTACGCGCAGCAGGTCCACGGCGTCGAGCGTGTCCTGATTGCTGACTGGGATGTCCACCACGGCAACGGAACCCAGGACATCTTCTATACGGACGGAAGCGTCTTTTTCATGAGCACGCACCAGTACCCGTTCTACCCGGGCACGGGGCCGAGAGGGGAGACGGGTGAGGGTGCTGGGGCCGGGCTCACGATGAACCGTCCCTTCCCCGCGGGCGCGGGCGACGACGAAGTCATCGGCGCGTTCACTGAAGACCTCCTTCCCGCGGCCCGGGCGTTCCGTCCGGACCTCGTCCTCGTCTCGGCCGGCTTCGACTCGCGGATCGGCGATCTCTTGGGAGGGTTTCGGGTGACGGACGACGGTTTCAGGACGCTCACCCAGGTGATGCTCGAGATCGCGGAGGTCGCGGCCGGGGGACGTCTGGTCTCGGTGCTCGAAGGGGGCTATACCCTGGCCGGTCTCGCCTCTGCCGCCCACGCGCACGTCGAGGAACTCGTCCACGCATGACCGGTCCGTTCCCCCTCGCCTGAAGGAGAAACGATGAAGCACTGCACACGTCGTCGCTTTCTGAAGACTTCTCTTCTCGGATCGATCGTTGCGGCGAGAGTCGACGCCCTCGTCCCCGCATGGCGGATGTTCCAACCCCGGGTGCGGACCGTGGCCGGAACGGGCGTGGCCGGTTATGAGCCCGAGGGCGCAGCCGGGCTCTCTGCGACGGCGACGCCGGTCAACAACCCCTACGGCGTGGTGCCGGGGCCGGACGGGGCGCTCTATTTCTGCGAGGTCGACACCGGCCGGACGCGCCGACTCGCGATCGGTACGGGTCGGCTCACGACGATCGCCGGGAGCGGCGTCAAGGCATACGCAGGCGACGGCGGTCCCGCGCTCGAGGCCTCCTTTTCCGCCCCCCACGAGATCCGCTTCGACGCAGCGGGCAACCTCTTTGTCGTGGAAAGGGATGCGCATGTCGTTCGCAGGATCGACGCGGGCACGGGGGTCGTATCAACGGTGGCTGGAACGGGCGTGCCGGGCTTTTCAGGCGACGGTGGTCCCGCCACGATGGCCGAGCTCAGCCGGCCGCACAGCATCGCGCTCGATTCTGCGGGAGGGCTTCTGGTCTGCGACATCGGGAACCACCGGGTACGCCGCATCGATCTCGCGAGCGGGATCATCTCGACGCTCTCCGGGACGGGCGAGCCAGAGGCGACACCCGACGAGGCGCCGCTCGAAGGGACGCCGCTGCGCGGTCCCCGCTCGCTCGACACCGATCCGGAGGGCAACGCCTACCTCGTCCTTCGGGAAGGGAACGCGGTGTTCCGGATGGACCTCGACGGCGGCCGCCTAGAGCGGATTGCCGGCACGGGCGAGACAGGCTACGGAGGCGACGGTGGCCCTGCGCTCGAGGCCACCTTCAACGGGCCGAAGGGGATCGCATACTCCGCTCCGGACCGGAGCCTCTACATCGTGGACACGGAGAACCACGTGATCCGCCGGATGCACCTCCCGACAGGCCGGATCGAGACGGTGCTCGGGACGGGGGAGCGGGGAGACGGTCCCGACGGAGATCCCCTCCGGTGCAGGACGGCGCGGCCGCACGGTGTCTGCGTGCACGCCGGTGTTGTGTACGTGACCGACAGCGAGAGCCACCGCATCCGCGCGATCGACGGCCTCGTCTGAAACACCGCGCGCGGGACCCGGGAGGGCGGCCTCAGGCGCCTGGCGCCGCTCCCTCCTCGTCCCGGAAGAGCTTGTACTCAACGCTGTCGACGAGCGCGAGCCAACTCGCCTCGATGATGTTCTCGCTCACGCCCACCGTGGTCCAGACATCATCCTCGTCGGCGCTGTCGATCACGACCCGGACACGCGCCGCCGTGCCCTCCGTCGAGTTGATCACCCGGACCCGGTAGTCGACGAGGTGCATGCGAGTGAGGACAGGGTAGGCGGGGTGAAGCGCGCGGCGGAGTGCGGTGTCGAGCGCGTTGACGGGTCCGTCGCCTTCGGCCACGACGTGCTCGATCCGCCCTCCGACCTCCAGCTTCAGAGTGGCCTCCGTCGAGGTCTCTCCGGCCGCGGACGTCACGACGCTCACGCGCGAGTGGACCCGACGGAACGCCGGCCTGTAGGTTCCGGCCACCCGCCGCACGAGAAGATCGAAGGAGGCGTCGGCGGCCTCGAAGTGGTAGCCCTTGGCCTCCAGGTCCTGGACGCGCTCGAGGATGCGCCTGAGGATCTCCGGGTTGTTCTCCAGCCGGTGGCGCGGAGTCTTCGCGAGGATATTCGAGCGCCCCGAGAGCTCGCTCACGAGGATCCTGCGCTCGTTGCCCACGCTCTCGGGCGCGACATGCTCGTAGCTCCTGGTCACCCGGTTCACGGCGTGAACGTGCATCCCCCCCTTATGCGCGAAGGCACTCGACCCGACGAAGGGCTGGGTCGGTCTGAAATTCATGTTCCCTAGTTCATAGACGTACCTCGACAGTTCGGCGAGCCGTTCGATCCCGCCAGGACGGAGGACCCGGTAGCCCTCTGCCTTGAGCGCGAGGTTGGCTCCGATGCTCACGAGGTCCGCGTTCCCGCAACGCTCGCCAATCCCGTTGACTGTACCCTGAACCTGGGCCGCCCCCGCCGTCACGGCGGTCAGCGAGTTGGCGACGGCCACGTCGCAGTCGTTGTGGCAGTGGATCCCGACTGGAACATCGGTGGCGTCCAGCGCCGCCCGGACGCCTGCGCCGATCCATTCGGGAAGGCTTCCCCCATTCGTGTCGCAGAGGACGATCACGTCGGCTCCGGCCACCCCCGCCGCCTGGATTGTGCGGAGCGTGAACTCCGGATCCCCGCGGAGGCCGTCGAAATAGTGCTCCGCATCGTAGATCACCCGCCGTCCCTCCGACTTCAGGAAGCCGACCGAGTCCTCGATCATGGCGAGATTCTCGTCCTCGTCGATGCGGAGCACCTCGCCGACATGCAGGTGCCAGCTCTTCCCGACGATCGTCACGACCGGCGCTCCCGAGTCGCGGAGTGCAAGCATTCCGGCGTCGTCCTCAGCGGCTGTCCCCCTGCGGCGTGTCATCCCGAAGGCGGTGACCTTCGCGTGCCGCCAGTCGCGGTCGGCCGCGCGCTGGAAGAACTCCGCGTCCTTGGGATTCGAGAGCGGATAGCCGCCCTCGATGTAGTCGAAGCCGAGTTCGTCAAGCTTCTCGGCGATCTGCAGCTTGTCGCGTAGCGAGAAGCTGATGCCCTCGCCCTGTGTTCCGTCTCGGAGCGTCGTGTCGTACATCTCGATGCGACGCATCGTGGCACCCCCGATCATGGCGCATTCAGCCCGGGCCCGGACGTGTATCCGAAGGGCGCGTTGCGTGAAGACAATGTAAGGGGAGCGGCGAAGGGCGTCTGCAAGGGCCGGCCGACGGGGAGTACTGGTCTCTGTCGCCGCGCCACAGAAAATCGGATTTCAGTCGCGCTTCGTGTACTCGACCACGAACCTGTCGTCGAAGAGATCCCACTCGCGGGAGACATCGAATCCGGCTTCGGCCATCCACCCGGCCCCCTCCGCGGGGGAGATGAGCATCTCCGGCTGGTCGGAATGGGGAACGCCCTCGACGTTTCGGTCGTAGTCGACGACGAAGATGCGGCTTCCCAGCCCCATGTAGGGCACCAGCGCCTGCAGGTAGGCCGCCCGCTCCTGCACATAGTGCAGTACATCGTGGAAGAAGGCCCGGTCGATGTCGTTTCGGCGGAGCTTCGGGTCCTCGAATTCGCCGAGGACCGCGCGCACGTTCGAGACTCCGGCCCGACGGGCGTTGTCGAGGATGATGGGGAGGAATCCCGGGTCGACCTCCGCAGCGATCACGAGGCCCTTTGGGCCCACCCTCTCGCCGATGGGTGCCGAGAAGACGCCCGTGCCGGCCCCGATCATATTCGCGACTACGAGCGCCATCGCCGACCGCGTCCGCATGTGGCGTTTCAGCGTGCCTCGTCTCGACCCCGACCGTTCGATCGTATTCCTCGCCGCCGCGGGTGCGGATGGCGCATGCTGCCACTCTAGTGATCCCTTCCTGCCGCGTCCACGCCGCAGTGCCCCGGTCCTCGCGGCCACCCGTCGACCGTGTGCACGGCAGCCCGCCGTGCCTCTCCCCGGCTGCGCTTAGAGACCCCGCCGGTCGTGCGTCCGCTTCCCAGGTGCACCTGCGTGCCGGTGCGTTGACAGCGCTCGGCGGTGCGGTCAAGCTTCGGACGAGTTGCCCCGCGCCGCCGGTGCCACCGGACCGGCCGGATATCCATTTCCGCCATAGGCCAGGCAGACGCATGTCCGTCTCTCTTCCGAGAGAGCTGATGGTGGGTGTCTCTGGTTTGCGGGGCAGGGTGGGGTCGTGCCTCACGCCCGAACTAGTCACCTCGATCTCCGCCGCCTTCAGTGCCTTTCTCCGCAGCGAGGGAAGCGACGGGCCCGTCTACCTCGGCCGGGACTCCCGCACCTCGGGGCGGATGCTCTCGGATGCGGCGCGCGCGGGTCTGGTGAGCACGGGGACGGACGTGATCGAGGTGGGGCTCGTTCCGACTCCGACTATCCTGCTGGCGGCGCGGGACGCCGGCGCCTCTGGCGCCGTCGCCGTCNNCGCCGTCACGGCGAGCCATAACCCGGCCGAGTGGAATGCCCTCAAGCTCGCCGGTCCCCAGGGCCGCTTCCTCGATGCCCGGGAAATGACGCGGTTCCGGCGTTTCCTGGCCGGAACGCCGACCAGGAGGGCCGGATGGGACCGACTCGGATCGGTGCGCGAGGATCCAGCCGCGGTGGACCGCCACATCGGACGAATCCTCGAGCTCCCTTACCTCGACGTGGAGCGGCTCCGCGCCCGGCGGTTCCGTGTCGCACTCGATTGTGTGCGGGGGGCAGGTGGCGTCATCATGCCGGAGCTCCTAGCCGAGCTCGGGTGTGTCGTGAGCGGGATGGAGACCGAGCCCGATGGCCGTTTTCCACGCGATCCGGAACCCGCAGCCGCCAACCTCGGTGGGCTCGGGAGGCTTGTACGGGATTCGGGAAGTGATCTCGGGCTCGCCGTGGATCCCGATGTCGACCGGCTCTCGCTCGTGGACTCCCACGGGGAGCCGCTCGGCGAAGATCTGACGCTCGCCCTCTGCGTGGCGCTCGTCCTCGGGCGGCGGCGGGCGGGGGCGGTGGTCGCGAATCTCTCGACTTCGAGGGTCGTAGAGGACGTGGCCAGGGCGCTCGGGGGAAGGATGATCCGGGCTCCGGTCGGCGAAGTCAACGTGTCGCGCCGGATGGAAAAGGCCGGGGCGGTCGTGGGGGGTGAGGGCAACGGGGGCGTGATCCTCCCGGAGCTCCATCTGACAAGGGACGGCGTGCTCGCCTCAGCCCTTCTCCTTGAGCACCTCGCCGAGGAGGATACCGGGCTTGCCGAGGCGGCCGCGCGCTGGCCGGCCTACACCATTGTCAAGGAGAAGCTGGCGTTGCCACGTGACCGGATCGGGGCGGGCTACCGCGCGATTGCCTCCAGTCTTCGTGGCGGAGAGGAGGACACCACCGACGGGCTCCGGGTGGACTGGCCTACACGGGGGGAGTGGATTCACGTCCGGCCGTCGGGTACCGAGCCCGTGGTCCGG
>JAAXGI010000088.1:0-4340 GCA_012267505.1 Gemmatimonadota bacterium
ACCGGAACGGCCGAGACCGAGGAGCACGAGTTCCACCAGATCTACGGGCTCGACGTCCTTGTCATCCCCACAAACCGTCCCGTCATCCGGGACGATCTGAACGACCTGATCTTCCAGACGAAGCGCGAGAAATACAACGGTCTAATGGACGAGATCGAGCGGTGCAACCGGATGGAACTTCCGGTGCTCGTCGGAACGACGAACGTCGAGGTCTCCGAGACGCTGTCGAGGATGCTCAAGCGGCGGGGGATCCGCCACAACGTACTGAACGCGAAGCAGCACCGCCGGGAGGCGGACATCGTCGCGGAGGCTGGCCAGCCCGGAGCCGTGACGGTCGCGACGAACATGGCCGGGCGGGGAACCGACATCAAGCTCGGGCTAGGCGTGACCGAGCCGCGCACCGTGGGGTGGGCCCGTTCGCGGGGACTAGATCTCGGGATGCTCGCGGCGGTCGATCCGACCCGCTGGAGGGACTATTCGGAGGCCGGGGACGCCGAGGTGATCGAGGAGGGAGGCCTTCGTATCCTGGGCTCGGAGCGGCACGAATCGCGTCGGATCGACCGTCAGCTGCGCGGCAGGGCGGGTCGCCAGGGTGATCCCGGCGCCAGCCAGTTCTTCCTCTCCCTGGAAGATGACCTGATGCGGGTGTTCGGGTCCGAGCGGGTCGCGACGATCATGGATAAGCTGGGGGGTGCCGACGAGGGCGACGTAATCACGCACGGCTTCGTTACGAAATCGATCGAAAAGGCCCAGAAGCGCGTCGAGGGCAACAACTTCGAGGCGCGAAAACGGCTTCTCGACTACGACGACGTGATGAACCAGCAGAGGGAGGTGATCTATGACCTGCGGCTCTTTGCCCTCGAGGGCGGGGAGGACCTGAGGGGCGAGGTGTTCGAGATGGTCGAGACCGCCGTGACGGAGGTCGTCGATGAGCATGCCGACGGGGATCCGTACTCCGTGTCCCAGGATCTCGGCGCGCTCCGCCGGCGGTTCCTCACGGACTTCTTCATCCCCGTCGAGGATCTCCCCACGGACGGGGAAGGTGACGACGGACCCTACGACCGGGACGAGCTCCTGGAGGTTGTGCTCCCGGCAGTGACCGCGCAGTTCGGCCGGAAACTCGAAACGTTCGCAGAACACTCCGAGCAACTCCAGCGCTGGATCCTTCTCTCGGTGATCGACAACAAGTGGAAAGACCACCTCTACGACCTCGACGCCCTCAAGGCGTCGATCAGCTTCCGCGGATGGGGCCAGAAGGACCCACTGATCGAGTACAAGAAAGAGGCCTACGACATGTTCGTGGATCTGATGCGCGACATCCGCCGAACTGTGACGGGCCTCTTCTTCAGGGCGCAGATCGGGCAGGCGCGGACTCCAGCCGCCGCGCGCGGCCCCGAGCGGCTCCAGTACAGCGGTCCACGTGAGCTGGCAGGCACTGGGGTCGCCTCGCCCGGTCCGGGGCCCGCCTCCCCCCGCCCCGCCGCTCCCATCCGGGGCCGCCCGGCACTAGTGGGCGCGGGCGCGGGACGCGGAGCGCCTCCTCCGTCCGAAGCAGCCGCGATGGGCGCCAACCGTGCCCAGGCCCGCCCACGCTCTCCCGTGACCGTGGCCCCGACGCCCGGTCGCAACCAGCCGTGCCCCTGCGGCAGCGGGAAGAAGTACAAGAAATGCCACGGGCGGCCCTCGTGACGGGCGGAACCCTGCGCGCAGCCCGGACCCGGAGCCCGCTCCCCCGTACGGGGTAGAGGGTAGAGGGGAGGAGCGCAGTCGCCCGGGAGCCCGCCCGGGAACCAGGTTCAGGCCGGCAGCATGAATCCACAGCTCGAGACCGTCCCGCGCGGGAGCATCCGTCTGAAAGCTCTCCCCCGGGAGCTGGCGCGCATTCTCACGCCGTACGCCACCCGGCTTGACACTGGGCAGGTCGTGGCTGCGTACCGTCTTGCGGAGGAGGCGCACCGCGGCCAGATGCGCGCCTCGGGTGAGACGTACGTCAGCCATGCGGTCGAGGTCGCGAAGATCGTCGGTCAGCTCGGCCTCGACAACGCGTCGATCGTCGCCGCTCTCATTCACGATGTCGTCGAGGACACACTCTACACCACCACGGACATCGCCGAGCGGTTCGGCCAAGAGGTCGCCTCGATCGTCGACGGGGTGACGAAGATCGGCAAGGTGCGCTTCCGCTCGCACGCCGAGCACCAGGCGGAAAACTACCGCAAGCTCCTCCTGTCAATGGCCGACGATGCTCGGGTAATCCTCGTCAAGCTTGCAGACCGGCTCCACAACATGCGGACGCTCGAGTACCTCGCGCCGAAGAAGCGTCGCCGCATCGCCCGGGAGACGAGGGAGATCTACGCCCCCCTTGCCCACCGCCTCGGAATGGCGCAGGTCAAGTGGGAGCTTGAGGACCTCTGCTTCAAGTTCCTCGAGGCGGAGGTGTACCGGAGGCTCCGGAGCCGCCTCCAAGCCGGGCGCGGGGAGCGGGAGCAGCAGATCCGCGAGTTCCAGTTCCCCCTGGAGAGGCTCCTCGCCGACGGCGGCATCACGGCCAAGGTCACTGGCCGTCCGAAACACCTCTGGTCGATCCACCAGAAGATTGAGCGGCGCGGAAAGCCGTACGAGGAGATCTACGACTTGATGGCGATGCGCGTCATCACCGAGAGCGTGCAAGACTGCTACGCGGCGCTGGGGCTCATTCACTCCGCGTGGACCCCGATCCAGGAGCGCTTCCACGACTATGTGGCCACGCCGAAGTCCAATATGTACCGGTCGATCCATACCACGGTCTTCGGACCGGCTGGCCGGCGCTACGAGGTCCAGATCCGGACCGAGGAGATGCACCAGACCGCCGAGTACGGGATCGCCGCGCACTGGCGCTACAAGGAGGGCCGGAGTACCGCGAGCGAGGTGGACGAGGCGCTCTCCTGGTTCCGGCAGGTCCTCGAGTGGCAGCAGGACGCGTCGGAGCCCGAGGAGTTCATGGAGTTCCTGAAGATGGACCTCTTCCTCGGCGAGGTGTTCGTGTTCACCCCGAAGGGAGAGGTCAAGCAGCTTCCGATCGGAGCGACGCCGATCGACTTCGCCTTCGCCGTGCACACAGAGGTGGGCCTCCACTGCGGGGGCGCGAAGGTGAACGGTCGGATCGCACCCCTCTCGAGGGAGCTCAAGAACGGGGATTCGGTCGAGATCCTGAAGTCGCCGAAGCAGACGCCGTCACGCGACTGGCTCGCCTTCGTGAAGACGGCGCGTGCACGGCAGCGGATCCGGCAATGGATCCGCCGGGAAGAGCACGAGCAGTCCGTCAAGCTGGGCCGGGAGTTCCTCGAGCGCGAGATGCGGCGCCGGCGCCTTGCCCTCCCGACCGAGGATGGGCTCGCGCGGGTGGCGGGCGCGCTAGGGATGAAGAACTGGGAAGCCGTGCTCGTGGCCCTCGGCCGCGGCGACGTCGGCGCTTCAGCCGTGATCAAGGAGCTTCACCCGGAACATCCGCCCACAGGGGCCGAGCCAGCAGCGCAGTCGCCCTTCCGCCGCTTGGCCTCGCGCCTCCGCCGCTCGCAGCCGGGGGTCCGGATCCAGGGGCTCGACAACCTGATGGTCCGCTATTCGCAGTGCTGCCAGCCCGTGCCGGGCGACGACGTCATCGGCTACATCACGGTTGGACGGGGGGTCTCCATCCACGGGAAGGACTGCCCGAACGTGCTGAACCTCTCCCGGGATCCCGAGCGGCGGATCGAGATCGAGTGGACGGCGGAGAAGGAGGAGCGGTTCCTCGTCAAGCTCTATACGCAGGGGACGGACCGGCGCGGCCTCCTATCCGACATCGCGAGGGCGATCACCGAGACCGGGACGAACATCCAGCACGCCGACATCCGGGCCGTCGACGAGGGGATGCTCGGGGAATTTGTGGTCGAGGTGCGCGATCTGAGCCAACTGAAGAAAGTCATGCGCGGGGTGTCGCAGGTGAAGGGCGTTCTCCATGTCGCGCGCCGCGAATCCTCACTCGATCCGGGCCGCGTTGACGGCCGGGACACGTAGCGGGCGGGGCAGTCGGCCGCCGGAACTCCGTGCCTGATTACCGGATCGAGGCGCCGTTCGAGCCGAAGGGCGACCAACCCGCCGCCATCGCGGCGCTGCTCGAGGGACTCGGTCGGCGCGACCGGTTCCAGACGCTCCTCGGCGCGACCGGGACGGGCAAGACCCTTACGATCGCGCACGTGATCGCCGGCTACGGCCGCCCGGCGCTCGTAATGTCCCACAATAAGACACTCGCCGCGCAACTCTACGGCGAACTCAAGCAGCTGCTTCCGGCGAATGCCGTCGAGTATTTCGTTTCCTACTACGAC
>JAAXGI010000088.1:4391-11754 GCA_012267505.1 Gemmatimonadota bacterium
CTACTACCAGCCCGAGGCCTACGTACCCGCCACGGACACTTACATCGAGAAGGACGCATCGATCAACGAGGACATCGACCGCCTGAGGCTCCGCGCCACGTCCTCGCTCTTCGAGCGCGAGGACGTGGTAATCGTCGCCTCGGTCTCGGCGATCTACGGTTTGGGCAGCCCGGCCGACTACCGATCACTGATGGTCGAGATCCGGGTGGGCGAGGCGATCGGCCGGGACGCATTCCTAAGAGCACTGGTCGGGATCCACTACCGGCGCTCGGACATGGCCCTGGAGCGGGGCACGATGCGCGCCCGGGGGGACACCGTCGAGGTGCTGCCCGCCTACGAGGAGCAGGCGATCCGGGTCGAATTCTTCGGCGACGAGGTGGAACGCATCACCCGGTTCGACCCTCTGACCGGCGAGCGCATCACGACGCTTGCCCGGACCGCGATCTACCCGGCCTCCCACTATGTCACCCGCCGCCGCACGATCGAGGCGGCCGTCCCACTCATCAGGCAGGAGCTCACCGGAGCACTCGCGGGCTTCCGAGCGGACGGTCTGCTCCTCGAGGCGCAGCGGATCGAGTCGCGTACCGGGTTCGATATCGAGATGATGCTCGAGATCGGGACCTGTCCGGGGATCGAGAACTACGCGCGTTATCTCGCCGGCCGGGAGGCGGGCGAGCGCCCCTTCTGCCTGTTCGACTACTTTCCTGACGACTTCCTCGTGGTGGTCGACGAGTCACACCAGACGCTGCCGCAGATCCGTGGGATGTATCGGGGTGACCGCTCGCGCAAGGAGACGCTCGTCGAGCATGGCTTCCGCCTCCCCTCGGCACTCGACAACCGGCCTCTCACCTACGAGGAGTGGGAAGACATGGTCCCGCGCGCAGTGTTCGTCTCCGCGACGCCCGGAGACCGCGAGCTTGAGCTGTCGAACGGGGTCATCGTCGAGCAGATCATCCGGCCGACGGGGCTTGTGGATCCCGAGGTCGTCGTCAGCCCCGTCACCGGACAGGTCGACGATCTCCTATCCGAGATCCGGGAACGCGAAGCACGCGGTGAGCGGGTGCTCGTCACCACCCTTACGAAGCGGATGGCCGAGGACTTGGCGGAATACCTCGAGGGGGTGGGGGTCCGGGTGCGCTACATGCACGCCGACATTGACACGATCGAGAGGATGGAGATCCTGAGAGGGCTCCGGCTCGGGCGCTTTGACGTGCTTGTCGGGATCAACCTCCTCCGCGAAGGGCTCGACCTGCCGGAGGTTTCCCTCGTCGCGATCTTGGACGCCGACAAGGAGGGTTTCCTGAGGGATGCCCGCTCGCTCATCCAGACGATCGGTCGCGCTGCGCGAAACGTTCGCGGGCGGGCGATCCTCTATGCGGACCATGTGACGGACTCGATGCTCCGGTGCATCGAGGAGACCGAAAGGCGCCGCGAGGTGCAGATCGCCTTCAACGCGGCGCATGGGATCACGCCGGAGACGGTCCGGAAGAGTATCGAGGAGATCGAGTTCTCGACCCGGGTGGCGGATGCCCGCACTGTCCAGTCCCCAAGGCGGAGGCGGTGCACACGTGACGACGGAGATGAGGGAACGCTCGAGACGCGGATCCGGGCACTCGAACAGGAGATGGAGGCTGCCGCGGCCGCGCTCGACTTCGAGAGGGCCGCACTGCTTCGCGACGAGCTCTTCGAACTCAGGGCCTCGGCCGCCTGAGCAGCGTGACGTGATTCTCCGCGAGCATGAGCTCACGGCATGGGGTGGGCGGATCGGGCGCGAGATCGGTCTCCCTGTCTTCATCGGGCTCTCCGGCCCGCTCGGAGCCGGCAAGTCTGTCCTGGCCCGGGCGGTCGCACGGGGTGCCGGAGTGTCGGCCCCGCTTCCCTCCCCGACGTTCGGTCTCCTCTTCCGCTACCCGGCGCGCGACGGGGTCGAGGTGGTGCACGCCGACCTCTACCGGCTTCACGATCCCGAGGAGATCTGGGAGCTGGGATGGGACGAGCTCGGAGCGGGGCGGGAGATCGTGCTCGTCGAGTGGCCCGAGCGGGCCGGTGCATACCTCCCACGGGAGCGCTGGGAGATCCGGCTCTCGGCGCCGGGTCCAGCCTCGCCCCTCCGCACCGTCGAGGTGTCGAGAAGGGGATCGCCGCCGTCCCTTCCGGACTGTCCGGGTCCTATCGTGAGGCGCGGTTGAGTTCCGGACGTGTATTCCTAGCACTCGAGACCACCGCGGCGGTGGCCTCCATCGCAGTCGCCGTCGGCGGCGAGGTCCGGGCGACGGGATGGCTCACGCGGAGGAGGGAACACGCCGCCGGGCTTCTCGCCCGGATCGAGTCGACGCTCGACGAAGCCGGGATCGGCCGGGGGGAGATCGAGGGAGTCCTCGTGGGCCGGGGTCCGGGGTCGTTCACCGGGATCCGGATCGGTGTGGCGACAGCGATGGGGCTCGCGACGGGGCTCGGCGTTCCCCTCTACCCCTGCTCATCGCTCATGGCCGCGGCGGTGCCGGGTCCGGGAGTGCGCCCGGGCGTGCTACCCAGCGCCGCGTCACCGGTAGGTGCCGCGCCGCCAGACGCCCGCTTCCCCCGCTACGTACTCTTCGATGCACGCTCAGATCGGGTCTACGCGGCGTGCTACAGCGTTCTCCCTGAGCAGATCGTTACACTCGTCGAGCCGCGGGCTTCGACGATTGGTGCGGTGCTCGGGCGTCCCGTTCCGGACCGAGCCTGCTTCTGTGGGGACGGGGCGCTCCGGAGCGCCACCCGCATCCGCGAGGCTGGCCACCCGCTTCTCCCGCTGCCCTACGGGTTCCCGACCGCCGAGGGGCTCGTCCGCCTTCATGCGCTGTCCGGTGTGCCGCCGGTCGACGCGCGGGGGTTCGAGCCGGAGTACCTCCGCTCGCCGGTCGCTTTTCCCTCTGCTTCCGACCGTAGCCGGAACTGCGAGTGAGGTGGTTCAGCAACTTCGGCGCCGTCCATCGGGACAGGGCGAGTCCGGCGGAGGATGCGACCGTGCGTCGGCGCACTCCGCAGGACCGCGGGGCGGATCCGGCGGGTACGAGGGACCGGAATGGTTGATCCGAACTTCAGGGGACGCCGCCTCCGGGGAAGCCCGGCGATCCGCCGGCTCGTGCGCGAGACTGCCGTGTCTCCCCGGCGTCTCGTCCTCCCGCTCTTCATCGGCCCTGGGTCGGGACGGCGCGACCCCGTCCCGTCGATGCCCGGGGTCTTCCGGACGAGCGTGGACGAGGTGGCGCGCGACGTCGCCGAGGCCGAGGCGGCGGGGCTGGGCGGGGTGATTCTCTTCGGGATCCCTGAAGGCAAGGACGCGGAAGGCTCGGAGGCGTGGACTGAGGACGGCGTGGTCCAGCGGGCGCTCCGGGTGCTCCGCCCGGAGGTCTCGGAACTCGCGCTGATCACCGATGTCTGCCTCTGCGCCTACACCTCACACGGCCAGTGTGGGATCATCGAGCACGGGCGGGTGGCGAACGAGCCGACGGTGGAACGTCTGGCCCGGATCGCCGTGAGCCACGCGGCGGCGGGTGCGGACATCGTAGCCCCGTCGGACATGATGGACGGGAGGGTCCGGGCTGTCCGGGAGGCGCTCGACCGGTCGGGCTTCCCGGAGACGCCGATCATGAGCTATGCGGTCAAGTACGCTTCTGCCTTCTACGGTCCGTTCCGCGATGCGGCCGATTCGGCGCCGGGCTCCGGCGACCGGAAGGGCTACCAGATGGACCCGGCGAATGCGGAGGAGGCGCTCCGGGAGGCGGAGGCGGATCTGGCTGAGGGTGCGGACATCATCTTGGTGAAGCCGGCACAGGGCTACCTCGACATTGTCCGCCGTGTCAAGGAGCGGACCGGTGCGCCGGTCGCCGCCTACCAAGTGTCCGGTGAATACTCGGCCGTCATGGCGGCGATCAAGCAAGGATGGCTCGACGAGGGCGCGATGCGGGAGATGATTGTCTCGATCCGGCGTGCGGGCGCCGACATCATAATCACGTACTGGGCCCGTGAGTTCGCCCGCTGGGCGGGGTGAGGGGGTTGTGGGGTTGACACCACGCTGGAACGGAATCCCCGTGCGCCGCCGTCCCCGAGGGCCTTGCCGGTGATCCACCTTTCCGCCTTCGTCGCCTACGTGGGGGCCCTCGTCCCGTGGGCCTACCTGCTCTTTCGTGGACCCCGGCCGAATGTCGTAGCCGTCGCGTCCGGTCTCACCGTCGTTGCCGTCCTCCTCCATGCGATGGCGACCGTGGACTTCTGGCTCACCTACGACCAGCTCCCTCTCGGGGGTCTTGCACCGGCACTCTCGTCGCTTGCCCTGGTCGGAGGCGTGGCTCTCGTTGCAGTCCTCCCCCTCCGCGAGGCCGGCCGGATCGCACTCGGACTCCTCCCCCTCCTCGTGGCTCTCGAGGGTGGAGCGCTCCTGCTCGGGATCGAGCCGTCGCCGATGGACCTCGGCTTCAGTGGTGTGGGCTTTGTCCTACACGTCGCACTGGCGTTCCTTGGCCTCCAGGGTCTGGCCGTCGCCTTCGCGGCAGGGCTCCTCTACCTAATCCAACACCACGAACTCAAGATGAAGCGGCTCGGTCGCCTCTCACGCTTCATCCCGCCCCTCGCGACGCTCGAGAAGGTGGGTCGTGTCGGGCTCACCGTCGGATTTGCCTCCCTCAGCCTCGCGCTCATCCTCGGGTGGGCGTGGACCGTGCAGAACTTGGGATCGCTCCAGATCGACGACCCGAAGGTGATCTGGGCCGTTCTCAGCTGGGCCGTCTTCGTTGCCATCTTCGCGACCCGGCGTGGGCCCGGAAGCAGCGAGTACCGGAGCGCCCTCGCGGCCGTCATCGGCTTCGCCGTCGTTGTCGGGACCTACCTCGCACTCCGCCTTACGGCGGCCGGGACTGGATTCTTCCTGTGAGTGCCGGAAACGGGGGTGCTCCGCGCGTATGAGCCTCCCCCTCGCCGTGGTGGGCGTGAGTCACGAGACCGCGCCCGTCGAGATACGCGAGCAAGTCGCCTACGGCGTGGACGAGGCGAGGAGCGCGCTGCTCGCGCTCAGGAGCGAACTCGCCGCCGACGAGGCCGTCCTCCTCTCCACCTGCAACCGGACCGAGGCTTACATCTTTCCCGCGACCCGCGAGCGGACAAGGGGGGTGCTCCTGCGGCTCTTCCGCGAGCGGATCGGGGGGATCGACGGCGACCCGGCTCCCTACGCCTTCGAGAAATGGGGTGCCGATGCCGCGGGGCATCTCCTGTCCGTCACGGCCGGTCTGGATGCAATGGTCACGGGAGAAGCCGAGATCCAAGGCCAGGTCAGGGATGCGCTTGAGCTAGCGCGGTCGGTCCCCGCCACGCCGTCCCTCGCGGGGCCGGTGCTCAACCGCCTCTTCCAGACGGCGCTCGCGGCGGGCGGACAGGTTAGGTCCGAGACCCGTATCGGGGAGGGCACGGCCTCGGTCGCGTCGGTCGCCGTCGAGCTGGCCGGCAAGATCTTCGGGTCCCTTCACGGAAAACGCATCCTGGTCCTTGGCGCGGGTATGACCGGGGAGCTCATTCTCACGGCTCTAGCCCGCGAAGGGGTCCAGAGCGTCGCCGTTGCCAACAGGACGTACGACCGTGCTGTACACCTTGCCCGAAAGCACCACGGGCAGGCGGTGCCGTTCGAGCGGATCTCCAACATCCTTGCCACCGTCGACATCGTGCTGAGCAGCACTGCGGCGCCCCACCCAGTCCTCACGCGCGCGATCCTGACCGAGTCGTTCACCGAGCCACGCCGCCGCCCGCTCCTCGTGATCGACATTGCGATTCCGCGGGACGTCGACCCAGCGGTGGGTGACGAGCCGGGGGTCTTTCTCTACAATGTGGACGACCTCAGGTCGATCGTGGAGGAACACGTCCAGCTGCGGGAGGAAGCGATCCCCGAGGCCCGGAGTGTCCTTGCCGAGCATCGCCGCACGTTTCTCGCCTGGCATGCCTCGCGCGAGGTGGTCCCGGTGATCCGGGCGATGCGGGAGCGGGCAACGCGGATCAAGGAGTCCGAGCTCGGGCGGCTCTTTGCCAGGCTCGCCGGACTCGCGCCCGAGGAGCGCGCCTTGGTTGAGGAGTTTGCCCGGCGCTTCCAGAACAAGCTCCTGCACGCACCGACCGTCCGGCTGAAGAAGGGAATGGCCGAAGGATCGGGCCCGGAACTCGTCGAGGTAGTCCGCTTCCTCTACGAGATGGGGGACGAGGCTGCCCGGTCCGGCGGCGGGTCGAGGCCTGTCCCCCGTGGTGCGGACGGGGATGCCGCAGGGTCCCTACGGGATGGTAGCGTGCAGAAGCAGCCAGACGCCGACGGCCACGGCTCCGCGCCGGCCGGAACGGAGAACCTGAACCGGAGCGCACCGCGTTGAGACATCTTGGGCAGGGGTCCGCATCCGGGCCGAACCGGGTGAGAATACCGGGCCGGAGTTGCCGGCAGGGCGGAGCGCGCCTCCGGTGAGTATTTTCCTCCTGCAGGTGGGCCGTGCCGTTCCCGAGAATGCTTGGGATCTCGTCTGGGGCGGTACGCTCCCGACGAAGATCGTCCTAATCGTACTGGCCTCGTTCTCGCTGACGTCGTGGGTCATCATCTTCTGGAAGTGGCGCCAGTTCCGGAGCGTGCGCCAGCACGGCGATCAGTTCCTCGAGGCGGTCGAGCGATCCCGCGGACTCGAGGACGCGTACCGTGCGGTTCTCACCCTCCCGGATTCGCCGTACTGCCGCGTGTTCCGGCAGGGGATGAACTTCTTCAGCGAGCTTCAGCCGACTGGGCTCAAGGCGAGCGTGCCCGAGGAGGGGCTCTCCCTCACTCAGCTGGAGGTCCTCCGTCTGGTGATGGAAAAGGAAGAGGCCGAGGAGCGCGACGACATGGCCATCGGCCTCACGTGGCTTGCCGTGATCGGTTCTGTCAGTCCGCTCCTCGGGCTGATGGGGACGGTGATCGGGGTGATGAATGCCTTCCTCGGGATTGTCGTGACGGGCTCGACCAACATTGGCGCCGTTGCGCCCGGTGTGGCTGAGGCGTTGGTAACGACAGTGGCCGGGCTTGCTGTCGCCATCCCCGCCGTCATCTTCTACAACTTCTTCGTCGCCCGACTGAATCTCTTCCTCGGTGAACTCGAGGGATTCTCCTCGGAGTTCATCGGCGATCTCGCCCGCGAGGGGCAGGTTTGAGCGCCCGCAGTGGGGGACGGCACGGCGTCGGGCGCGGCGACCTCAGCGTAAATGCGGAAATCAACGTCACCTCCCTCATCGACGTGGCGTTCACCCTGCTCGTGATCTTCATCATCACCGCTCCGATTCTCCAGGGCGGGATCGAGGTGCGCATCCCGGAGGCTGAGGTCGAGCC
>JAAXGI010000126.1 GCA_012267505.1 Gemmatimonadota bacterium
GTTCGAGAGCGGCTCGTCGAGGAGGAGGATGGGTGGGTCGATGGCGAGGGCGCGGGCGAGGGCCACGCGCTGGCGCTGTCCGCCGGAGAGGCGGGTCACGTTGCGTCGCTCGAGCCCCTCGAGCCCGACGAGGGCGACCAGCTCCCTGACGCGCTCCGCAATGCGGGCCTTCGGCCAGCGGCGCAGGCGCAGTCCGTAGCCGATGTTCTGGGCCGTCGTCATGTGCGGCCAGAGGGCGTAGGACTGGAACATCATCGCCATGTTCCGCCGCTCGGGCGGGAGCGCCCCGACCGTTTCCCCGCCAACCTCGATCCGGCCGGCGGCGACGGGGATGAATCCCGCAAGGGCGCGAAGGAGCGTCGTCTTGCCGCAGCCGGAGGCCCCGAGGAGGGCGATGAATTCGCCCGGGGCGACGGCGAGGTCGATGCCGTGCAGAACCGGAACGTCGCCGTAGGAGACGTCCAGGCTCTCAATCCGGATCGGCAGACCGTTCACGCGCCTCGTTCCTCCCGTCTCGGGAAGGCCCGTGCATCAGTCGGGCAACGAGTCAGCCGCCGGTTCGAGCCCGACCGCGCACGCGTCCAATCTAGGGTGCCGTTATGACCTCCGCGTGTCAACGGCGAGGGGAGGCGGGGCCGGCGGCGCGTTCTTCCGAGCCGGCCGCGAAGTGCAAGCGTGCCGACCCGGGTGAGAGTTCATGAACAGTGCGAAGGCTGTGCAAGAATCGACCGGGATGTGGGAAGCGCGGGCGAGGAGGAGAAACAACGTGACGGACAAGGTCGAATTCGACGCCGAGCTCGGGGCCAGCTTCGTTCGCTATGCGCACATGGTCGCGCGGCGAGGCTACGTTCACAACACGCTGGGCAACATGGTCATCCGCAAGTCCCACCCGGACTTCGAGCACGGGGTGGCCTACACCAAGCACGCGGAGATCTCGCTCGAGGAAATGAGCCTCGAGAACATCGTGATTACCGACATCCCGACGAGCCGGTTGTTGCACGGCGAGGCGATGACGAGTGTCGGCCACAACCTCAACCGCGAGATCCTCCGGCTTCGGCCCGATATCAACGCGGTCATTCACGTTCATGACGACGCGACGCTCGCGTACTTCGGTTCCGGCGCGTTCGAGGAGGTGCGGATTCTCTCGCTCGACATGCCCTTCATCCACGGCAAGCCGCCGTACTACCTGCCGGCCGACATGGACGTCGAATCCGATGTCGGACCGGTCAGGGACTTCATCGGCGGGACCAACTGCGTGGTGCTGCTCGGCCATGGCGTCACCACGCTCGGGCGAACGATCTCGGAGGCCTATCACCGCCTGAACTCGTTCACCTCCGAGGTCCGGCGCAACATCATCGCGGAGCAGATCGCCGCCACCAGGGGCAGCCGCATCCGGTACCGCGGCCAGGACGAGATCGACCACATGTACCGGTTTGCCGAGAGGGTCATCTATCCGGATCGGGCGGAAGACGTGATGGCCGAGGATTGATCCCGAGCCTCGGAACCCGCGCGGCGACCTCCGAACGTCGCCTCGCCCCGGGAATTCAGGAAGCGCCGGGTCGGTGTCCGCCCCGGGAGCGTCCGCGGGACGGATGCGACTCAGGCGTATTCGCGTCGTTCGCGAAACTGAATGCTGATCCGCGGCCCCGCCGACTTCACCTTCGGAATGCCGTGGCGCCACATGCGCTGGCACGCCCCGCCCATGACCAGCAGGTCGCCGCCACCGAGGTCGAACCGCAGGGAGCGCCCGCCCGCGGCCGGCTTCAGCAGGAAGCGCCGCGGCGCGCCGAGGGAGAGGATCGCCACCACGGTGTCCGCGATGCGACGCCCGATCCGGTCGCCGTGCATCGCGACGCTGTCCTGGCCGTCCCGGTACCAGGCGAGCCGGACGCTCTCGAACCGGCGCCGGTAGCGTCGTTCGAGCGCATCATGAACGCGGGCGAGCGCCGGCGGAGCCGGCCCGTCGTCCGGGATCGTCGCCGTCAACCGCGGCACCTCGACGACCGTGTCGTACATCTCGCGCCACTCCGTTCGCCATTCGATGCCCTGGTGGAGTGCGTCGAACAGCTCCTCGTGCCCCGAGAGCCAGCCGGTCTCGTGTTCGACCCACGACCGAGCATCGAGCTGCACTCGCCGGAGCGTGGTGAACCCCTGGTCGGGGCCTGGCAACGTTTCGTCGTGAAAGAGATCGAGTTGCGACATCACGCAAGTATCCGTTGGAGGTCTTGGCCCTCGCCGGACCGCGGTCGGCGCGCGGTTCTCCGCAATGCCGCCCATCATGCGCTGAATTCCGCGCCATGCAACCCGGCCCGGAGCGGATGACGGGAGGACGGAAGTCCAGTCCCCCGGCGGCGGTGGTGGACACTTCGTTCCTTGCGCCGAATCGAGCGGGGCGGGGGAGATCGCTCCGCCGCACGGTCGTTCGGGGCGTGCCTGTCGCGAGGGCGGTGAGCTCGACCTCAGTCGGTGCCCGAGCGGCGGGCGCGTACCCACTCCGGGATGGCGCGGTGCAGGTACCGGCCGTCGGCGAGGTCGCCGTGGAACGCGCTGTCCTCGACCATGACCTTGCCGCGAAGGACGGTGGTGGCCGGCCACGCCGACACTTCCTGACCTTCCCAGGGGGTGTAGTCGGACTCGTGGAGGTCCTCGTTGCGCACGGTGCGCGCCGCGCCCGGGTCGAGCACCGTCACGTCCGCGTCCGCTCCGACCGCGAGCGCGCCCTTTCGCGGGTAGAGCCCCATCAGCTTCGCCGCGTTGGTGGAGGTGAGGTCGACGAAGGTCTCGAGCGGCCAGCCCCGCTCGCTCACCATCTGGGTGTACATGACCGCGAGCCGCGGCTCCACGCCCGCGTTGCCGCCCGTCGTGTCGTCGATTCGCCGGCCCTGCACCTTGACCGCGAGGGTGCAGCAGATCTCGTCCGTCGCGACGGTGTGGATCACGTCGTCGCGGAGCCCCGCCCAGAG
>JAAXGI010000292.1 GCA_012267505.1 Gemmatimonadota bacterium
GGTAGTTACGGACCTCCAATCCTTAATCACATGGAGATTCCTCAATTCATCATTCGTAACCGAGGGCGCCCTGGTCGCGCATCTCGCGCCCGCTCGGCGATGGCAGCGCATGCGACTCTGACCCGTTTCTGTCGCATTCTGTCTCCCACCGTCCAGCGTGTCATGGCACAGCTCTCGAATCCCTGAGGACAGCAGTCGCGCCAGAGAAACTCGATCTCAGTGCCCACCATGGTCACCTTGTTGACGTCTTCGGCATACGAGTAGACTTCTTCCAGGTAGCCGCGGTCACGCGCCCAGTGGCAGAAGACTAGCCGGTATGTCGTGGCGATCAAGAGGCCCTGTTCCCCATAGTCAGAGAATTTCCAGTCAGAGAATGTCCCCGCCTCCAAGCTAAACTTGCCTGTTCGCCAGCACCCCGGTACGGCGTGCAGGATCCTCTCCTCAGGAGCAATGAAACGGCTCTTGGCCTCGCGCGTGAGGACCTCGATTTGTTCCCTACGCTTCATCACCAACGCAACGAGAAACCACCCCAGGGCCACGCATAAGATCAGAAGCAGGAGCACCATGAGTTCTTTTCTCCGCGACCTGAACGGCACCGACCGGCACTGATGCCGGGCCTCCTTTCACAATCGCACAAGGAAGCTTGCGGAGAGTGTCTGCCTATCCGGCTGCCGTGCGCGAGCAACCCGCATGAGGGTTGATCTGGCTCCGGCAATCAGTAGGTTGTCCGACCTAGGCTTCCTTGCTTTATTGTGTCGGGATGAACCTACGTGTCCCGTGTTGACGAGGGCAAGCGGAAAGGAGAGATCTGCCACGCGGGTTCGCGGTTTGCGGCCACGCGGCCGTAGCTCAACTGGATCGAGCGTTTGATTAGTTGACGGTAGGTTGCTGGCTAAAGCCCAGTAGGAGCGTGGCTCGTGATGTTCGAGACAACGGTGGCGTGGCAGAACTGGTGGCCGAACCGACCTAGAACACCGGCCGTCTGTCCCGGTCATATGGGGTTGAGTCCCACCACTCTCACGGTTTTCTCATTGTCTGATCATTCTTCAACGTCCACCGGCACCCACTTGGTGGTTTCGCGTGGGTTGGGAAGCTGGCCGGTGGCGGTCGGCATCGCCCGATGGGTGGCCTTGACGGGGTCCCGCATCACGCCGTCGTTGATGTCGTCCATCGCTCTGCTTGGTCAGGCTCGTTCTGCCATGACGGCAACCTAGACCTGCGCCGCTTTGGCGTGACGCAGTTTCAGGGACGCTGCGCCAGACGGCCGTGGCTGTAGCCACGCCGGACTGCACGAGCATGATCGACACACGCCGGATGGGGTCGAAGGCAATGCCGTGGAGGTTCGCGCCGAGTGGGCGTCTCGGCTACGACACCCGCCTCCGTAGACTGCTCTGAGCGACGAGGAACTCCTGCAGGAGATCCGGACGGGGCTGCTGGCGCGTCCGTTCCTCGGCGACGGCCATCGGACGGTGAAGGCGCGGCTAGCGGGCGACGGGATCCGGGTCGGCAAGAACCGGGGGCTGAGGCTGTTGCGGTTGCATGGGCTGCTGGCACCGATACGCCGGAGGGCATCCCCACGGCGACCGGACCCCGACCAAGTCGCCGGACGAACTCTGGGGCACGGACGCGTCGCGGTTCTGGATGACGGGGGGTAGCTACCCAGGAATCCCCGCGATCAGCCGCCGCAGGGGTACCTGGGTTGTTACTCGAGAAAGTGGACACCCCCCGGCGCCGGAGCCCCCGTTCAGTACGAGAGGATCGGTGCCAGCACGTCGAGGCGTCCGTCCGCTTCCGGATTGGGGACCAGCCCGAGGAGCTCAGCGAGAAGCGGATAGATGTGGATGCTCTCGAAGCTGTCGATCCTCTGGCCGGGCCCGAACCGAGGTCCGGCAGCCACGAACACGCCGTGCATGACCTCGTGTGCGGGATCCCAGCCGTGGGTGTAGCCATCCCTGGCCGGTCGTTCGGCCGCGCTCCAGCGCAGAACCGACCACCCCAGGTCCGGCATGATGACGATGTCCCCCAAGCGGGGTCCCGCCCGCTCGTAGTGCAGTCTCTCCGGCATGCGGCCACGGCGGTAGACCGTCGTCCGGGGCATGGCCTCCGCGAGCAGGTCACGAAGGTCGTCGTCGCTCTCGTCGCCTCCCGGCGTGTACAGGACCAGGTGTGAGCTGGCGCCCTCGATGACCGTGGCCGGGTCGATCTCCACTAGATCCGGAAGGTGGTATGTCTGTTCGGCGAAGAACGGAGCCATGCCGTGGTCGGACAGGACGATCAGGTAGACCCGGTCGGCGAACGGGAGCGCCTCGATGCCCTCCATCAACCGACCGATCATCCGGTCCACCTGCACCACCGCCTCCGCGAGCTCGGGCGATTCCGGAGGAAAGTTGTGGCCGACGGCATCGACTCCCCCGAAGTAGAGCGTAACCATGTGCGGCCGATGCTCCTCGGGCTCGGATAGCCACTCGAGCACCTGGTCGACCCTCGTCTCGTACGGCACGCCGGCATCGAAGCGTCGCCAGTGCGTCGGCTGGATCCCCTGAACGGGTGCCTCACTCCCCACCCAGTAGAAGGACGCCGCGACCATGCCCTGGCTCTCGGCGGTGACCCAGATGGGCTCGCCCCCGTACCACGAGCCGTCTTCCACGGCTGTCCGGTCGCTGAGGGAGTACGACTCGCCCCTCGCCGGGTCGTAGAAGCTGTTGCTGACGAGGCCGTGCGCATCCGGGTACATCCCGGTGGCGATCGAATAGTGATTGGGGAACGTGACGACCGGGAATACCGGGATCAGGCCCCGGGCCCGGACACCCCGATCCGCGAGCCGGCGCAGGTTCGGCGTCGGGAAGAGGTCCAGGTAGTCGTGGCGGAAGCCGTCGAGAGAGACCATCACGACGTAGGGTTTCTCGAGGTGGATGGCCTGGTTGACGCCGCCCGAGCCCTCCGAGCCGTCGAACCCGCCGGCTTCGGACGCGTCGGCGTCGGCCGTCCGGGCCGCCTGGCAGCCGGTCAGAAGCCCGATCGAAGCGAGCGCGACGAGCCTCTGGAGCCGCGACTTGTGCCAGATGCGTTTCATCCGTCGGACCGGCAGTGGTCGGGAGGGAGGGGGGCTCTTGCCCCCATGATTCCATCGAGGCCCGGACGATCCCGCTTTGCCTCCGGCTTCCTTCATGATCCGCCTCGCGACGTGCACCCTTGCCCTCGGCCCTACGGTTCGGCGCCACCTCCGACCGTCAGACACTCGCCGACTCCCGACAGAGGGCACGCCTGGTACACCGGGAATGGCCCCCGGACTCTCGGGGAGGCCGGGGACCTTCCCCGGCCGCGAGCTAGAATCGGACCTCGAATCCGAGGTTGAAGTATCGCGGCAGACCCAGGAACACCTCCGATGCTTCGGCGTCATGGCCCGGGTCCGCGGCGCACGGCCTCGACGTGCCCCCCGGAGCACACTGATAGAACGCATTGAATCTCGAGTTGTCCGTCGCGTCCTGTATGTAGAGCTCGTCGAAGACATTGAACACGTTCACGAACACGCGCACATCCCCCCCCTCCCAGAAGGGGATCAGGTCGGTGATCCGGTACGCGCCATGGAGGTCGAACACCGTGTATCCCGGCGCCTTCCATGACTGCGCGCGGTCCGAGAGGTCGGTACGGCCGAAGGGGTCGAAGGCGGCGTAGTAGCTGTAGTTGGTCCACCCCAGGAACTGCATCCAGAGACCCTCGAGAGGAAAGGCAGAGAGCGCGTACGAGAACTGGGTCTGGGGCTGGTCCGATACCCTCAGTCCGTCGATGTAGTAGCTGTACTGCGTGCTCGACGTCCGGTCGCCCGCCACCGCACGCCCGCTCGCGTCGCTCACGTACTCCCAGTTCCCGACCGAGACCGAACCGTCGAGGCGGAGCATGTCGAGCGGCTGATACCTGGCGTGGAGCTCCACGCCCAGGTGCCGCTGGTCCACGCCGAGGATCTGGGCGTAGATGTCGTCGACGGGTATGTAGAAGGTGAACGAGCGGTCATTCCACGTCGTGTGGTAGAGGTTGAGGTCGGCCGAGATCCTCCGGTCGAGGGAGGCGTAACTCGTCCCGACCTCGAACGAGAGGAAGCGCTCGTTCTTCGGGTTCGTCAGCACCTCGCCGTTGAAGTCATCGATGGCCTGGTCGAAGATCGGCACCTTGGAGACGTAGCCCGCGTTGCCGAAGACGGACCACTCGGGCGTCAGGTTGCGGCCCAGGCCGCCCTTGACCTGATAGCCGTGCAGGTTGCCGCTCTCCAGGATCAGCTTGCCGCCGGTGTTCGGGTCGCGGGCGAAGTGATCCGTGTAGTGGTAGGAGCTCTGGACCAGCCCGGCCATCGCGTAGATCGAGCCGGCCGCGGTCGCCCTCTCAGCCTGGATGTGTCCGCCGAGCCAGGCGACATCGTTCGTGTTGAAGTAGTTGATCTTGTCGCCGTAGGTGGCGTTCCGGGGGCCGGTGAAGTCGTTGGCCTCGTCGACCCAGTACTGGCCGCCCAGGAGGTCCCGCACATCCCGGTAGTGGTCGATCGAGGCGGTGCGCCAGTCGACCCCGATCTCCGCCGTGATGTCACCGGCGAACTCCCTCCGGAGCTTCGAGATGGCGCCGAGCGTCCACTGGTTGTTGACCGAGGACCGGAGGATGCCGAGAGAGGGTCCGTTGGCCCGGTTCTCCGCGATGGTCGCGTCCCAGTCGGCCACCCGCTGCCTGTAGGTATAGTCCCAGACGAGCGATCCGAGCGTCCCGCTTCCGCCGCCCTTGCCTCCGGAATAGTAGGCCACCGTGGACCAGGTCAGGCCGTCTGCGAGTCGGGCGTAGTAGTTGAGATTGACCTGCGGCTTGTGAAAGTAGTTCTCGCGCTCGTTGATGTAGTCGTCGCCGAAACGGGCGAAGGTCCCCTTCTTGGGACCTATGCTCGCGTACTGCGTCTCCTGGTACGAGCGGCTCACGGTGTTGACGTTCGGGCTCCAGAACCGCCCCGCCTCGGCGATCGCCGCGATCGCGGCATCGCTGACGCCGATCTCCCTCGCGAAGCCATGGTGGATTTGCGCCGGGTTGAGCTTGTAGAGGTTCTGGCCGTGGGACTGGGGCGCCCCCACGGCGTAGAGCTCGAGGCGGTGACGGTCGTTGATGACGAAAGCGGCCGCGCCGTAGTAGGCCCAGGCATCGGTCCAGGTGGCGAGGGCGCCGTTGGTGTTGAAGAAGCCGTCACCCTGCTTGCGGACGAGGTTCCCGGTAAACGCGAATCGTCCGACGTTGCCGGTGCTGAGCGTGAGGGTCTCCTTCAGGAAGCCGCGGCTGCCGAACTCCTGCTTGTAGCCCAGGCCCGGCGTGTTCGCGGTGGGGTCGGTGATCACATTCAGCGTACCGCCGATGGAAGGCGTGGCCAGGTTCACGGCCGCCAGTCCTCGCTGGACCTGGATGCTGCTGGCGGCATCCCCCAGCCCATCCCAGTTGGACCAGTAGACCCACCCGTTCTCCATGTCGTTGACCGGAACGCCGTTGATCATGACGGCCGTGTTCCGCTGGTCGAATCCGCGGATGTTGATCCGTGCATCACCGGATCCGCCGCCCTGCATCGTCGCGTACACGCTCGGCGTCGTGTTGAGGACCATGGGGAGGTCCCGGGAGCCCAGCTGCTGCTGGATCTGGACCTTGTCCACATCCGTGAAGGCGACGGGAGTCTGGCGTTCGACCGCCCGCGTCGCCAGGACCTCGACGGCGTCGAGCGCGATCGCCTCCCTTGGGAGCGTCAGGTCCAGCGTGCGGGCCTCGCCCGGTGTCAGGACGATGCCGTCCAGCATCTGGGGGCCGTAGCCGATCGTCCGGGCGACGACGACGTGGGGCTCACCCGTCCGGAGTCCCGCAACCGTGAACGATCCGTCGGACTGGGTCACGGCGCCGCTCTGGCTCCCGGTGTTCTGGTTCGTGACGATGACCTGGACACTCGGAATGCCGGAGCCCTCCTCATCGGTGACCCGGCCTCGCACGCTCGCGTCGCTCTGGGCGCGGGCAACCGAGGGGACGAAGGAGATCAGGGCGCCTGCGAGCGCCATGCACAGCATGCCGCGGCTACGTCGCATGGGAGTCAACTCCTGCCTGCGTGGAACGATGGCTGCACGGATGCCCGCGACAACGTAGAAGCTCGGACCGCGTTGAGAGACCCCTCGGCAAGCTTCGAGCTCGGGGTTGTCGGGCCCGCCCCATCGCCCGGCGGGCCGTCCTTATACGGGCGAACAACCGTAGGCAGCCGGACCGTCGGCACGGTAACGCCGATGAAGAATGTCGGTAACTCCGTCTCGAACGGGGCGTCCATGACCGTTCCCGGCGCGGACACGCCATCCACAACTCCGCTCCGGGAGCTCAGTCCAGTCCCTCTGTGATGGATCCAGGCGGCGGCATCGTTGGGATGGGCGGTAGGCCCTGCGGACTTGATCTGGAAGTTATGTAAATTATTATTTATAAGTGGTTTACATACTTGGAAAAGGTGCCTTGACCCCCACTATGTCCACCCAGACGACACGGATATTCTCGGCTCTTCATGACCGTGAACGGCGGACGCTACGGCCCGGACCGGTGGGCCCGGCCCAACGTCTAGGTAGGGGGCGAACCAAGAGGTTCTCCCGTGCCGTTTGTCTCGTCCCGGCCTAGACGATTCGCCATCACGGTGTGCACGAAATCAAGCACCTTGGGGCGAAGTTGTTCCCACTCTTCCGAGGACTCGAACGACAACGCGTACCCACCGTGTGGCCAGTCGCGCACTTCCACAGACTCACGAAGCTCCCCGAGTGCCTCCTCTCCACCCCAATGAATCGCCTGCCGCAGGATGCTCACGCTGTAGATTCCTGAACCGAGATATCCGGCCTGGACACCAAAGTAAGTCTTCCAAACCCTGGGATTATCTGGCTCGGTGAGCTGAAAGCCGACACCCGTGCTACCGGGCTGCTCCCATACGCGCTGCTCGCTTAGAGGCTGGCGAAGATCGGCATGGACAGGCCAAAACACGGCATCGTACCCGTTGCCGGCCAAGTACTCCTGCAAGATTCGACGTTTTTCGGCAACCGAGGGCTCACGAGGACGGACGTTTGGTTGCCTTTCCGGATCCATCTCCAGCTGTCGCGCTAGGAGTCGCTCCCCGTCACGTTGAAACCCGTGGAAGGTCGCGATGGAGATATCCACAGGTCCTGCCGAAATGAACCTTGCCATCCGTTCGGCAGCTGGGTCCACGCCCAGCCCAACGAGCACCATCCGCGGAGGTAGCAGGCGAGACAGGTCATCTCGTCCGAAGAAAATATGGAAGGGCCGGT
>JAAXGI010000311.1 GCA_012267505.1 Gemmatimonadota bacterium
CTCGGGCTCCAGCTCTGGGGCGGGCTCGCCGCCGTCACCGTGGCCTGGACCGGGCTTCGGATCGCGTTCAGCGGCACCTTCGAGCCGTGGGCGCTCGTCCGCCTCGTCCTCGCCGTCGCCATCCCGAGGACGCTGCTCCACTACTACGCCCTACCGATCCCCGGCGTTGGGCTCTCCTTCCCCGCCACCGTCGCCGGCGGCGGAACCTGGCTCCAGAACCTCTTCATCTCGGACGTCGTCTCGGTCGGCTACACCGAGATCACCGCGCTCCTCCAGGCGTTCGCCGGCGCGCTCGGCGCCGCCTGGTCGACGGGGAGCCTCGTCTCGGTCGTGACCGAGGGGGTGAGCGTGCTCCTCTCCTCAGTCGTCACCCTCGCCATGGGCATCCCCCTCGTCCTCGGCCTCGTGGCGCTCTTCAGCCTCACCTACGCCCAGGTCATCTGGGCGCAGGTGGCGCTCGCGATCGTGATCCTCCTCGGGCCGGTGTTCATCCCCTGGCTCCTCTTCGAGCCCCTCTCCTTCCTCTTCTGGGGATGGTTCCGGTCGCTCATGACCTACACGCTCTACGGGGTCGTCGCCGGCGCCGTCCTCCGCGTCTTCATGGGCGTCGGGATGGGCTACGTCACCACCTACACCGGGGCCCTCATGGGCACCGGCACCGCCGATCCGGCCGAGCTCGGGCTCTGGGCCGCCGTCCTCCTCCCCCTCGTCGTCTCCGGGCTCATGGCCGGCCTCAAGGTGGGCGAGCTCTCCGCGATGCTCGTCTCCGGCTCCGGATCCGTCGGATCCGGGATCACGGCGCTCGTCGTCCGGGGGGGAGCGAAGGCGGCGCCCGCCCGGGCGGCCGCGGGAGCCGCCGGAAGCTGAATGCAAGGGAGAACTGCCATGAAAGGTGAATCCGACGCAGGCCGCGAGTACGCCGAGATCTGGGGCGAGGCCGTGCAGGCGAACCGGAAGCTCCGGACCCTCGCCGTCGTGCTCTCGGGAGCGTGCCTCGCCCTCGCCTTCGTCCTCGTCCGCCTCGCGCTCGCCGGGCCCCCGCGGCCGATCGTCGTCCGGGTCGACGAGGTCGGCCGCGCCGAGGCGGTAGCCTACGAGGCCGCGACCGCCGAGGCCGATCCGCTGGATCCCACCACGAAGTACTTCCTCAACCGGTTCGTCGCCGACCACTACTCCCGACGCCGGGCCACCGTCGAGGAGCAATGGACCCGGAGCCTCCGCTTCCTCTCGACCGGGCTCGCCAACGCCGCCTTCGCGAGGGAGGGCTCCGATGTGGCCGCCACGGCCGCCGGGACGGCCGGGACCGAGCTCCAGGTCGAGGAGGTCGTGCTCCGCATCCACCCGGCCCCCGAGCCCCCGCACGGCGCGACGGCGGACTTCGAGCTCGTCCACCTCGCCGGTGAGGAGGAGCTCCGGCGGGAGCGGTGGTCCCTCACCCTCCGCTTCGAGTTCCTCGAGGCCATCCCCCAGGAGCTCGTCCTCTACAACCCGATGGGGCTCCTCGTCACCTACCTCCAGGCCGATCGGGCGCTCGTCACCGGGGAGGAACGATGAGCACGCCGTTCAGGGAGAAGGCGAAGGTCCTCTGGCCGCTCGGGTGGGCGGGCCAGCTCGGCCACTGGATCACCGTCGCGGCGCTGCACGGCGGGCTCTTCACCCGTCCGCAGGTCTCCGCCTACCTCCGGATCAGCCGCGCGCATTCGTACCGCGTGATCCGCAAGATGAAGGGAGCGAGAATCGTTGCCGAGGAGACCATCGAGGACCGGAGCGTCTGCCGGATCACGAGGTCCCAGATCTACCGCGCGCTCGGCCTTGGGCCGCGCCGCGGGCGCCTCCCCAGGCGGAGGCACCATGCGATGCGCCGCCTTCTCACCCTCGACTTCGTCATCGACCACCGCGACCTCCCCTGGATCTCGACCGGGGCGGAGATGGTTAGCGCGTTCGAGGCGCTCGGCATCGCGCGGGACCTCCTCCCGAGGCGCCGTTTCCGGCTGGCGACCAGCGGCCCGTCCGTCCGCTACTTCCCCGACGACCTCCCGGTCGCGCTCGACGGCGACCGCGCGCGGTTCCTCTTCGTGGATCCGGGGCTCCGCACCGGGGAGCCGCTCCAGCGCTGGGGCAAGGCGCACCTCGATCTCTGGGAGAGGCTCCGCGGGAAGGGCCGGAGCGTCGAGATCCTGGCCGCCGTCCGCTCGGTGCGGGATCTCCGGCGCGCGCGCAATACGCTCGAGAGCTGGTCGCGGCCCACCCGGCCCCGGGGCTGCGGGGAGGAAGGCCCGGTCACACGAGAGATCGAGCGGATCGAGAGGGCGATCATCGAGGGAGACGCGGCCGCGCTCAAAGCCTACGGGGAGCTCCAGTCCGCGCTCAGGCGGCTGACCGCGCTGCGCGAGCGCAGGCGGCTCATCCGGACGTCCCGGGTGGTGATCGACGGCTACGAGATATGGCGCTCGACCCGGCTTCCTGCGGAGCCGATGTGAGAGCCGCGCCGGGGGCGAGGATCGGGACCCGCGAGCGGGGGCGCCCGCACGGTGACGAGGCGCCCGGCCGTCCGGCTCCCGCTTCCCGCGTGCTGCCCCGAGCGCGGCGGCAGGGCCGGCGCCGCCCGGCCCTTCATGCGGAGGGAGGGTCGTGAGCGGGCGGGGGCGACTCCTCCTCGCCGGTCTGGCGGCGTCGGCCGCCGGCGTCCGCGCTCTCCGGGCGCCCTTCCCCGCCTCCGGAGACAACCCCTTCCTCGATCTCCTCCGGTTCAACGACCCGGCCATCCATGCGGCGGTCCGCGCCTGGTACCTTGCGGCGCCCGCCGTCGCCGTCCTTCTCGCCGGGAGCCTCCTCCTCTCCGTCCGGCGGGTCTGGTTCGAGCCCCGCGCCCGCGCCCGCCGCCCGGGAACGCTCTCCCCCTGGCCGGCTTCCCCGACCGACCCGGAGCCCTCGCTCGTGATCGGGGAGCTCCATCACCCGACCGCCCTCCGGGAGAGCGGGCGGCCCTCCTGGCTCACCATCCCGGAGGCGGGGCTCTACACCGGGATCCTCGTCGTGGGCGCCGTCGGCTCCGGGAAGACCTCGGCGTGCATGCATCCGTTCGCGACGCAGCTCCTCTCCTGGCAGGCAGGGCGACCGGACCGGCGTGCCGCCGCCCTCGTGCTCGAGGTCAAGGGGGATTTCTGCCACGCGGTGCGCCGGATCCTCGAGGAGGCCGGGCGGGGAGAGGACTACCTCGAGATCGGGCTCGGGGGGAGCTGGCAGTGGAACCCGCTCGACGACCCGCTGCTCGACACCTACTCGCTCGCCTACAGCATCTCGACGCTCATCAACCAGCTCTTCGGGAAGAGCCGGGAACCGTTCTGGCAGCAGGCCTACACAAACCTCGTCCGGTGGATCATCGAGCTCCACCGGCTCCTTCCCGGTGGGTGGGTGACCCTCCGGGACGTCTACCGCTGCACGATCGACGCGGAACTCTTCGCCCGGAGGATCCAGGAGACGAAGGATCTCGCGGAGAAGGCATCCCCGGAATACGTGGTGATCGCGGGGACCGATATGATCGCGGCCGACGGCGCGCTCGACGGGTGGCCATGGAGCGGTCTCTCCACGGACGGGACGCTTCGCTGCCGCCTGGATCCGGAGCTCCCGGGAGAGCTCACTCGGCGCGGGATCCGGTTCCAGGTCGAGGGTGGCGCGGGAGCCGGCTCGGAGCTCAGGGCCCGTGTCGAGGCGATCGAGCGGTGGTACCGGAACGACTGGACGGCGCTCGACGCGAAGCTCAGGACCTCGATCGTCGAGGGGATCAGCGTCTTCCTCTCGCT
>JAAXGI010000145.1:0-2926 GCA_012267505.1 Gemmatimonadota bacterium
CCGGCTCGGAGATGACCACCGTGGCGATCGACTAGGGCGTGTTCACGCTGTACGCAGTCCTTTCGGTACCGCGGGTCCCGTGGTTGGCTGTGGGGCGGCGGTGGGACATGGTGCCCCAAGCGGCGTCTATGACAGGACGCAGCCAGAGGCGTCGATGGGCGGCTCAGAGCACGCCACCCGCAACGCAGACCGACCACGACAACTACTAGGGATGACAGATGACGACATTATTGGACCCGACCAGTGAAAGAATCACCCAGGAGCGGCGTCTCAGCCCCCGGATTCCGGATCTCACCCAGAGCGCTGTCGCCCTTCTTGACATCTCCAAACCCCGCGGGGATGTATTCATCGGGAGGATCGAGGAGTTGCTGGCCGAGAGGGGGGTGTCGGTGCGGCACTACCGCAAGCCCACCTTCACCAAGCCGGCGCCTATGGACCTGCGACGCCAGATCGCGGCAGAATGCGGGGCCGTAATAGAAGCCTTGGCCGACTGAGGCTCGTGCGCGTCGTGCAGTGTGCACGACATAGTCGACCTGGAGGACCAGGGCGTGCCGGGTGTCTTCGTGGCGTCGGACCGCTTCGCGCAGGCGGCGGACGCCCAGGGCCGGGCCCTGGGAATGTACCCTAGGCGGGTTCTCACCGGCCATCCGATCCAAGACCGCACCGATGAGGAGATGCGTGCTCTAGCCGAAGCCGCCTTTCCCGAGATCCTCGGAGCCCTGACGGTCTGAACAGGGTGGCCGGTAGTTGTCTCCCGCATCGCCCAGCACTGTGAGGTGGTCCAGGGTCTGTGCGGGTATCGGGCGAGGCGCTCGCCCGATCAGGACAAGAACCATGGTCACGAAGGGCTCTCGGTCCGTCTCGGGGACACCTTCTCGTCTTCCGATCCGGCGGAAGAAGATCCAGCGATGATTTCAGGCTCAGGGGTCTAATGCCGGTACTGGTGATCAACTGCGGCAGCTCGTCGATCAAGTACAAGCTGTACGGGCTGGGGCCGGAGGACCTACTCGCGGCCGGGATCATCGAAGGGGTCGGGGGAGAACGGCCGAGACACCTTCACGCCACGGGCGATAGGGAGTTCGATACAGAGGTAGAGGTCGGGGACTACCGGCAAGGGGTGGCCGCGATCGTCAACTCCCTGGCTGATTGGGGGTCCCCGCCGCCGATCGGCGACCCGGCCGAGATCGTCGCGGTGGGCCACCGGGTCGTGCATGGAGGTGACCGTTTTTCCGAGTCCGTGGTGATCGACCGGTCGGTCATCGAGGAGGTCGAGTCCCTGGGCACGCTTGCCCCGCTCCACAACCCGGCCAACCTGGCCGGTATCCGGGCCGCCCGCGAGCTTCTGCCGGAAGCGGTGGGGGTGGCCGTGTTCGACACCGCTTTCTTCTCGACGCTACCCCCGCACGCCTACCGGTACGCGATCCCCGAGCACTGGTGGCGGGACTTCGGGGTGAGGCGTTACGGGTTCCACGGGATCAGCCACCGGTACCTGGCGGAGCGAGCCGCTCGGTTGCTGGAGAACTCCCGACCCAACCTGGTGACCCTCCATCTCGGCGCCGGGGCCTCGGCATGCGCCATCCGGGACGGGAAGGCGGTCGACACCTCCATGGGCATGACGCCGTTGGAGGGGCTGGTGATGGGAACCCGGAGCGGCGATATCGATCCGGCGGTGGTGTTCCACCTCATGGAGGCCGGGCTGCCCGCCTCCGAGATCCGGCGAGGTCTGCAGCGGGAGGGAGGCTTGCTCGGCCTGAGCGGGACATCGTCCGACTTCCGGCGGGTTGCCGACCGCGCCCGGGCCGGCGATCGAGCTGCTGCCCTGGCGGTGGAGACGTTCGTCCACCGGGTCCGCCGGTATCTGGGCGCCTTCCTGATACAGGTCGCGCCATGCGACGGGGTGATCTTCTCCGGCGGCATCGGGGAGAACAGCCACGAGGTCCGTCACCTCATCCTGAGCGGTCTGGAGACGCTGGGTTTGGTCGTGGACCCCGCCCGTAACCGCGGCGAGGGGGAGAGGCGCATCTCCGCTGACACCGGCTCCGTTGACATATGGGTGATTCCCACTGACGAGGAGTCCCTGATAGCCCGGGACACAGCCCGTCTCGTCAGCCATCCGAGATAGTGATCCGACCATTCGGATAAAGGCACCGGTGGACTCGAGTTCAGCCTTGCCCACGGCTAGGACAACCGAATCTCGATAACGTGGTCGCCATGGGTTCGACGACCCTTGCATGGTTCAGGCGCGACCTGCGCTTGCATGACAATCCGGCCTGGGCGGCCGCAACGGCGCATGACCGAGTCGCCGCCCCTCGTAGTTATCGAACCTGCGCTACTGGCAGCCGCCGGGCCTTACCGCCGCAGGGCCTACGTGTCAGCCGTGGCGGGACTGGAGAGCTCGCTCAGGCATGCCGGCGGTCACCTGCGGGTGGTTCGGGGGGACCCGGCCGAGGTTGTCCCGCGGGTGGCCGAAGAGGTTGCCGCAGAGGTCGTGATAGTCAACTCCGGTGTCCCCCGATGGTCGGTGCAGCGGGATCGCGGCGTCCGGAACCGGCTGGACATACCGCTCGAAAGCCATTGGGGGACACTGGTGCATCCCCGGGTTCGGCGCTCACCGCGTCCGGGACCCTCTCTCAGGTCTTTACGGCCTTCTATCGCAGGTGGAAGGTAGAGCCGTTGCCGGCGGAGGCGCGTCCGGGCGCCGCGGAGATCCTGCGAAGACCCGCCGGAGCCACGCCAGGAGATGTGCTGGGTGGCGCCGTAGATCCCCCCTGGGACGAGGACGAAGCGTTGGACCGACTCCGGAAGTGGCTACTGGATGGTGTGGACGAGTATCACGAGAAACGGGACCGCTACTCAGAGGACGCGACGTCGGGACTCACCGCCGAGCTCCGCTTCGGCCTCCTCTCGCCGCGCAAGGTTGTGGCGG
>JAAXGI010000145.1:2981-6300 GCA_012267505.1 Gemmatimonadota bacterium
GGGCCGCCTTCGTGCGCCAGCCGGCGTGGCGCTACTGGTATGCCCACCTCACGGCCGAGAACCCGGAGATCGATCGGGTGGCGCTGCGGCCCGCCTACGACCGGATCGAGTGGGCCCCTGGTCAGGATGCCGAAGCCGGTTTCGAGGCGTGGCGGACGGGCAGCACGGGCTACCCCATCGTCGACGCCGCCATGCGGGAACTTGCCTCGACCGGGCGGATGCACAACCGGCTGCGAATGGTCACAGCGTCGTTTCTGGTGAAGAACCTGCTGATCGACTGGCGGCACGGCGAGCGCTGGTTCCGGCGCCTGCTCATTGACGGAGAGATTCCCCAGAATGCAGGCAACTGGCAGTGGGTGGCCGGTACTGGTCCGGAGGCGGCTCCCTACTTCCGCATCTTCAACCCTGTGACCCAGAGCCGCCGGTTCGATCCGCGCGGCGACTACCTGCGGCGTTGGCTCCCGGAGCTGGCCCGGCTCGACGGGAAGGCCATCCATGCCCCCTGGGAAGCCGGACCGCATGTGCTGGCCGCCGCCGGTGTCACTCTCGGGTTCACCTACCCTCACCCGATCGTGGAGCACAGCCAGGCCCGCACGCGGGCCCTGGAGACCTACCGCCGAGCCCTCACGCCGACCCCAGAATGAGCCGCCCTCGGCGCCGGTCGTAGGATACGGCCAGCCAGACACGCAGCCGGCGGCAAGCATCCAACTTGAGGACGTTCCTTGGTTCGACGCATCGAGATCCTACGAGACCTCAGGGGATGACGGCCGCGCCTCACCGCGATGCCGATAAGGCGTGGCGCCGGTTTGTCGACGCTTGCCTCATCCTCGACCTTGAGGTGGGTACGGACGACTCGATCAAGGCCGTAGGAGCGTTGCGCGGGGCCAACGAGCTGAAGATTCCCCATGCGGCATCCTCCGAGTCGGCCATACGCCAACTCGAGTTCATCGCGGAGGGCGCCGAGTTCGTGGTGGGCCACAACATCGTGGCCCATGATCGGATCTTCGTGGAGAAGCACCTTCCCGGATCGGTCCTTCTCGATTTGCCGGTGGTGGACACCCTGTACCTGGCGCCCCTTGCCGAGCCGCAGGTTCCGTATCACCACCTGGTCAAGGACTACAAGCTGGTCGGGGCCGAACAGAGCGATCCGCTCGCCGATTCCCTGCTCACCTGCCGCCTCCTCGGCGATTGCTGGGAGGCCCTCAAGGAATGGGAGAGGAGAAAACCCTGGCTGCTGTCCTTCTACAGGAGTTGCTTCGACGATTCGGACGGGGAGGGCGAAACATCTGATCTCAAGCTTGAGGGAACAGGCCGGTTCCTTGAATCCCTAGGAGCAAAGAGGCTGTCGCGGGATCGACTGGTCGGCGGGTTCTATCACTTCGCCGCCGGCAAGGCGTGCGCGGATGCGATCGGGCGCCACCTCCCAGCACTCATGGACCGCCCGGAGACCCGGCCCGCCGTGGCATACTCGCTCGCCTGGATCATGGTGGCCGGGACCGGGTCCGTCCTCCCGCGCTGGGTCCATCACCGTTTCCCGAAGGCTTCCCGGTTCATCAACGATATACGGGCAACGCCGTGCGGTGACCCAGAGTGCGCCTACTGCTCCGAGCACCACAGCCTGGACGGGAAGCTCGAGCAGTACTTCGGTTTCGATGGTTTCCGGGACGATCCGAAGACAACCGATGGCAACAGCCTCCAGCGGCGGCTTGTCAAGCGCGGAGTCGAGGGGAGCCCGATTCTCGCCATCATGCCTACCGGCGGGGGCAAGTCGCTCGGCTACCAGTTGCCCGCGATCCTTCGAAACGAGCGGACCGGCGCGCTGACCGTAGTGATATCGCCCCTGCAGGCCCTGATGAAGGACCAGGTCGACAACCTCAACGCCAAGACGGAGTCGCCCATACTCGCCGCCACCCTGAACGGTCTGCTGACCATGCCCGAGCGCCGAGATGTGCTGGACAATGTCAAGCGGGGTAGCTACGCGTTGCTCTACGTCTCTCCCGAGCAGCTCCGCAACACGACATTCGAGCGAGCCATCCGGCAGCGGGAGGTAGCGGCCTGGGTGTTCGACGAAGCCCACTGCATCTCGAAATGGGGTCACGACTTCCGCCCCGACTACGTCTATGCCGCCCGTTTCATCCGGGAGTTCTCTAAGGCTGAAGGCGTAGGCGTCGCGCCGGTGGCCTGCTTTACCGCCACTGCCAAGCTGGACGTTCGCGAGGAGATCGTCGCGCACTTCCGGGAGGAACTAAACCAGGGCATCGAGATAATCGCCGGGGATCGCCTCGACCGGGACAACCTGCGCTATTCGGTCGAGGAGATACCGACCTCGGGCAAGCTGGCGCGCATCGAAGAGTTGCTGACGGAAGGCATCGGAGTCCCGCCCCGCGGCGCGGCCATCATCTATGTTTCCAGTCGTAAGGGGACCGAGGAACTGGCAGCACAGCTGCGTGACCGGGGTTGGAAGGCGGAACACTTCCATGGCGGGGTCGATCCGCCTGAGAAGAAGCGGGTCCAGGACGCCTTCGTCTCGGGCGAGATCCCGGTCATCGCTGCCACCAACGCATTCGGTATGGGCATCGACAAGGAAGATGTCCGGATCGTGGTGCATGCCGAGGTGCCGGGGTCCCTCGAGAACTACCTCCAGGAGGCAGGTAGGGCCGGGCGGGACGGGAAGCCGGCCCGGTGCGTGCTGCTATTCACCAAGGGGGATCTCGAAAAGCAGTTCGATCTCGCATCCCGGGATCGGCTCACCAAGCGGGACATCGCCCAGATACTGGGGGCGATCCGCCGGGTGCGACGGCGGGATACCGAAGAGATCGTGGTCGCGCCCGGGGAACTGCTGCGCGTTCCTGACACGGACACGTCCTTCGAAGCTCGGGATCACGGCGCGGCCACCAAGGTCAAGATCGCCATCTCGTGGTTGGAGCGGGCGGAGTTCGTGCTGAGAGACGAGAACCGCACCCGCGTCTTCCAGGGGGTCCCGGCGGTCCCCGACCTCGACGCGGCGGAGCGGAGGATGGATGGATTGAACCTGTCGGCGAGCATGCGCAGTCGCTGGCTGCAGATCCTCGGCCTGCTCCAGACCGCCGACCTCCGGGACGGGATCGATCTCGAACAGCTTGCCGCCCTTCCCTCGTTCAGGTCGCTGTTCGATTCTCTCGTGTCCCGCTTCGACGGTGATGCGGCCCGGTTGAACAGGGAAGCGACCCGCCGGATATTCCGGACCCTGTACGAGATGTCCCGAGCTGGACTGTTGGAGAGCGGGATCTACTTCTCGGCCTGGATCCGTCATAGGACGACCGACAGGTCGACGCAACGC
>JAAXGI010000208.1 GCA_012267505.1 Gemmatimonadota bacterium
GAGCAGTGGTCGCCGAAGATCGCGCCCGCAAGGACGGAAGAGACCGTGCCGAGGACGACGGAGTAGCCGCCGGCCACGAATGCCGCGCCGCCCCCTAGGCTCACCGAGAGTGGGACGACGATCGGGAGGAGGATGGCCATCGTGCCCCACGATGTCCCCGTCGCGAATGAGATGGCTGCGGCGGTGAGGAAGACGAGTGCCGGGAGGAGTGCGAGCGGAAGGGCTCCGCTCAGCACGCCGGCGAGGAACTCAGCTGTCCGGAGGAGCTCGGTTACGGACCCGAGCGACCAGGCGAGAACGAGGATGACCACCGCGACGAGCATGGCGCGCATCCCGCCCAGAAGCGCCTCCATCGTGTCCCTGAGCGAGAGTGCGCCCTGCGTGACCGATAGCGCGGAGGCCACGATGCAGCCCGCGAGCGATCCCCAGAGGAGGGTTGCGAACGGGTCGGCCTCACCGAACACGGCGGTGAGCGACGCGTCCGCACCCGCAGCGGCCCGCCCGGTTACATATAGGCCGCCGAGGGTGATCGCGACGACCGCGAGCACGGGCACGGCGGCGTTCCACCACCGTTCCGGCGTGCCGGGCGGCGGCTCGAGGGCCGCACCCGAGGTGTCGGTGGCGAGGAGAGCACCGGGGCGGTGGAGGCCGCCGCCCGAGGCGGCCCGGGCCTCCGCCTTCGCCATCGGGCCGAGATCCCGGTTCATCCAGGATGTGAGGACGACGAGGTAGAGGGCGAGCAGCGGGTAGAACCGATAGGGGATCGTCTCGATGAAGACGGCGAGCGGTGAGGCGCCCGCGAGGGCGGCTGCCACCTCCGGGGAGGTTCCCGGCTGTTCGGCGGCGATCCGGAGTCCGTCCCCGATGAGCGAGATCTCGTAGCCGACCCAGGTCGAGATCGGGACAATGGCGGCCACCGGTGCGGCGGTCGCGTCGACGAGGTAGGCGAGCTTCTCGCGCGAGATCCGGAGCCGGTCGGTAACCGGCCGCATTGTGTTGCCCACGATGAGCGTGTTGGCGTAATCATCGAAGAACACGAGGAGCCCCGCAGCCCACGTCATGAGCTTGCCCCGCCGGCTGTTCGTCGCCCACCGGACCACGGTGCGGACGACCCCGCGGGTGCCGCCGTTTCGCGTGACGATCCCGACCATCCCTCCGAGGAGCAGCGAGAATACGACGATCTGCGTCTGGCCGCTGGTGTCGCCGATCGCCGGAACGGCGAAGGTGTCCACGACCCGCCAGACCGCCGTCACGGGATTGAACCCGGTGATCGCGAGCGCGCCGAGCCAGACCCCCGCGAAGAGCGAGATGAGGACCTCACGGAATACGAGAGCGAGTCCGATGGCGAGAAGCGGCGGAAGAAGGGAGTACCATCCGGGAATGAAGGGGATGTCCGTCTCGATGGTCTCCTCCTCGAAGACGGCGCGAAGCGGCAGCTCGCTCCGGCTCTCGATAACGAGCGCGGGCAGCGGCTCCCGGCCGCCGGCCTCGAGTTCGCCGCGCGCGAGGATCCGGCCATCGGCATTCTCCACGCGGTAGAGCGTCGCCGACCCCCGCGGTGCAGTGACACTGGCCACGAACGGCGCGCCGGAGACGATCACGGGGGGAAGGTCCTCGATGCCCTGCGCGTGACCCGGGGCGGCAGGGAAGACGGCGGCGGCGGCGAATGCAGCGGCCAGTCTGGTAGCCGGCCCGGGGCTCCATGCTGGTGGCTCTCTCATGAATGGGCCTTCGCAGGGTTCATCGCGACCGGGTATGTCCCGGAGCGCCGGTGAGGGGAAGGTGCCGCGCGCGGCCGGAGGACATAAGGCTCCGGCGTCGGGAGTGATGTCAAGGAGTCAACGGACGGGGCGGCCCCGGGCGCGTGAAGGACCTGCCGGCCGGCGGCTCTTCGGGTGTTGAGCGGCACCTCCTCCCGAACCAGTCGGCCACCGACGGACCTGCATGCATATACAGAGCCGGCAACACGCCCCCCCCAACCAACCCGGCGAACCGGACGCGGATCCTATGACAACAGTAAGCGTTCATGTCTCGCAATGGGGTGCACCGTGAAACGCGAGACAAGACTCGATCTCGGGGCTCGGGACATCCGCCGACACGCTCAATGAGCCCGTGGTGGGACCCGGGACCCGTTACCAATACCTGGAGAAACCACGCCGGCGAAGGCGCGGAACGAGTGGTTCGCGGCGTTCCAGGCATGCCGGGGCAGTGCGTTTCCCATCTCGCTCCGCGCCGGCGGGGTCGGGCCTCAACCTGGCTGCGGCCGACCGCGCGTACCGGACCGGCCAGACGCGGTACGTAACGATCTATCGGCTCGTGACGAGAGGCGTGATCGAGGAGCAGATCATCGAGCTACACCGGAGCAAGGGCTAACTGGCCGACCGGCTGCCCAAGGGTACCGACGCGCCACCGAGGCCGGCTCTAGGGGAGCCGCTGGACCTGCTCCGGGGGTGAAGGCGCAGGAGACACATCCTCCAATACAGCGACACGCGCTCAGCATGAAGCGGCGGTGGGAGATCGGACCGGCGCACGCCCACTACCGGCCCCCGAGCGAGGGCCCGGCGAGCCGGCGGTTCGTTGTGCCGGGGCAGGGGACGACAACCGGTTCGTACCCGTGTCCACTTGGATCGCGCTTTCCGTTGACACCCGTTCGCAAGGCGCCCTAGCTTTCGCGGGCCTCTTCCCCAGGGAGTCCCGGACCGCCATGCCGACACCCGATTCCATGAGTGTGACGCTCCTCGATGAGAACGATGTGGAGCGCATCGTCGAGCGCATGGCGAAGGAGATTGTCGAGAGGGCCGGCGGGGTGGAGAGCCTCGTCCTTCTCGGGATCCACAGGCGAGGCGTCGAGATCTCGGCCCGCATCCGGACCCTCATCGAGCGCGAGGCGGGCCGGGACGTTGCCGCCGGTGCGATCGATATCACCTTCTACCGCGACGACCTCGCCCGGATCGGGCCACGCCCGGTAGTCGGCGAATCCGAGCTGCCGATGGACGGGATCGATGACCGGACAGTTGTGATCGTCGACGACGTCTTCTTCACGGGACGAACGGCCCGCGCGGCGATCAACGAGTTGATGGACTGGGGCAGGCCGGCCCGGATCCTTTTCTGCGTCCTCGTGGACCGGGATGGCCGCGAACTCCCGATCCGACCCGATGTCGTGGGCCGGCGGCTGAGCGTGCTTCCGAGCCAGAAGGTGGACGTCCGGGTGCCCGAGATCGACGGCCAGCTTGCCGTCTGCGTCTCCCACGCGGCGGGGAGCGCTAGTTGACCCCGACGCTCTCGTCGCTCGGCAAGGACCTGGTCGGTCTCGAGGATCTCTCGGCCGCGCAGATCCGGACGATCCTCGATACCGCCGAGCCATTCAAGGAGATCTCGGAGCGAAGGATCAAGAAGGTTCCGGTGCTCCGCGGGAAGACGATCGTAAACCTCTTCCTCGAGCCCTCGACCCGCACCCGCATCTCCTTCGAGTTCGCCGAGAAGCGCCTGAGCGCCGATACGGTGAACCTCACGGCCGAGGGGTCGTCGGTCGTCAAGGGAGAGACGCTCGTCGACACGGCCCGCAATCTCGAGGCGATGCGGATCGACATGGTCGTGATCCGCCATGGAGCCTCCGGGGCGGCGCGGTTCCTCGCCGACCGGATCCCGTCGAATGTGGTCAATGCCGGCGACGGCGCGCACGAGCACCCGACCCAGGGCCTCCTCGACATCCTGACGATCCGCGACCACCTTGGAGGGGTGGCGGGACGCAGGGTCTGCATCGTCGGTGACATCCTGCATTCGAGAGTGGCTCGCTCCAACATCTTCGGACTCCTGAAGCTCGGTGCGGAAGTCGCCGTCTGCGGCCCCCTGACACTCCTTCCCCTCGGGATCGACGCCCTCGGCGTCCGGGTCTTCCGGAGGGTCGAGGATGCGATAGAGTGGGCGGACGTGCTGAACGTACTACGCCTCCAGCTCGAGCGGATGACGGCCGGGTTCGTGCCCTCGCTCCGGGAATACAACCGGTTTTACGGGATCTCGTCGCGCCGTCTCGCACGCGCCGGGAAGGAACTCCTCATCCTGCATCCCGGACCGATGAACCGCGGGGTCGAGATCGACTCCGATGTGGCCGACAGCCCGTACTCCGTGATTCTCGGGCAGGTTACGAACGGGGTCGCCGTCCGGATGGCCGTCCTCTACCTCCTCGCTGGCGGCGCGCCGGAAGCTGCCGAGGCGGCCAAGAGGCGCGGGGTCGGATGAACACCCGTCCTCGCCTCCTCCGCGGGGGCCGGATCGTGGATCCGGCCGGCGGGCTTGACACCGTTCTCGACCTTCTCATCGCCGACGGGAAGGTGGCGGCGGTCGGCGCCGGCCTTGAGGCCCCCGAAGCGGCCGAGGTGACGGACTGCGGAGGGCGGGTCGTCGTACCAGGGCTCATCGACTTGCACGTCCACCTGCGTGAGCCGGGCGGGGAGCACAAGGAGACGATCGCGACGGGTGCACGGGCTGCGGCGGCGGGGGGGTACACATCGGTGTGTGCCATGCCGAACACAGACCCCGTGATCGACTCTCCCGCGATGGTCGGATTCGTCGCGGCCGCGGGCCGTGCCGCAGGCTTGGCCCGCGTCTATCCCGTCGGCGCGCTCTCGGTCGGCCAGGAGGGCGAGCGGCTCACCGAGATCGGCGAACTCGTGGGAGCCGGAGCCGTGGCCGTCACCGACGACGGGCATCCGGTAATGGACTCAGGCCTCATGCGTATGGCGCTCGAGTACGCGCAGGCGTTCGGCGTTCCGGTCGCCGACCACGCCGAGGACCTCGGGCTCTCGCGTCGAGGCGCAATGAACGAAGGGCTCGTCTCCGCCCGCCTCGGGCTCTCCGGAAAACCGAACGCCGCCGAGGATGTCCATATCGCGCGCGATCTCCTCGTCGCCGAGCTCACGGGTGGCCACATCCATCTCCAGCACGTCTCGACCCGCCAAGGGGTCGAGCTCATCCGCCAGGCAAAGGCGCGGGGCGTGCGGGTCACCGCGGAGGCGACGCCGCACCACCTCCTCCTCACCGACGACGCCGTGGATGGATACCGGACGGAGGCCAAGATGAATCCCCCGCTCCGCACCGAGCCGGACCGGCGCGCCGTCGAGGCCGGGTTCCTCGACGGGACGCTCGACACCCTGGCGACGGATCACGCCCCGCACCACTACGACGAGAAGGAACAGGCGTTCGACGACGCGCCCTTCGGCGTCGTGGGACTGGAGACCGCCCTCGGACTCATGCTCACCCACTTCGTCGCAAGCGGAAAAATGACGATGGTCACGCTGGTCGAGAGGATGAGCACGCAGCCGGCGCGCGCGTTCGGGCTCCCGGGCGGGACGCTCAGGGAGGGGGCGGCCGCGGATGTGACCGTGATCGACCCGTCGGTCCGGTGGCGCGTGGACGCTTCAGAGTTCCACTCTCGGGGCCTGAATACGCCCTTCGGGGGGATGCGCCTCACGGGAAGGGCGGAGCTTACGCTCGTGGACGGGAAGGCCGTCCACGGCCGGGGCGGGCAGGAGGGCGCCTAGGAACCTGCGTCCAGACTGTTGACTCGGGTGTGGAGCTGGCTCTTCATCCGCGCGACGCGGTTCGGATGGATGAGGCGCCTCTGTGCGGCACGGTCGAGGAGCGAGATCGCCGTGGGGAGGCGGGAGCGGGCCGTCTCTGCGTCGGGCGCCTCACGGACCCGCTTAACGGCCGTGCGGACCCGCGCGCGGGCCGACCGGTTGCGTGCCGTCCAGAGCCGGGAGAGTTCCATCCGTTTCTTCGCGCTCTTGATGTGCGGCATCGACTCCTCGGGGCGTCCGGTCCTCCTCGTTGCGGCGGCAGAAGATACACGGCCGCGCGGCCCGGATCAACAGGACCGGCGGCGTGCGGCGTGTCTGGCCAGGGTCAGCCCCGGCGCCGTGTCCGGCGGTTCCCGGTGGACGCCCGTTGGCCGGACACCTTCCGGGCAGGACCCTGCCATCGGCACGAGGGACACCACCTCCACTCGAACCCGGTGGCCAGGCGGAGGACGAGCGGCCACCGGATCGGGACCGTTGGCTCGAAGCACGCCGGGCACTCGCGCACCGGGCGGAGGATGAGGAGCCCGAGAATGGTGACGATGAGGACGCGCAGCACGACGAGGCCGAGGAGAACCACGGCAACGGCAAGCTCGAATCGGCCCACGTCCGTACCCGGTCCGGTGGGAAGGTGCGGTCCCATGGCGCGGCGGCTTGGCGCGCCGGGGACCCTCTCCGGCGGAATGACGGGATAGTAGGCCGGATCTGGTCGGCGGGCCACCGCGTCCGGCGTCCGCTGTCCCCGGTCATCTGCCGCCGGGGCGCGCCCGCCCGTCTGGAACCGGGGGCGCGGGACGCCTACCTTCCAAGGATTGACATGGACAGCCTCCTCCTCATCCTGCCCGTCCTTCTCTTCTCGATCGTCCTCCATGAGGTGGCCCACGCGTGGGTTGCTCTGCGCGAGGGCGACGACACCGCCGAGCGAATGGGTCGGATCACGCTGAACCCCATCCCGCACCTCGACCCCGTGGGATCGGTCCTCGTCCCCGTCGTCCTGACCGTCCTTGGTAGTGGGTTCCTCTTCGGCTGGGCGCGTCCCGTGCCGGTGAACCGGGCGAATATCCGGACCGGCGTCTGGGGCGACATCCGCGTCTCGCTTGCAGGGATCGCCGTCAATCTCCTCCTGGCGGTCGCATTCGCCGCGGCGCTTGTTCCCGTCGTCTGGTTGACGAGCCCGGGCGGCCCGGCGGAGGTGATCATCTCGGTCGGCTACTATGGTGTGGTGATCAACCTGCTTCTCGCGGTCTTCAATCTGATTCCCATCCCGCCGCTCGACGGCTCGCACGTCCTCGGGCACCTCCTTCCCGGCGTGGTCCGGGGGATCTACAGGTCGATCGCGCCGCTTGGCTTCCTCCTCATTCTCGGGTTCTTCCTCGTCGCGCCGGGCGGCTTCTCAATCATTGTCCGGCCCGTGAACTTCCTCGCCGGCATCCTCTTTGCCGTATTCGGCATCTCCGGGCGGATCTAGTGTCCGGGGTTACGCACGGTCGCCGCATTCCTCCAGGGATTCCGCCCGCTCCCCGCGCGGCGACGCGGCCGGCGACCGTTCGGGACCGGGCGGTCCGCAGATGCCCCGGCGCGCCCCCCCACTAGCGCCGGGGCCGCGCCGGGACCGCCGTCATGCACGCACCCTCCTCCTCCGCCGAACCGGGGATGTTCATAGTCGAGATCGACGATTTCGAGGGTCCGCTCGATCTCCTCCTCCACCTGATCCGCGAGCAGGACATCGATGTCGTCGACATTCCCGTCTCGCGGATCACCCGCCAGTTTCTCGAGGTGATCGAGGCGCTCGACCTCGACTCCGCGGGAGAGTTCCTCGAGATGGCGGCCACGCTCGTACGGATCAAGGCGCAGCTCCTGCTTCCCCGCCCGGCGGGAGAGCCGGGCGAGGACCCGCGCGCCGAGCTCGTGCGGAGGCTTCTTGAGTACGAGCAGGTCCGGGTCGTAAGCCACCGGCTGCGGAGCGCCGAGGCGGAGCGAATCCGGAGACTGGCCAAGGGGTTCTTTCCCCTCCGTCCGGCGCCGCGCGCCGAAGAGGCGCCACTCGAGACGACGTGGGACGAGCTCCTTGTGGCCGCCGTCGGCGTCGCCGTGCAAGGCGGCGATGAGCGTGGGCATCACGTGCCGAGGCTGTTGGTGTCGCTCGAGGAGAAGGTCGATCTTATCCTTGCCGCGCTTGAGGAGGCACGGAGGGTTGAATTTGGCCGGTTGGTCCGATCCTCCCCGGGCCGCGTTCACGGGGTGATGACGCTTCTCGCCGGGCTCGAGCTCTCAAGGGAGCGGCGGGTCCGGCTCCGGCAGAGCCGCTACTTCCACGAGCTCTGGATCTGCCGGCCCGAGGCGGAGGACAACAGGGCGCGGGGGGATGAGCAATCGGCCGTGGGGAGCGAGCCGTGAGGGACGCGCAGATCGTCGAGGCCGTTCTCTTCGCGAGCGACGCACCGCTCGGCCCGGAAGAGATCGCCCGGGCCGACGACACGCTCGACGAGGACTCCGTCGAGGCGGCGGTCCGCGCTCTACGGGCCGAATACCTCGAGAGCGACCGGGCGTTCGAGATCGTCCGGATCGCCGGCGGCTACCAGCTTCTCACCCGGCCCGAATATGCGCCGTACCTCGACCGCTTCGACACGATCCCGAGGCCCACCCGCCTCTCGGGTCCGGCGCTCGAGGCGCTCGCGATCATCGCCTACCGCCAGCCGATCGGGCGCGTCGAGATCGAGTACATCCGTGGCGTGGGGTCGACGGGCGTGATCCGGACCCTTCAGGACCGGGGTCTGGTCGCGGTGGTGGGACGCGGCGAGGGGATCGGCCGGCCACTGCTCTACGGCACCACCCCGCAGTTCCTTGAGCACTTCGGCTTCGACTCGATCGACGATCTGCCGAGGCCTGAGACGCTGCCGGTGATCCTGAAGGAGCCTTCCGAGTCTGCCTTCCGGGCCGAAGACAGCCAGTCGGCCAGCGGAGCCGGCCCGGTCGCCCGGATCTCCCCCGGGTGACCACCGCCGCAGTGCGTCTCCAGAAGTTTCTCTCCAGAGCGGGCGTCGCGTCACGCCGGGAGGCGGAGCGGCTCATGGCCGAGGGCCGGGTCCGCGTGAATGGGACGCCGGTCACGACGCCAGGATCGCGCGTGCGGCCGGGCGTGGACCGGGTGGAGCTGGACGGGAAGCAGGTGACGGTCCAGCCGTTCCGGTGGATCATGCTGAACAAGCCGCGAGGGACGATCACTACGCGGCGGGATCCGCGCGGGAGACGGACCGTCTACCGGCACCTTGCCCCGCGTGACCGGGTGCTCCGCTACGTCGGGCGGCTCGACCGCGAAACGGAGGGACTTCTTCTCTTCACGAACGAAGGGGATGTGCATCATGCGCTGACACATCCCTCCTCCGGGATCGCCCGCGAGTACCGGCTCGCCGTTGAAGGCTTGCCTGTCCGTGCCGCGCTCCGTTCGATCGAGGCGGGGGTGGTGCTCGAGGATGGCGTGGCAAGGGCCGAGCGCGTGCGGCTGCTCCGCGTCCCGGACACCCGGGCCGGGGACACGGTGCTCTCACTCGTGCTGCGCGAAGGGCGGCAGCGGGAAGTGCGCCGGCTTCTCGACGCTGTGGGCCACCCGGTCCGCCGCCTTCGCCGGGTGCGTTTCGGACCGGTGCGGCTGGCAGGGTTGAGGCCGGGCGGCTGGAGAGAGCTGACCGACGCGGAGATCGGCGCGCTCCGCGGCGCTGTCGGGAAGGGCCGGCAGCGGGAGTCCGGTCCGGCGCGGGGCGGGTGACCGCGGGGCGGCTGAGCCGCTCGCCGGCCGTCCGGTCATCCTCCCCCCTTCCGTACCGGCTGCCGCGGCCCCACTATAGTGGCGCGATGTCGCGAGACAAGGTCCCGTAGCTCAGCCGGTTAGAGCTCCCGACTCATAATCGGAGGGTCCTGGGTTCGAGTCCCAGCGGGACCAATCAAGGCCGGTTGCCGGGAGTGCGGGCCGGCTGCCGGCATGGGCGCCGTGGCGACCCGGGAGGTAGAGGAGCGACGGCGCCGGAGATGTAACTAACGCCCGCCGTGGGGTTTACGCAGGGTGTTCGGGGAATGGGATACCGGGTTGGCGTCGGCACCGGTGCTCGGTTCCGCCCGGAGGCCAGTTCCCCGGCGTCGGTCGGTGATGTCGACTGTGTGCCTGAACGTGGAGATGTCCTGCGATGTCGGGTGAGTTTCACGTCTCGCTTCCCGCGAAGCTATCCGCGGTTCGCGGCTTGGCGGAGATGGTCGAGGAATTCGGCGATGCCAACCGTCTCTCTCCCAGCAAGGTCTACATGATCAACCTGGCGCTCGAGGAGCTGATCACCAACACGGTCAGCTATGGGCTGGAGGGCGTCATCGACCCCCAGATCGGGATCGGCATGCACGTCCGTGACGGCGTCTTGGCTGTGACGGTGGTGGACAACGGCCACCCCTTTGATGCGACGCAGGACACGAATCCCGACCTCTCGTCACCGATCGATGAACGACCGATCGGAGGCCTGGGGCTCCATCTGGTCAAGGTATTCGCCGACCGCATCGCCTACGAGTACGCAGAGGGAAGGAATTGCTTGACGTTGGAACACGATCTCGCGTCCGGGGACGCGTGACGGAGCCGGCGTCGGATCAGGAGCGCAAGGAATGGAAATCCAGGTAACGGAAGATCGGGCGGGTGAGGTCCTCGTGCTCTCACCTGTGGGACGACTCGACAGCGCAAACGCCACCGCCTTCGAGGCAGTGGTCATGAATCATGTCAGGGGCGGGGAGCGGCGCCTGGTCATCGACTTCGGCAGCCTGGACTTCATCAGCAGTTCCGGGATGCGCGTGCTGCTCATCGCGGCCAAGACCCTGAGGACGAACAAGGGGACGCTCGTTCTCTGCTCCATGAAGGACCACATCGCCGAGGTCTTCCAGATCAGCGGATTCAGCCAGATCATTCCCATCAAGGACTCCCGGGCCGAGGCCCTCGCCGCTTCGGCCTGACGCCCGCCCGCCTCCCCGGGTGACCCCGGGACCGGGTGGGGGGGTCCGTCCTTTTCCGCTGGTGCCGCCGCGCCAGCGTACCCGGCGTCAGAAGCCGAGCACGGCGTAGTTGCCGTCCAGCACGAGGCGGATCGAGACGCCGAGTCCGAGAAGCGGACAGAGCACCCATGGCGCGTTCACCGCCCCGATCCAGACGAGCGTCTCGACCCTCGTGACCCGGCGGTGCCTTCCGGCCAGAAAGAAGCTTACCCAGTAGACCGACGTGACGTAGGTCCACTGCCAGAAGAGCATGAGCCCGAGGATCCCGGCGGCGACGGCCGGCAGGATCCCCAGGGTGAAGGCCGCGTAGAGGACGAGCGTCGGTACGGGTGTCACGAAGCCGTTCCCGACATCGGCGCTGAACCCGAAAGAGCGGCGGTCCGAGAACGATCCGTCGAAGAGCGAATATGTCGCCCAGACATCCGCCCAGACCGCCGGTGATAGGACCCGGCGGCAGGGCACTCTGGCCGAGAGGAATCCGCCGACCGGACTCCGCCCCGTATCCCGATGCCACTGCCGCCAGACTGCGGCGCGCGCCGCGATGACGTCGCGCTGGAGGAAGAGGCACGCCTCCCACCCGCAGATCAGGAGATTCGTGGAGAGGAAGAGGCTGAGAACAAGGTGGATCGCATTCAGGTCCCCGTGTACGAGGTAGCGGGCACCCACCCCGGCAAGCAGGGGGAGCGTGACCCCGAGCGCCGCGAGCGACCAGACCGGCATCCCCGGCTCGTTTTCCCGAAGGAGCGGGCCCGGCGGAGTCCGGCTATCCGTTCGCTCAGCCACAGTGCACGGCCGGGGCCCGGACCCGGGGCCACGCCCGGGCCGCCTGCCCCCGCGCCCCTCCGGTCAGAGCCCGCGAAGGAGCCCCCGCAGGAGATCGGGGTTGGCCCCGAGGCGGACGGTGGCCGCCTCGCCGGCCCGCTGCTCCTCCTCGCTTCCTTCCGCCCAGTCTTCCCGAAGCGGCGGCGGGGTGCCGGTCGCGCGGAGCACCGTGTCCTGGAACTTCGCAGGATGGGCGGTTGCGAGGATCATCCCCGGCCCCCGGCGCCGGCCCCGGTGGTAGGACTCGAGGCCGATGTATCCGACGGCGCTGTGCGGGTCGAGCTGGTAGCCGATCTCCCGATGGACGCGCTCCATCGTCCCGAGCACTTCCTCGTCGTCATGGCGGGTCGGCGTGATCCAGTCCTGAAGGGCGCGCACATCGTCCTCGAAGATCGCGATCAGGCGTTCGAGATTGCTGGGTCGCGCCACGTCCATGGCGCTCGACACCGTCTTGAGGGAGGGTCCGGCGGGGAGGGTCCCCGAGTCGAGGAACTGGGTCATCGCCGCGTTTGCGTTGCTCGCGGCGATGAAGTGTCCGAGTGGGATCCGCATCCGCCGCGCGATCACCCCGGCCGTCAGATTCCCCACGTTGCCCGTCGGCACGCTCACCGTCGGGCGGTCGCGGGCTCCCGGGGGAAGGCCGTTCCAGCCTTGCGCGTAGTAGAAAGCTTGCGGGAGGAGCCGCCCGACGTTCACCGAGTTCGCAGAGGTGAGGATGGCACGGATCCCCGGACCTGGACTTGCCAGCACCTGCTTGACCATCCGCTGGCAGTCGTCAAACGTCCCCTCGACCTCGACGGGGATTGCACCTCCCGCCCCGCCCCGCGAGTCGACGGCAGGCTCTTGGATCTGGCGGAGCTGCACCGGACTCAGCCGGTCCTTCGGGAAGAGGACCATCGCGCGGACCCCGTCGAGACCCTTGACCGCGTGGGCCACCGCGCCGCCAGTGTCCCCGGAGGTCGCGACCAGGATGATGACGGGGCCTTCGTCAGGATCCCGGAGGACGGAGAGGAGGCAGGCTAGGAACCTCGCGCCGAAGTCCTTGAACGAGCCGGTGGGTCCATGGAAGAGTTCGAGGATCCAGGTGTCCGGCTCGATTTGTACGAGCGGGGCGGGGAAGTCGTAGGCCGTCGCGACGATCTCCCGGATCGTGTCCGACCCGAGGCTCCCGGCGAAGAGCCGGAGCGCTAGGCGTTCGGCGAGGACGGGAAACGGGGCCCCTTCCAGTTCCTCGAGGTCACGTTCCGAGAGGCGCGGAAGCGAGATCGGAAGGTAGAGCCCGCCGTCGGGGGTGGGGTCCTCGAGGACGGCTTTCCGGAGGCTAACCTCGTGGTGAGGGGGTCTTGTCGAGATGAGCCTCATGGGCCACCCCCGCTCGCGGATACGATCCGTGCGCCACGCGCCGACACCCGGGAGCGGTAGAGGGTCGCCCCCGGTCCGGCCTCGGCCCGGTGCGCTTTGAGCATCGCCTCCCCGGCGCCTGCTGCCTGGTCCGTCCCCCGGCAGAACGCGACGATTGACGGGCCGGCCCCCGAGATCCCGCATCCGGCGGCGCCCGCCGTGAGAGCGGCGTGTCGCACGGCCCCGAACCCGGGTATGAACCCGCAACGAGCGGGTTCGGCGACCCGGTCCTCGAGCGCGTCGGCGAGGAGGTCCCAGTCGGCCGTGTGAAGGGCGTGGACGAATGCAGCCGTGTTGCCCCACTGGGCGACCGCATCTGCCAGCCGGACAGTGTCTCCCATCGCCGCGCGCGCCTCCTCGGTCCGTAGCTCCGCCCGGGGGTGAAGGAGTGCGATCGTGAGCTCCGGCGGGACAGGGAGCCCGACCAGCGTCCTTCGGGCCGAGGGGCGGGTGAGAAGGATTCCCCCGGCGAGTGCCGGCGCGACGTTGTCGAGGTGTGCGCCGCCCGCTGCCGCCCGTTCGCCGACGACCGCGTGGCGGAGAATCTCGTCTTGGGCGAGCCCGGTGTCGAGAAGCCGGTCGGCTGCGACGGCGGCCGCCACCGCGCTCGCCGCGCTTCCTCCCATGCCTCCCGAGAGCGGGAGTCCCTTCTCGATCTCGATGTCGAGTCCCTCGGTGCGCCCCGTTCCGCGGAGGAGTGAGGCGACCGCGACCGTCGCCGAGTTCAGGGCGGGGTCGGTCGGGATCCGCCCGCCGTCGCCGGTGATTCCGGTGATCCGGAGCCCCCGTGCCCGGCCCGAGCGGCGGACCGTAACCCAGTCGCCGGGAGTCTCGAGCGCGAGCCCCAGGACATCGAATCCACAGATGACGTTGCCGACCGTTGCGGGGGCGTAGGCCGTCACCGCCTGGGGGGAGATCACGGCGTGCCCCTGCCGGCCCCATTGGCGACCCGTCCGGCCGCGGCCACCAGGTCTGTCATGAGGCCGGCCGCCGTGACTTCCGGCCCTGCCCCGGGCCCCTGGATGAGAATCGGGTGCTCTGCGTACCACTCCGAGCGGACGACGAGGAGGTTCTCTGTGCCCCGGATCCGGGCTACGGGCCGGTCCGGGGAGACGGCCTCGAGCCGAACCGAGGCCCTGCCTGCCCGGGCCCGGGCGACGCAGACGAGGCGGTTATCCTGCTCGCGCGCCGCCCGGCTCCGCTCGGCCATCTCCGCGTCAAGCTCGGGGAGTCGCGCCATGAAGTCCCCGACCGGGCCGTCCCGGAGGAGGTGCGCCGGGAGGATCGGCTCGACGGCCACGTCGGCCGGCTCGATGTCGAGCCCCGCGGTCCGCGCGAGGATCACGAGCTTCCGGTGCACGTCTCGAAGCCCGAGGTCCTCCCTCGGGTCCGGCTCGGAGATCCCGCGCCTCCGCGCCTCGGCGACCGCCTCGCTGAAGCGCCGTCCGCGGTTCACCTCGTCGAAGAGGAAGGTGAGCGTCCCCGAGAGCGCACCTTCGAGCGCCGTCACGAGATCCCCGCTCCGCCTGAGTTCGGCGACGGTACGCACCATCGGGAGCCCCGCGCCGACCGTCGTCCCATGGTGGAGGCCACCGCCGTTCCCGGCGAGCCGCCTGAGTTCGTTGTACTCCTCGAGCGGACCGGAGAGGGGGATCTTGTTGGCCGTGACCACAGCCGCTCCCGCACGGAGGAATTCGGCGTAGCGCGCCGAGACTGCCGCACTCGCGGTGCAGTCGACAACGACGAGGGGATCCCCCGTGAAGACGGACTCGAATGCCCGCTCGGGGCTCTCCGCGCCACCCGCGAGGAGCGCCTTCCAGTGGCCCGGTGCAAGGCCCTCCATATCGATCACGGCCTGCCGACTGTTGGCGATCCCGACGAGCATCGCCCTGACACCGTGCGGCGCAAGCGCGTGGTCTCCGTTCCGGGCGAGCTGGTCGAGGAAGGCGCCTCCGACACTCCCGGCCCCGAGGACGAGGATACGGACGGGGCTGAGCTCGCCAGGCGGGCAGAAGAAGGCCCGGTGGACGGTGCGGAGCGCCAAGTCCTCCTGCTCGGCGCTCACGACCCAGGAGATGTTCCGCTCGGAAGACCCCTGGGCGATGGCGTGCACGTTTACCTTCGCGGCCCCGAGCGTCGAGAAGAGCTTGCCCGAGATGCCGGGCGTGTCCCGCATGCCCTCTCCCACGACCGCGAGGATCGCGTAGCTCTGCCCGGCAACCGGATCGCGGAGGAGCCGGGCGTCGCGCTCCCGCCTGAATTCCGCCCGGAGCGCGGCGAGCGCGCGGTCCGCATCGGCTCCCTTGACCGCGAGAGAGACCGAGTGCGCGCTCGAGTCCTGGGTGAAGAGAAGCGACTCGACGTCGGCGACCCTGAGAGCACGGAAGATCCGTTGCGAGGCCTCAGTGACCCCCACTCCCTCGACTCCTGAAATGCGGAGCACAGCCACATCGCGGATCGCCGAGATTCCCCGGACCGGCCGGTATGGGTCCGGCGGGGGCGAATCGACGACGAGGGTTCCCGGGAGCTCCGGCTCGAGCGTGCTCCGGATCCGGAGCGGGATCCCGGCCCGCCGAGCCGGCTCGACCGCCGGGGGGCACATGACTTTGGCCCCGAAATGGGCGAGTTCGAGGAGTTCCTCGTAGCCGATCTCGCGGACGGGCGCGGCGTCGGGCACAGCCCGTGGATCGGCCGTGAGCACGCCGTCGACGTCCGTCCAGATCTCCACGGTCTCTGCCCCGAGCATCGAGCCGAGAAGGGTGGCCGTGTAGTCAGACGCCCCCCTCCCGAGCGTTGTCGTCTCGCCATCGGCCGTCGAGGCGATGAATCCGGTCACAACGGGAATCCCCGCCTCGCCGGGGAGCCGGGCGCGCACGAGCCTCCGCGAGGCCCGCTGGTCCACCCTAGCCGATCCGAAGCGGCTGTCAGTCTTGAGGATCTCGCGTGCGTCGACGTCCACCGCGGCCGTACCGCTGGCCCGCAGGCATGCTGCGACGAGCATCGAGGAGAAGAGCTCGCCGAAGGCCAGGATCCGGTCGCGCGTCCGGAGGGTGCACTCGCCGAGGAGTTGGGCCCCCGTGGCTAGGCGGCGAAGCTCGGCGAGCGCGGAATCAAGGCGGCCGGAGAGTGGAGCGAGCTCATCGACGGGGGCGAGCTCGCCGAGTAGATCTTGGTGCTTCGCCGCGAGCTCGCGGGTGGCCTCCCTGTGCGCCTCATCGCCCCTTCCAGCAAGGTCGGCGACCTCTACGAGCCCGTTCGTGACGCCGCCCACCGCCGAGACGACCACGACGGGTGCGGCCCTGGCCTGCGCGCGCATGACGAGGGCCGCGACGCGGCGGATGCGTCCGGCGTCGCCGACGGAACTCCCCCCGAATTTCATCACCCGAACCGCCGGGACGGCGGGTCTGGACTCCGGGTCCGGACGGGCCTCGACGGAGGCGCCTGGGGGTGCGCTCGTCTTCACGGGGTCCGGGGCAGGGGGAATCGCGTGCCGGCGCGGGACGCCGCCCGCAGCCGGGGCCGGAAACAAAAGAACCCCGACCTGTCGGGAGGCCGGGGTGGGGTCGCGTCCTGGCTCGATCCTTCGAGGTTAGGTCAATATCACGCGCCCGCGCCTATCAGGCCGCGAGTCTCGGTCGCCGGAGCTCTGGGCCGAGAGGCCGTGCGCGGCGTGGCAAACCGGCTGTCCCGTATGGCCATGGCGGACATTTATCGCCGCTTCGCCAACGGGTGTCAAGGGTACCGGTGGGCCGGACCGCTCCCCCCTCCTGGGGCGTCGCCGAGAGCGCCCGGCGGGTTGTTGCGCGGGGAGAGGGCGGCCACCTTTGGAGGGTGCGCACTCCGCGGGCCGGGACGCCGACCGCGGTCGCCACACCGGAATCCGAGGACACGCCTCCGCCTCGAGCGCCGCATGCGATGACCTATTGGGTACGCCGACTCGTCTATGCCAACGTAGGGGTGTTCCTCCTCACCC
>JAAXGI010000070.1 GCA_012267505.1 Gemmatimonadota bacterium
TGAAGAGCTCGCGGCCCTTGGAGTGCACGGTCATGGCACTCCATCCCCGACGCTCTGAGCCGATCTCGGCGTAAGGAGACGCCGCAACCGGTGCGGTCGTGGCGAAGATGCCTCCCACGGACAACAGACCTCACGGAGCGCGTCGTTCGTGATGCTCCGGATATGGTGGCTAATCGAGGTGGGATTGGGCGCGGTCATAGGGCCGTGGTTGCTTTCGGGAGGGTTGCCGCACGGATCGGACGGGTAACTCTTGGACGGTAACGTACCGGCCACGGGGCGGCCTTGGTAGCACCCCGGCCGCGAGTGGCACCTCCGGGGCGGTAGCCGGAGCCGTTTCAGCGACCTTGCCTTAGCCGCAGAAGTGTGTAACTGTTACACATGGCATCGAAACGCCTCGGAGGAGAACAGCATGCCTCGACGTGTCAACATCATGATGGACGAGGAGGCGTGGCGCGTGATCGAGCGGTTGCCGCGCGGTAGCCGAAGCCGCGCCGTCAACACCGCGATCCGGGAGTGGTCCGAAACATCGAGGAGGCGGGAAGCATCCGCACGGATGGATGCGCTGCGCGCTCGGCTGCCCACCGTCGAAACCGACCGGATCGTCCGGTGGATACGGGAGGGGCGGGAGCGGCGGCTCCCGTGATCGTCACGCCGGACGCATCGGTCCTTCTCAAGTGGGTTCTTCCGGCCGACGACGAGCAGGACACCGACGCGGCGCTCGCCCTTCGTGACGAGGCGGCGGCCGGAACCCTTGATCTGGTCGTTCCCCAACTCTGGATCTACGAGGTGGGCAACACGCTGGCGAGGCGGTTTCCCGAGGACGCCGACGAAACGCTCGCATCGCTTGCGGACTTCGGCCTGACCGAAGCGAGGCTGGACGCAAGGTGGAGAATCCGCGCCGTGTCTCTATCCGTGAGGTACGGTGTCGCGTTCTACGACGCGGCCTACCATGCCGTGGCTCTCGGCCTCCAGGGCGTGTTCGTCACGGCGGACGAACGGTATGTGCGCCGCGCCTCGGCGGCCGGGGGCATCTCGTCCCTTCGGCTCTGGCGGACACCCTGAAAACAGGTCCGAAATAGGAGCGGGAGTTCCCGCAGTTCGAGGCGATTTCCCCGCCAAATCAGGGAGACGGCAGCCGACGCTCTTTATGGGTAGGGCACGCAGATCGTGCGGCCCTGTATGACTTTATACGATTCCCTACCCTGATTCTGGCTACCTTCAGTCCGCTGGGCGGTGGCATGCACGCGATGACAGTCGCCGTCCGGAGCAACGGCGATCCACTCGACTTGATCCCGGCGCTCCGGGGGGTCGTCGAGGGGATGGACGCCGATCTTCCGATCTCCGAAGTGCGTTCGATGGATGCGGTCATCGGCGCATCGGTGAGCCGGACGAGCTTCACGATGGTGCTTCTCCTCGCCGGCGCCACGATCGCTCTCTTCCTCGGATCCGCCGGCTCGTCCTCGCCCAAGGGATGCGGCTCGCCATAACCGGGATCCTCCTCGGGCTCCGAGGGGCACTGGCCATGGGCCAGGTCATGTCGTCCCTCCTCTTCGGGGTGAGCTCCCGGGACATCCAGGCATTCCCGGGGGGGGTCGGGCCTCTTCCTCGCGGCTGCTGCCCTCGCGAGCCTGACTCCGGCAGTGAGAGCCGCCGCGGTACCACCCGCGCTCGCGCTCAAGGGAGACTGAGCGGCCACCGGCCGCCGCGACCCTGGGATTCCGGTACCCGGCGTGCCGGACGAGGCGCCGGTCGTCGGCACCGCGTCCGGACCCGGCGATTCCCCATGCCCGGCTCCGGACACGGGCTGTCCGGCTCCGGACAGCCGTCGCGGCAGCCCGGCGGAGCCACCGCACCGGAATCCACCTTTCCGGGGCACTCCCGACGCCTCCGGGTCATCTGGCACGGAACTTTCAGTTCCCATCCGTGAGCGGGAGGGAGCCTCGCCTCGCGACCGAGGCCGGCGAGCCGTCACCCGAGGAGAGGGGGAACCGCATGGGAGGAAGCGTCGCGTCCGTGGCCGGTCGGCGGGTCCGGGCCTCCGTGGGCCGGTGGACGCCGGCGGCCCTGCTCCCCTGCCCTCGCCGGACGCTCGTGCTCACCGCCATCGGCTGGCTCGGCCTTGGTGGGGTAGGGAGCGTCCTGGCCCAGGAGGCCTCCGGCCGGCTGCCGCCTGCGCCAGGCGCGACCGTCCGGGAACTCTCGCTCACAGAAGCACTCCTCCTCGCCCGGTCGAACAACCCGCTCTACCTCCAGGCGGCGGACGCGGCGACGTCCGCCGCCTGGAGCGTCAGGGAGGCGTATGGCCAGCTCCTCCCCTCGGTCACCGCTTCGGGCACACTCGCCTACTCGGGACACGGCCAGCAGCTCATCGGGAACTTCACGGGCGACGACCTAGGCGCTGGAAGCACGGACTACCTCATCTCGAACTACTCGCTCGGGGTGAGCCAGAGCTACGGCCCCTCCACATATTACGGACTCTCCCGAAGCAGAGCGGAGCGGAGTGCGGCTGGAGCATGGCTGAGCGCCGAGGGCTACGAGCTGGAATCAAGGGTCACGGTGCGGTATCTCGCGGCACTCCGGGCGGAGGAGGCCCGCATCGTCGCGGAGCGCCAGCTCGCCCAAGCGGAGGAGAATCTGGAACTCGCGGAGGCACGCTTCGGGGCGGGAGCCGTTCCCGGCACGGACCTGAGACAGGCCGAGGTCGAGCGCGGCCGCGCTGCTGTCGCCCTCGTCCGCGCCGGGAATGCGGCCCGGGCGGAGGAGGCCCGCCTGCTCGGGGAGATCGGCGTGATCGCGGCCGGGCCCCTCGAACTCGTCACGCGGTTCGAAGTCTTCCGGCCTTCCCTCGGGCTTGACGGCCTGCTCGGTCCCGCGGCCGAGCGCCACCCGAGGCTCACCGCGCTCCGGGAGTCCGAACGCGCCAGAGACGCGGCGTTGGACGAGGCCAGGGGAAGCTACCTCCCGACGCTCACGGTCTCCGCCCGGTGGTCCGGCTTCACCCGCGAGATCCGCAACACCGACTACCTCATCGCCAGCGCGCGGAGCAGCGCCGACTCGCGGGCGCGCTCGTGCGAATTCAACAACCGGATCGCCGCCGGACTCTCCTCGGAGCTTCCGGGGTATCCCCAGGAATGCGGGCGTTTCGCCGTGACGCCTGGAAAGGAAGCGCGGATCCTCGACGAGAACCGCGTCTTTCCCTTCGGGTTCGAGAGGCAGCCCGTCTCGCTGGCCGCCACCGTCTCGCTTCCGGTCTTCCAGGGACTGGCACGACAGCGCCGGATCGAGGAGGCGCGCGCCGCAGCACGGACCTCGACCCACGTGCGGCGCGCAGAGGAGCTTCGTGTCCGGACCGAGGTGACGGCGGCGCACGGGAACCTTCTGGCCGCGTACGAAGTCGTTCAGATCGAGACGGGGAATGTCGAGCTCGCGACCCGGCAGCTGGATCTCGCGCAGGAACGCTACGGCCTGGGCGCAGCGCTCTTCCTCGAACTGCTCGAGGCGCAGAGCTCGGCCGCCTTGGCGGAACTCGACCTTCTGAACGCGGTCTACGACTTCCACGGCGCGTGGGTGGAACTCAGGCGCGCCGCCGGGATCGACCTCGCCCCTCCCGGAGCGGAGGGATGAGTCGGCGGTGTCGGGAGACGGCGCGGCGGCCACCTGAGAACGCAGAGCGGGGAGAGGACATTGGACATCGCGCGTGATCCCGGACCGAGGAAGCGCCGCCGCCTCGTCCTTGCCGGACTCGGGCTCCTCGCGCTCGCGCTCGCCGTCCTCGGGCTGAGCCGCCTCGATCCCGCCGTCCCCTCCGTGGAGCGGAACACGGTGTGGACCGACACCGTGCGGTTCGGGACGATGGTCCGCACGGTCCGCGGTCCCGGCACCCTCGTGCCGGAGCAGCGCCGCTGGGTCACGGCCGTCACCGCCGGCAGGGTCGAGGAGATCCGGATTCTCCCCGGGACGGAAGTCGAGCCCGAGACGGTCTTCCTTCTCCTCAGCAATCCGGATGTCGAGGTGCAGTTACTCGAGGCCCGCCAGCAGCTGAGCGATGCGCAGGCGCGGCTCGTCTCTCTCCGCGTCGATCTCGAGAACGGGCGGCTGAGGCAGGCCGGCCTCGTGGCGCAGGTGCGCACGCAGGCGATGGAAGCCGGGCGGCAGTACGGAATCAACCGCACGCTCGCCGATCGCGACCCCGACCTCGTCGCCCGGGCCGAACTCGAGAGGACGCGGGAGATCGCCGAGGAGCTGGAGACGCGGCTCGCGCTCGAAGAGGAGGGCCTCGAGCTCCTCGAAGCCTCGCTAGGGGAGCAGCTCCAGGCCCAGCGAAGACAGGTGGAGAGGCTCGCGGCGATCGTCGCGTTCAACGAGGACCGGGTCCGCTCTCTCGATGTGGCAGCAGGTGTACAGGGGGTGCTCGCGGAACTCCCCCTCGAGGAGGGGCAGTGGGTGACGGCCGGCGGCACGCTGGCGCGGGTCGTGCAGCCGGGCCGGCTGAAGGCCGAGATCCGGATCCCCCAGACGCAGGCGCAGGACATCGCGGTGGGCCAGGAAGCGGAAATCGACACCCGCAACGATACGATCCGGGGCAGGGTGACCCGTATCGATCCGTCGGTCCAGGCAGGCACGGTGACCGTCGACGTCGCCCTCCCCCAGGAGCTTCCCCGGAGTGCGCGTCCGGATCTGAGTGTCGACGGGACAGTCACGATCGAGCGGCTCGAGGAGGTGCACTTCGTCGGGCGGCCGGCTTTCGGCCAGGCGGAGTCCCGGATCGGGATCTTCCGGCTCGTGGAGGGAGGCGCGTACGCCGCACGCACGAGCGTCCTCCTGGGGCAGAGCTCGGTGAATGAGATCGAGGTGCGCGAGGGCCTCGCGGCCGGCGACATCGTAATCCTCTCCGACATGTCGCAGTGGGACGGCTACGACCGCGTGCGCGTCCGGTGACACGCCGGGGGGTGAGGAGGAAGAGATAGCCCGGTCCGGGGGAGGGGATCCCCCGGCGACGTCCGCATGGGGAGGAAGCCGAATGAAGCCGGTCGACGGCACGCTGATCCACCTCGACGCACTCGGGAAGGTCTTCTATACCGAGGAAGTCGAGACACACGCCCTGAGCGAGATCCGGCTCGATATCCGGGCAGGAGAGTTCGTCTCGATCGCCGGGCCATCGGGGTGCGGAAAGACGACACTCCTCTCGATCGTGGGCCTCCTCGATGCACCGACGTCAGGGACCTACATCCTCGACGGGGATCCGGTCGAGCAGCTGAGCGCGCCGGCGAGGGCGCGGATCCGCAACCGCGCCATCGGATTCATCTTCCAGGCATTCAACCTGATCGGGGACCTGACCGTCTACGAGAATGTCGAACTCCCGCTCACCTACCGAAGAACACAGGGGGCGGAGCGGAGGGAGCGGGTCCACGACGCGCTGGAGCGGGTCGGGATGGCACACCGGGTCCGGCATTACCCCTCCCAGCTGAGCGGGGGACAGCAGCAGCGGGTCGCCGTCGCTCGCGCCATCGTCGGACGGCCGCTTATCCTTCTCGCGGACGAACCCACGGGCAACCTGGACTCGAGGAACGGGCACGCGGTCATGGACCTCCTGACCGAACTCCACGCCGAGGGGTCGACGATCTGCATGGTCACGCACGACCCCCGATACGCCCACCTGGCGGAGCGCACCGTCCACCTCTTTGACGGCCGGATCGTGGACGAGGAGGATGCCGGGCAGGCGAGCGAACTCGGGGAAAGCGGCTTCGAGGTGGGGTGAGGAGACCACATCGCGGGGGTCGGCGCCCCCGTCCCCGGACCGCACCCCGGTAACGGAGATCCGGACGCCGCTGCCCGGTCCCCGCCATCCGCGGGGGTGAAGTCCGGCCGTACCCAACCCGTGGAGGGCGTGGTGAGACGTGAGCCGCCGGCACACATTCTGGTCGCCGACGACCAGGCGGACGTGCTCGAGGCGCTTCGCCTCCTCTTCAGGCACGAGGGATTCCGGACCGCGACGGCCAGCTCCCCGGCTGCAGTGCTCGAGGCACTCGGCGAACGCGACTTCGACTGCGTCCTCGCCGACCTCAACTACACCCGTGACACGACCTCGGGTGGGGAGGGGCTGGGGCTCCTCGCCCAGATCCACCGCCTCGATCCCGCCCTGCCCGTCGTCGTGATGACCGCATGGGGGAGTGTGGAGGGCGCGGTCGAGGCGATGCGGGCGGGGGCGCGGGACTATGTGGAGAAGCCGTGGAATAACGCGAGGCTTCTCTCCACGATCCGGACCCAGGTCGAGCTCCGGCGGGCGTTGAGGAAAACCCGGCTTCTCGAGGACCAAGCGCGCAGGTCGGCCACGGTGGACGGCCCGGTTCTCATCGCGGGGTCGGCGGTGATGAAACCGGTCATCCGGCTCATGGAGCGGGTGGGACCGTCGGAGGCGAACGTTCTCGTCACCGGCGAGCACGGAACGGGAAAGGAGGTCATCGCCCGCTGGATCCACGCGCTATCCGGGCGCGCGGAGGAGTCGTTCGTGGCCGTCAACGCGGGCGGGTTCGCCGAGGGGCTCTTCGAGAGCGAGCTGTTCGGCCATGTGAGGGGCGCATTCACGGATGCCCGGGAGGACCGGGCGGGGTGCTTCGAGCTGGCAGACGGGGGCACCCTCTTCTTGGACGAGATCGCGAACGTGCCCGTGGGCCAGCAGTCGAAGCTCCTGAGGGTCATCGAAACGGGGGAACTCACACGCCTCGGGTCCGCCAAGCTCCTGAGGGTCGACGTCCGCATCGTGTCCGCCACGAACGCCAAGATCGCCGATGCCGTCTCGCGGGGGGAATTCCGCGAAGACCTTCTCTATCGCCTGAATACGGTTGAGATTCGGCTTCCGCCTCTCCGGGAACGACCCGAGGACATCCCGCTTCTCGCACGCCACTTCCTTAAGAGGGAGCGCCGCCGCTACGGGCGGGAGATCGAGGGATTCGACGGCGAAGCGCTCCGCAAGCTGGCGCGGCACACATGGCCGGGCAATGTGCGCGAGCTCGGGCACGCGGTCGAGCGGGCCGTTCTCCTTGCCACCGGAAGCCGGATCCGGGCGGGGGACCTAGCGCTCCGCCGGAGGCGCGAGCCGACCCCCAGCCTCGAGCGGATGACACTCGACGAGGCGGACCGTTACCTCGTCCGCCAAGCGCTCGAGAGGAACCGGGGCAACGTAAGCCGGGCGGCCGGGGAACTCGGCGTGAGCCGCGGGGCGCTCTACCGGCGCATGGAGCGCCACGGCCTCTGACGGTGTCCCCCTCCGCGCCCCCTCCCCGGCGCCCGGGCTACGACACCCGCGTCCTCCTCGGCATGCTTGCCGCAGGGCTTCCGGGCATTCTCGCCTCCGCCCTCCTCGCCTGGCTCGTGCCCCTCCCGAGCGCAGCACGGCTCGTCATCGTCCTGCTTGCGGTCACTGGCTGGATCTCCCTGGCCCTCGCCGTCCGCTCCCGCACTGTCGGGCCGATACGCACGCTGGCGAACGTTCTCGCCTCCCTTCGCGAGGGCGACTTCTCGATCCGGCTCAGGGAAGAGGGCGTCGACGGATCTCTCGGGCTCGCCTACCACGAGGCGAACCGCCTGGAGGCGGTCTTCCGCGACCAGCGCATCGGCGCCGTTGAGGCGAGCGCTCTCCTCCGGCGCGTGCTTGCCGAGATCGATGTGGTCCTCTTCGCCTTCGACGACGCGGGGCGGCTCCGTCTCCTCAACCGAGCCGCGGAGCGTCTGCTCGGCCGGAGCAGGGAAGACGCCGTGGGCAGGACTGCCGGCGAGCTTCGCCTCGAGGCGGTCCTCTCGGGGCCCGCGCCGCGCACGCTCGAGCTGAGCCATCCAAGCGGCGACGGCCGGTGGCAGGTGCGCCGGAGTATCGCCCGCCAAGGGGGCGAGCGCCTTCGGCTGGTGGTCCTCTCGGACCTGACGCGCGCGCTCCGCGAGGAAGAGCGGGAGGCGTGGAAGCGCCTGATCCGCGTGCTTAGCCACGAAATCAACAATTCACTGGCGCCGATCAAGTCGATCTCAGCAAGCCTGATTGAGATCCTTGAGGACGGCGCGGCAAGGGACGCCGCGGACGAGGATCTCCCGAGAGGCCTCGAGGTCATCCACGGACGGGCCGAGTCGCTCAGCCGCTTCATGGCCGCGTACGCCACACTCGCGCGGCTCCCCCCGCCCGAGCTCGCGCCGGTGGACGTCGGAGAGTGGGTCTCGCGCATGGCAAAGCTCGAGACCCGCTCGGACGTGCAGGTGATCCCCGGCCCTCGGACCACGATCCTAGCGGACCGCGCACAGCTCGAGCAGGCGCTGATCAACCTCGTCCGGAACGCCGTCGAGGCGGCCGAGGAGACCGGAGGGGCCGTGAGCATCGGGTGGAGCGCCGGGGGAGACACGCTCGAGGTGGTCGTCGAGGACGAAGGAGCCGGCTTCCACGATGCCGCGGACCTCTTCGTCCCTTTCTATACGACGAAGGCCACCGGCTCGGGCATCGGACTCGCGCTGAGCCGCCGGATCGTAGAAGCGCACGGGGGGCGCCTGCTCCTCGAGAAGCGGGACGCCGCTCCGGGCGCGCGGGCACGGCTCATCCTTCCGGCCCGGGACCCGACAGCGCAACCTGGCCCGTAGCCGTTCCCCCCGCTCCCGCGGCCCGGCGCGGATGCAGGCCCGTCAGGCGTCCGGACCGCCCGCCAGGATCTTCGCGGTCGAAATCGCCTGCCCAGCGTGGCGCGTGCTGTGCTCGGCGGCGTGAAAGAGGAGGCCGAGCGTCGTGCTCGGAAGGCCGACGCGCCCCACCCTCCTCGAATGGAGGAGTTCGTCCGCCGAGGTGTCACGAAGCTGCCCGAGTGCGCGGTCGATCGACCCGTACGTGGCGAGAGCCACCTCTCTGAGCCCGGGCACCGGGTCCCCCGGTTCGGCCTCCGACCGGGCTCTCGCGATCTCGGCCTCCGAGAGCGCCTCCCCGCGCGCGTAGGTGAGCAACCGGTCGAGCGCGCCGCCGAGGTGCCGCACGTGAAAGCCGATCGAGGCTGCACCACCCGGACGGGCCCAGACATCCCCAGGGGGAACCGACTGGACGAGCCGATCTACGTCCTCGCGGACCTGCATGAGCGCGTGGACAACAGGCATCAGGAGGGGCTCATATCCCTCTACGGGACCCCGGAGCCAGACTTCGGGCCTTCTCACAGCAATGCTCTCCGCCGGATTTCCGCGTGGTGTCGGAACGCTGTGCATGCAAGCCGAGGGGAAGGGCGTCGCCTTCCCGGCGCAACCCGCCCAGAGCGAGCGCGGAACCGGTCGCCTCGCGTGACGATCCCCGGACACATGGCCTTATATTCAGTTGGAGGTCGCATCGCACAGGGGCGACCGCGGCGGCCCCTCGAGGTACGGGGCGGGGTAACGGTGCTGGCCGTCACCGCATCCACCGGCGAACAGGCGGGCGGTCAGGAACCGTAGCTGATGCGGTAGATGACCCCCGCCGTGTCGTCAGAGACGAGGAGCGCACCGTCCGGCATGACGAGGACGTCAACCGGCCGTCCCCACGCCGTGTTGTCGGCTTGGAGCCAACCTTCGATGAAGGGCTCGTAGCCGATCGCCTCGTTCCCGTCGATCCGCACGACCGTGATCCGGTGGCCGGTGTGGCCAGCCTCCGGGCTCCGGTTCCATGAGCCGTGCTCGGCGATGAAGATCTGGCCCCGGTACTCCTCCGGGAACATCTCACCGGTGTAGAACCGCATCCCGAGAGCAGCCACGTGCGGGCCCAGGTTGCGCGCCGGCGGTTCGTAGTCGCCGCACGACCTACCCTCCCCGAAATCGGGATCCAGCATGTCGCCGCCGTGGCAGTAGGGATAGCCGAAGTGGAGCCCCGACCGCGCGGCACGGTTCAGCGTATCGGGCGGGCGGTCATCTCCCCACCCGTCGCGGCCATTGCTGGTGAACCAGAGCTCGCCCGTCGTGGGGTGCCAGTCGAAGCCGACCGAGTTGCGGATCCCGCTCGCGTAGATCTCGAGGTCCGTCCCGTCCGCATTCATCCGGGTGATCGAGGCGTACACCGGCGCGTCGCCGCTCCGGTCACATACGTTGCAGGGGGCACCGACCGGGACGTAGAGCTTCCCGCCGGGTCCGAAGGCGATGAACTTCCACCCGTGCAGCCAGTCGGCAGGGAAGGCATCCGTCACAACGACGGGATCGGGCGGGTCGTCCAGCCGCGATTCGATATCGTCATAACGGAGGATCCGGTCGATCTCGGCCACATAGAGATCGCCGCCACTCAGGGCGACCCCGTTCGGAACATTCAGGCCCTGGCCGAACTCCACGATCTGGTCGGCCCGGCCGTCCGCGTCCCGGTCCCGGATGGCATAGACCCCCGCGCCGCTCCCACCCCCCTGCTGCAGCTCCCGCGGATTCGTCCGCGTGCCAACGAAGAGCGTCCCGGACTCCGAGAGCACCATCGACCGGGGGTTCGTGAGTCCCTCGGCATACACCTCGATCCGGAAACCCGGAGGGAGACGCAGACGGTCCAGGGGCACCGCTTCCTGCGCCGGCACGTTGCCGGGAACCAGCAGGAGGCCGAGGCCGAGAGTTCCGGGGAGGAGCAAGTATCGATGCATCATGGGTCCGGCCCTCGCAGAGGAGCTACGCGGTCGAGACGATGCGCACGCCCACCAGTCGGAATACGAGCTTTCCGAGAACGGGGATGAGGATGGACGCCACGAGCGCCGGGAACACGATGCCGCCGAAGATCGGGCCCGCGACTCCCATCAGCACGATCCGGAGCACGGCATACAGGACGAGGTAGGCCACGAAATGCAGGAGAAGGCCGATAGTCTGCATCGCCCCCCCGCCCCCCTCGAAACGGAGGGGTGAGCCGCCGAGATAGACGGCCGCGAAGGTCCAGAAGATGGAAATGGGCACAAGCCAGGGAATCATGGAAGCCTCCGGTCAGTGATTGGGGCAAACCGGGACGGCCCGGCCGCGAAGCCACGGTCTCGTCTGCCGCCCAAGAACGAGGCGGCTCGACGTCCCTGTCCACCCGCCCACGGCGCCCGGAAAATTGCCAGCGGCGCGGATCCGCGGCAAGGACCGGGCGGAACTCCGGGGCAGTGGAATCGCCCGGGACATGCCTTCAGACCGACTTCCCCCGCGCCGCGATCCGCCAGACAGCCTCTACGCGGTCGCCCCGGACCGCGTAGAGGTGGTCGTAGAGGTTTACGACGGGATCGCAGTGCGAGACGATCAGCTCGAGCCGGTCGCCGACCCGGTACGTGCGCGACGGGTCCTCGTAGACGAGAGTACCGAACTCATCCGAGCCCGACCGGTACGCCATTCCGCTCTCGCCCTTCACGATCGGCCAAGGCTGGTTGATCGTGCATGCCTTCGCCCCGGCGTCCGTTGTCGCGCGTCCTTCGTGCTGGCTGTTCAGAACGGTGGTGAGGATCGTCAGCGAGGACTCGAAGTCGGTGTACACCTCCGGATCGGCCTCTCCGCCGATCGCGAGGTACTGGGCGTCCATGAAGACATAGCTTCCCGCCTGGACATCCGTGAACCCGACGTTCTCATGGTCGATGTTGTACGTCCCGGTCCC
>JAAXGI010000153.1 GCA_012267505.1 Gemmatimonadota bacterium
GCTCGCCGGTCTCGCGGTTGAACGTGAAGATAAGCCCCTGCTTGGTCGTCTGGATGACCGCCGGAACCTGCTCCCCGTCTACATTCAGGTTCGCGACAATCGGAACGTTCGGCAGGTCGTAGTTCCAGTCGTCGTGGTGGACGGTCTGGAAGTGCCACACGCGCTCGCCCGTGTGAACGTCCAGAGCAATCGTGCTCGTCCCGAACAGGTTGGCTCCGGGCCGGAAGCCCCCAAAATAGTCGACTGTCGGAGGATTCGTCGGGAGGTAGACGATTCCCCGCTCGTAGTCCGCGGAGATCGGAGCCCACGAAGAAATGTCGCCCGTCCACTGCCAAGCGTCGTTTTCCCACGTCTCGTGACCGAACTCACCAGGCCGCGGAATGACGTGGAATTTCCACAGGTGCTCCCCGGTCCGGGCGTCGAACGCCAGGATGTCACCCGGGATGTTCTCGACCCTTGTCTGGTTGTAACCCTGCTCGGCGGAGTTGCCGACAACGACCACTCCGTCCACGACGATCGGCGGCGAGGACGTCGTGATGTAGCCGAGCTCGCGGGGCACACCGTAGTCCGGATCATACGGCTGGTCCCAGTCCTCCCAAGGACCCCACCCGTCAAGGATGGGGGGCAGCATGTCGACGACGCCCGTCTCCGGGAAGCCCTCGATGGGAACAGGCGAACCGAAGCCCTCGAGAGGCCGGCCCGTTGCCGCATCGATCGCATGGAGGAAGAAACCGGGCGAGGAGAAGTAAACCACGAGGCGGCCATCCAGCTCCGCGAACGCCACGCCCTTCCCGTAGTTCTGGCGCATCGAGCGCTCGAAGCGCTCGGTGTTGGGCTCCCGGTATGTCCAGAGGGTCTCGCCCGTCGCGGGGTCGAGCGCCACGACCGTCCGTCGGTGGCCTGCGACCGTGTAGAGCACGCCGTCGATGTACTGGGGAGTCGCCTTGAACTGCAGTTCCTCCACAGGTCCGTAGTTGTCCGCCCGCCAGATCCAGCTCACTGCGAGATCGTTGAAGTTAGAGGCGTTGATCTGGTTGGCTGAAGAGTAGCGCGTGCCCCAGGCATCCGCGCTCTGGAAGCGCCACTGTCCATCCGGATTCCGGCGCTCCTGAGCACTCTGGGCCCAAGCCACCGCGGGTACTGCGACAGCCGCCATGACGAGTGCGGCGACCCAGCGCGGTGCACGGATGCCACGAACAGATACAAACATAGTTCCCTCGCAAGAAAAAACGGTGAACGGCCGGTGGCACGCTACCCGGACCCGGTTCGGGGCCTCCCTCCAAGCCCCGGGGCCGGACCATGCCCACGGTAGATATCAGGTGGGATAGTACGGCGCCGGCCTGCGTTCGGCCAGAGCCGCGCGCGGGCCGCTCGGCAGCGAGCCTTGACGCCATCTCCCTCCAGGACCGTCGGTTTCCCGGTACGGGGCTTTCCACTATCGTGCGCCTCACATGCGGACCCGGGCGGCACACGCACGAAACTGCGACGGGAGAGGGAGCCTTGACACTGAACGAGATACTCAGAGAGGACGCTCAGAGTGTCTACCGCACGACGGCGGCACTCATGCGACTCGTTGACGGAGACATGCTCGACTGGAAGCCGTCCACCGGAAGCAACTGGATGACGACGGGCCAGCTGCTCAAGCACCTGACGGAAGCGTGCGGTGCCGTGGTCCGCTCGTTCGTGACAGGGGACTGGGGGATCGCGGAGGGGACTGACGTGTCGGAGATGCCGGGAGAAGAGATGCTTCCGAGCGCCGAGGCGATGGGGAGCGTGTCCAGCGTCGAGGAAGCGCTCAAGCTGTTGGCGGAGGATGAGGCGACGGCGATAGAGATGTTCGCTGAGGTGAGTTCCGAACGTCTGGTGAACGAGCGGAGCACGGCCCCGTGGGGCGGCCCGGAGCTCTCGCTGTTCCAGCACTGCAACGGGATGATCTGGCATCTGGCGCAGCACAAGGGGCAGCTCTTCTACTACCTCAAGCTCCAGGGCAAGCCGGTGAACACAATGCACCTCTGGATGGGCGGCGACGGGTAGTCCACAGGGCGGCAATCCGCCGCAGCGGTGTTCCCCGGGAGCCGCGGACCACCCCGCTATCCCATCCCGTGCTCGGCGTGTACGGGGCTGCTATCCCGCCAGCGGGTCCGGGCGAAGCTGGAACTTCATCACCTTGCTCGTGGTCCCCTGCCCTCCTTCCATGTGGAAGGGCGCCCGCGTGCTCACAGTGGCCCAGAGTCCCCGGCCCTTCCAGCCACCCGACGGGTCGTCGATCCGCCCATCCATCCACTTCGTATAGAAGCCGAGGGGATAGGGAACGCGCAGGACTACCCATTCGCCGTTATTCCAGACAAGCAGGCCCTCCGAGGAGTTCCCGGTGTTGATCGGGACATTCTCCCCGAGCCCTAACGCCCCCCACCAGTCCACCCAGGTGTAGTAGCTCGCCTCGGCGCTCCCCGGTGTCTCGACTCCACGGATCTGCGGCAGAGGCTCGACGTGGAAGCTCCACCCCTCGGGGCAGTGCTGGCC
>JAAXGI010000214.1 GCA_012267505.1 Gemmatimonadota bacterium
GCGCCGGCCCGCCGGCCCCTCCCAGCCAGGAGACCACGAGGAGCGCGGGTAGAATCTCGAGGGTGTCGAGGACGACGCCGGCCAGGATCCGTTCGGCCAAGAGCACGCGTTCGGGGATCCCCCGGAGGATCACCCGCCGGAGCGGACCGCCCTCCCCGTCCCTGAGGAGCGGGATCGCCGAGCCAAATGTACCGAAGAGGACGAAGAGGACGGCGTAGGCGGCCGAGGCGTGGTATGCGGGCGCCCCGCCGGCGGCGAGTGGGAGGACGAGAAGAAGGGGAATCGCGGTGTTGAGGAGGAGAAGCCGGCGGCGGCGGAGCGCGAGCCGCCACTCGAGCCGCCACACCGGGAACCTCACCCGCCCGTTTCCCCCCGGGCGGGCGGGCTCCGTCGCTCGCCGAGCCGTTCCCCGGTCAGCGCCTCGAAGAGGTCGCCGAGGTCGGGGCTCCGGACCCGGACGCTCCGGACCCGGCACTTCGCCTCGAGGAGCACCTCGAGGAGCGCGGGAAGCGGCTCGGTGCCGGCCGGGCTCTCGATGACCGCGCCCTCCGGCGTGGGCGTGGCCCCCGCGACCCCGCGAACCTCCGCCAGACGCCCGAGCCACGGGCCGGGCGCGGCGTCTTCAAGGCCGACCTCGATGCGGGTGTGTCCCGCGAGACGCGCGAGGAGGTCGGCGAGCGGCGCGGCCTCCACGATCCTCCCCCGGTGGAGGAACACCACGCGGTCGGACCAGAGCGGGACTTCCCGGACCTCGTTTGAGGCGATGACCACGCACCCGCCCGTCCCCCGGAGCGCCGAGACCGCATCCCGAAGCGCCGAGACGCCGCGCGGGTCGAGCCCAACGGCGGGCTCGTCGAGAACAGCCAGCCGGGGTGCAAAGGAGAGGGCCTCGACGAGGAGCAGCTTTCTGCGCATCCCGTAGGAGTACTCCGAGACCGGGACGTCGCTCTCCTCCGCAAGATCGAAAGCACGGAGGAGCGCAGGCACGGCGTCCGCCGCCGGGCCGGGGACCATCCGGTGGAAGCGCTCCGCATTCTCGCGTCCGGTGAGCACGCCGAAGTGGACGGGCGTGTCCGGTGCGTAGCCGATCCGCCGCCGGATCCGGGCGAGGCTCCCCCGGACCGGGCGGCCCAGAAGCGCGAGCGACCCGGTGCTCGGCCTGAGGTCGGTCGCGAGGAGGCGGAGCAGCGTGCTCTTGCCTGAGCCGTTCGGGCCAAGCACCGCCACGATCTCGCCCGGCCGGGCGGAGAAGTCGAGCGGCCTGAGTCCCGTGCGGCCCGAAGGATACCTGTACCCGACACCTCTCGCGACGACCGCGGGGTCCGGACCGTTCAGAGGTCCCATGCGGCCCGGGCAAGCACCCCGAGGTTGACCAGCACGACGGCGAGCGCCGTCAGGTAGAAGCTCCCGGGAAGCCCGGTACCGGCTCCCGGGAAGAACGCGCCCTCGATCAGGGCGGGGAGGCGGAGGGCGTGGAGACCCCAGATCACCCGCGCGAACCATGGGTTCCGCCAACTCCGGAGCCCCCAGAAGACGATGGTGAGGATGCCCGCGCCGACGGCCATCCAGACCCATACCGGTCCGCGGTCCGGAGGGAGGATCCCGGCCCCGGCCATCGCCCATACGGCGGCGAGGTAGAGGATCCCCACATGGAGGTAGACCCATGCGGCCAGCCGGTACTTCCGGTGGAGCGCTCCGCTCATCGCCGTCCGGCCCTACATCCCCTCGAGGCCGAGTTCGGAGCGCGCAGTGTCCATGACCTCCGGGGTGAGGGTCCGGATCTCCCGCTCCCGTGCATAGTCGGTATAGATCCGCTTGACCATTCCCCGCACGAAGCCCGGCACCCGCCCCAGCCGCTCGACGGCCTCGGGGCTCCACTCCACGGGCGGCGGGCGGCGGCGGGCGGGCGGCTCCGCCTCCCTGAAGGCCTCCCCACGTCCCCCTTCGAGCCCCGATCTCGTGGCCTCGAGCGGCTGTGCGCGGACCTCGCGCCCCCCGATCTTCACCCCCATCGAGCTCACGAGCTGCGTCTCCATCGGATTCGTGAGCATCGCCATCTCGCGCCCGCACGTCCCGCAGCTGAAGACGGCGGCAAGCGTTCCGTCTCCCGGGAGCTGCCGCTCCACGAATCCCATGACCTCGTCGCACCCGATGCAGAGGAACTTCATTGCACGGCCCTCCCGGCCGGCGCGGCGGCGGCACGCCGTGCATCGAGGAGCGCCTCGATGCGCCCGGCAAGTCCGGCGAACGCCGCGGCCGCAGGGGCGTCCGGGCGGTCCAGGACGAGGGGACGCCCCCGCTCGGTCGCCTCACCCAGCCGGGGATCGAAGGGGATCTCCGCCCAGATCGGGCAGCCTGTCGCGCGGGCGAGCTCGCGTGCTCCGTCGCCGGGGAAGAGCCGGTGGCGCCGGTTGCACGAGGGGCAGGCGTAGCCGGTCATGTTCGCGACGAGGGCCAGGGGCGAGACGCCCGCCTCGCGCACGAGCCGGAGAGACCTCGCCACGACGGCCCGGGTGATCTCGGCGGGCGTCGTGACGAGGAGCATGGCCGAGAGGTCCGGCACGAGCTCGAGGAGCCGGGTGATCTTGTCGGTCCCGGGGGGCACGTCGATCAGGAGAACGTCCGCACCGCCCCAGTCGACGTCGGCGAGAAACTCGCGGAGTACGGTCGCCTCCATGCTGCTCTGCCAGAGGAAGGTGTCGGACCCGGGGTCGCGCCACCGGAGCGGCGCATCCTCCCTCTCCTGCAGGAGCTCCATCGAGATGACGCGCACTCCTCCCACGGCAGGCGACGGCACGACTCCCGTCTCGCGGTCCTCAAGCGGGGCCGTGTCGGCCGCAAGCATCCGCGCGAGCGACGGACCGTTCAGGTCCGCATCCACGGCGCCGACGCGCTGTCCGCGCGAAGCGAGCGCGGCGGCGAGGTTCGCGGTCACGAGACTCTTCCCCACCCCGCCCTTCCCGCTCGCGACCGCCACGGTCGCACCGACGCCCGCGAGCCGCCGGGCGAGGCGGGCACGCTGTTCGATGACCTGCTCGAGGAGGGCCGATCCGGTGCCGTGGTCCACCTCGCCGTAGGTCCGGAATCTTCTCACGCGCCCCGCACCCGGGGAGGAGGCGCCGTCGCGGGTCCCTCCGGCCTGCCCCATCACGGGACGATCTGGATGCCCCGGGCATCAAAGACGGTGAGCGCATCCACGGGACAGCTCTCGCACGCCTCGATGAGCTCCTCAGGAGACACTCCCTCCACGCCCGGCCGGAAGACGACGATCCCCTCGTCGTCGAGCTCGAAGGCCTCGGGGCTCACCTCGATACAGTCCCCGAACCCGACGCAGATCAGCCGGTCGATCGTGACGGTCAGCTCACCGACCGTCTGCTTGTCAGTCTCTCTCAGCACACCAGTCTCCCCCCACACCGCGTGTCCCGGCCAACGCCCGCGCGTCCGGACCGGACCCGACCCCGGACCCGCCGCGTCCCCCTCATCCGTCGTGGTCGGAACCGTCTGCGCCGGGCCGAAGCGCCGGGCCGCCCGCACCCTGGTAGACGTACTCGAAGGTAACGCACCCCGGCTGTGCCCCGGGGCAGTAGTACCCGAGGAAGCGGAGAGCCGCAAAGCGGCCGTCCGCCGTCCTGACGGCGTACGCTTCTCCCGTCGGCCTCAGAAGATGGGTCAGAAACGAGTAGGTGTACCAGTCCTCGAGCGGGGCGACGATGGAATCGCCACGTTCCACCCGCGTGCCCTCATACCCCCGGAGGGGGAGCTCGGTGATCGAGTCGAGGGACACAGCCCCGAGTCGGAGGGCGCCGCCATCCCCCGCAAACCCGTCGCCTCCATTCGCGATGACCTGGAACCGCCTGAACCCGAGGTCCCAGTCCGAACCGTCCTCCTCATCCACAACGCCGCCTTCGGCAAAGGAGAAGAGCTGCCAGCGGTCCGACTGGCGGGCGTCGACGGTGTAGGTGGTCGGCCCGACCAGCCGGCCCGCCGCAGGTCTCGTCCCGGGAGCGGAGGGGGGATAGGTGGGGAGCTCCGGCCGGCGGAGCGAGCCCACCACGAGGACGGCGGCGAGCACGAGAACCACCGCTCCGACTGCGGCCGCACCGCGGTTGGCAGCCAGCGCCTCCAGGAGCCCCCGCTCCCGGCGGTCCCCGCTCATCCGGCACTCCGGGCGATGAGTTCCGCGTAGAAACGCACGGCCGCCGTGTAGACGCCCGTACGGACGCGGTCGAGCGAGCCGGGAAGCGCGAGGAGCGCCTCCTCGTCCATGCGGAAGGGGGCAAAGCCATAGACCTCGCCGGCGAGCGCCCGGAAGTCCGCGATCCGGCCCGGGAGGGGTGTGACGGCAGGCACCACGGCCGCGACATCAGGGAAGACGAGGTGGATCGCGGCGCGGATCGCACGGAAGCCCCCGGCGGCGTTGGCGGCGGACATGCTCCCGGAGGAGGAGGTGCTTCCGGCGGTGGCGGGCAGGGGGCCTCCGGCCGGCTCGACGGTGAGTGGGAGATCGACGAGGCGCTCCCGCAACTCTTCGACGGCGGCCGCCGGCTCGTTCCAGGGAGCGAGCGCCAGGCGGACGCGCGCCGAGAGCTCCCGGGAGAGCGCGCCGTCCGGAGCGGAGGGACCGATCGAGTCCACCACCACCGTCGTCCGGAGCGAGGCGTTCAGGAGCGGTCGCTCGGTCAGGGCG
>JAAXGI010000272.1 GCA_012267505.1 Gemmatimonadota bacterium
TTCACCTGACACCCGGCCCCGCGGAGGTCAGCCCTACGCTGCTGTCTTGACGTCCTTAATCGGATACTGAAGCCGTGGCGGGTAGCCTCGGGACCATTCGGGTGAGACCGGAGGCGCGGATGCGTTGTTGCGGTGAGCGCGTCGGCAACATTTGTGTGTCTGCTCCCCCGATGACCGGCTGGTCCGCACGGCCGTTCGCCGGAGGCTGGCATCGACGCCGGTTCGCAGGCAGCTGACGATCTGGTAGCGGCTGTGGTGTGGGACTGGCCCCGGGAGGAGCGCCTCAGGCGAGGTAACGGCCGAACCCCCGGCTCCGGGACGCGGTGCCATCCTTCCCGACGACGAGCCCCTCGGTGCCGTCCGTCGCGTCGAGGAGCGCGAGCCCGGCGTCGGGCCCGAGCAGGAGCACCGCCGTCGATAGCGCGTCGGCCTTGCTCGCGGTCGGGGCGACGACAGTGGCCGCGCTCGCCTCGCCGGGGGAGTGCCCCGTCCGCGGATCGAGGATATGGTGGGCCGCGCGGTCCGGCGTGAACGCTGCCCGGTAGTCCCCCGAGGTCGCGGCACCCTCCCCGTCGAGCTCGACGACACCGAGCATCGCTCCGGGGACGCGCGGATCCTCGATCCCGACACGCCAGGGGCCCGTGCCACCGGAGCCGCCGGCCGACGCGACGTCCCCGCCGGCCTCGACCATCGCGTGCACGGCACGGCCATCCACGAGGACAGCCGTCGCACGGTCGGCGATGTAGCCCTTCGCGATCGCGTCGAGCGTGACCTCCATCCCGGGCTCGAGCAGCCGGACGGTGCTCGCCTCGACGTGGACGTTCCGGTAGTCGACGAGCGGAAGCGTGGCCCTGATCTCGGCCCGCCCCAGTAGGCGCCCTCCCGCCGCCGCCGACTCGTAGAGGCGAAGGAGCGGCGCGACCGTGATGTCGAAGGCTCCGCCGGTGAGCTCCGAGTAGGTCCGGGCCTCGGTGAGGAGTCCGGTGAGCTCGGGCGGGGCGTCGTCGAGGCGTCCCTCGCGGTTCAGCCGGTCGAGGGCGGTCCCCCTGCGGTGGCGGCTCAGGATCCCCTCGAGGCGCTCGATCTCCGCGAAGGCGGCCCCGGCGAGCCGCCTGGCCTCGACCGGATCCGTATGGTGGACGGTGACGGCCACCTCTGTGCCCATCCGGTGCCGTACGGCGCGGAGGCGGTGGAGGCGCGCCAGCTCCCTGAACGCCCGCACGCCTGCCCCCCCGAGGGCGAGCGATGCGCAGGCGGCCACCCCGATCCCGAGCGCCCGGCGCCGGGTCCAGCGGCCCGGAGCGCGCGGCTCAGACATCGAACGTGCCAGAGCCCGCGAGCGGAGGGCTCGCGACGCGGAGCCGGACCTTCTCGATGTCGTGGCGGCAGACCCCGGTCTTGTCGCGCAGCTGGATCTCGCAGGTGTTGCAGCGCACGCACTCCTTGAAGTCGATCTCCGGCCCGGTGATCGCTCCCGTCGGGCACTTCTGCTCGCATACCTTGCAGAAGTCGCACTGCTCGACCCGCGCGATCCGGAACGGTGCCGCGAGCGAGCCCACTGCGAGTGCCGCGCCGAGGGGACAGGCGTAGCGGCAGTAGAAGCGCGGAACGATCGCCGAGAGGAGGAGGATCCCGCCCGCGATCGTCCAGAGGAGGAGCGAGGAGCTCAGGTAGAAGACGGTCCCGAACGGCTCGAAGTACTGGAAGATCGTGAGCCCCGTCCCGAGGACCGTGGGAAGGAGGATGAGCGCGAGGATCGCGTACTTGAGCTTGAGGAGCCGCCGGTGGATCACGGGCGGGAGTTCCCTCTGGAGCCGCCGGGGGACGACCTTCTCCAGGAAGTCCTGGAGCGCGCCGAAGGGGCAGAGGAACCCGCAGAACACGCGCCCCCAGAGGAGCGTCGTCACCACGGTGAACCCCGCGAGCATGAGGAGAGGGAGGTCCCCGAGGAAGACGGAGGGCCCGACGGAGATCGCGGCCAGGATGTGGGAGACCGAGAGGAATCCCCCATCGTAGAACCCGAGCAGGAGGAAGGTGGCGAGAAGCGTCGTCCAGCGGAGGCGCGGCGACTTCGTGGCGAGCGTGAGCGTCGCGAGGAGAAGGAGGACGCCGAACCCCGCGACGCGGACCCACGAGGTGCGCTCGAGCACCCGCTCGAGCTGCGTGGCCTCCTCCTCGGCCTCCTCGAGAAGGAGGGCCTCGAAGTCGATCGCGGGCGCCGCCGCCTGCGCGCCGCCGCCCGCCGGCGCGGGACCCGCGGCCGCCGGTGTCTCCGTGCCCTCGCTCCCCGCGGCGCCTCCCGCCGTGCCCTCGGCCGTGCCCCCCGCGGTGCTCTCCGTACTTGCCTCCGCGGCGACGGCGACGACGGGTGCGGGTGGTGGCGGCGGGGGCATCACCAGGTAGGAGCCGGTCCCGGTCTCGCCGCGCGGCCCCATGTCCAGGACGATGTCGAACGGCTCGGCGAGGTCGATCGATCCGTCGAGCCAGAGGAGGCCCGAGCGCCGGACCTCGCCCTGGAGGTTCCCCGCGCGGAGGAGGGGGAACATCGCGAGGTCGGTGTTCTCGACGGGGAAGATCTCCCCATCCTGGCGGAAACTGAGTCCGGAGGGCCGGAAGAAGAAGGGGTCCCGGCCGCTCAGCCCGAGCAGCATGAGGTGGCTCTCCTCGCGCATCCCGAGCGAGTCGATCGCGGTCTGGAAGTTGGCGGGCCCCACCATCATCTCCCCGACCGCGGGGTCGGAGACGTAGAGGAGAAAGAGGACCACCTGGATCGGCCCGTCGAGGACGTTCACCTGGGCGGCGAACCCGAGGTTTACGATCTCGGCCCAGAGCAGCTCCTCGAGTTCTTCGGGCGGGGTCGTTCCGATGTACCTCGGCGCCGCCTCCGCCGGCGCGGCGCTGAGGTAGGAGGCGGCGACGCGCCGGGCTGCGTTTCTGATCCCGCGGGCCATCGCGTCCACGGTGAGCGTGGCGCCCGAGATCCCGTCGATGTCGTCGCGCACCCGGAACTGATCGATGACGTGCTTTCCGGGGAACTGCCGGAGGTAGCTTCCCTGGTTCAGGAAGTCGCCCCGGCTCCCGATGAGCGACTCGCGGTAGGCGAGGATCTCGATCCCCGTAACGGTCCCGGTGAGATCCATCCCGACGAGGACGGTGATCGGCGCGGTGTAGCCCTGCACCTCGGGGGGGATGTCGGCGGTCACGAAGGCGTAGCCGACCAGGGTCTCGGCGCCCGTAGCGGGATCGGCGCCGTAGGCCTCGAAGACCGGGGGCTCACCCACCCGCTCGCCGAAGCGGGTGGCACCGGGGACGACCTCGGTAAGGAGCGCCGGGTCGAAGTCGAACTGCGCGGCCCCCGTGATCGGCGCGGCCAGCGCTAGCGCGAGCGCCGGGAGCGCGCTCCGGAGCGCGGCGCGCATCACGCCCCCGGCCGTGGGCTCACGATCGACCTCCCTCAGGGTCCGGGGCCCGCCCTCCCGCTACCGGATCGCCGAGAAGTCGGTCGCATCCATGAAGACGCTCTCGACACTCTCGACGATCGCGCCGTCCCGCTGCGACTCCTCGCTCACCCGTCTCCACTCGGGGTCGGACCGGAACGCCGCCCACGCCTCGGTGGCCGCCTCTCGGCTCGGGTAGGAGAGGATGTAGACGAGGGTGTTTTCCGAGAGCGGCTCGTCGGTGGGGACCCAGTAGCCGACATTCACCATCCCGTGCTTCTCGAAGATCCGGGTCGTGTGGTCCCGGAAGCGCCGCATCAGCGCGTCGAGCCTCTCGGGATGCGCCGTGTAGGTCCGCATCTCGAAGACCGGGCCGCCGTCCGCCATGTCGCCCGTCTGCGCGACCGCTCCGGGGGCGGCGAGGCAGGTGACAAGGAACGCCGCCGCCAGGATCAGTGTTGTCCGAGACATGATGGAATCTCCGTTGCTTGGGAATCGCAGCCGGCCCACAACCGCCTCAGGGTACGGGGATTCGGGAACGCAAGCAATCCACGCGGGAGCCGGTCCGCACGAAGCGCCGGAGTGAGGGTGCGCCGCGTCCTCCTCGTGCACAACTCCCCGCGGGTCGGACGCTACTTCTCCGCGCTCCGGTCGGCGATCACCGAGCCCGAGATCCTCGGGTGCCGCGTGCTCGCCCGCCTCCCCCGCCCGGGCCCGCCCCCCGGCGCCGTCGGCGAGATCATCGACTACGGGATGCGGCGCAAGCGCGCGCGGCCGCACTACGGGCGGCTGCGGATCGCTGCGACCGAGCGCGCCTACCGGGCCGCCGCCCGGCTCCACTACGGGCACGCGGCCGGATGGATCCGGCGGACGCGGCCCGACGCCGTCGGCGTCTGGGGAGGGAACGCCGTGGACGCCCGGGCAGTCGTCGTGGCGGCCCGGGACGCCGGGCTCCCCTGCTTCCGTTTCGAGAACGGGTTCCTCCCGGACACGACCCAGATGGATGCGAAGGGGGTGAACGCGGCCTCCTCGCTCCCGCGCGACCCGGCGTTCTACGAGCGGCGGGGCGTCGTGGGAGCCGCCGGGCTCCCGGCGCGGATCACGCCGAGGCCGCCCCGGCGCGGGAAGGCCGCGCTTCCTGCGATTCGGCTCCCGCCGCGCTATATTTTCGCGCCGTTCCAAGTCGGCCTCGACAGCCAGCTCCTCCTCCACTCTCCCTGGATCCGCGGAATGCACCACTTCTTCGACGTCCTGACCAGGGCCGCGGAGGCGGCCCCGGTCTCCGGACGGGCTCCGGTGCTCGTCTTCAAGGAGCATCCGAGCTGCCCGGCCCGCTACCCGGACCTCGGGGCCCGGGCCGCCGGGGCCGGACGCGTGCATTTCGCGAACGGGAACGCGACGGACGGCATCATCCGGGGCGCTGCCGGCGTCGTGGCGGTGAACTCCTCGGTGGGCACCGAGAGCCTCCTCCTCGGAAAGCCCGTCCTCGCCCTCGGGGAGGCCGTCTACGAGGTGGCGGGCGTTGCCTCCTCGGCCCGCTCCACCGACGCGGTCGCGGAGTGGCTCGCGGCCGTCTGGGAGGACCGCCCCCCGGCGGCGCCGCTCCGGGCGGCGTTCGTGGACTTCCTCGGAGGGGAATACCTGATCCCCGGTCCGCACCGGAGCCCGGGCCCCGAGCACTTCCGCGCCGTCGGGGCGCGGCTCCGGAACCCGGGGGGAACCGGGTGGGGAGAGGATTGGGATGCGTAGGGGGAGAAGAGGCGGGTGGGGAGGGGCGGCGCTTCTGGCCGCCGGCCTCGTCGTGGCGGGC
>JAAXGI010000198.1 GCA_012267505.1 Gemmatimonadota bacterium
GTCGTCGAGCCGGTCGCCCGCCTCGAGGTGCTCCATCAGGATCCGCACGGGAACCCTGGTCCCCGAGAACACGGGAGTACCGCCCAGGATATCGGGGTTCCTGTCGATGAGCTTCTCGGTCATGGCGGCTTCCTCCCGGGTTGGTCGGGTGACGTCGGCGGCAGCGCGCCAATTGGCCGCGCGGAGTCGGTGAAGTACCAAATCTCGTCTGCCCGAAGTCTCGGGCTCAAGACCGCCAGGTGCTCGGAGGATTCCCACGCCTGTGCTTGAGGTCTGTAAGACCCCTCATGAAACTAGTTCGCTCCGGGCGTAGTGGTGGGGGAATCGGACGGAGTAATCCGTCGCCGGGGTGTGGCCTGTGTACGGCGCCGCGCGGACTTGGCAGAAACGCGCGGAGTTCGTGGAGTGCAGGCCCGCTGGGGTCACCCCGATATGACGGACGGCGGCGACCAGCAGCTATGCGGTCGCCAATCGAAGCTGAACGCTCCGCTCGGCGGTCGTGCCCCTCAGTCCTGGCGTCCATTTCTCAACCTATGGTTCGAGCGCCCCGGTCTGACGGGCCTTGGCGAGCAGATATAGCTTTGGTTTGGCAACCAGCGGGAGCGCCGGCAAAAGAGGCGAGGGGGGCGGTAAGGTCCCACGACGTGGAACGGAAGGCCTCTAGCCGAACACCTGCCAGGTCATGGCGACGACGAACGCGAGGACGAAGCCGACCATCCATTTGATTACGAGCAAACTCGCCTTGATATCGGCGGGGTCACTGTCATACTGGGCTACGGATTTCGCTGCCTCGCGCGCTTTGGCTTCGTCGACGCCAGCGTCGATAAGTGCGTCGTAGACCTCGCTATTCATGGTGCTCATGGGGCCGGGTCTTCTCCGCTAAGAGCTCACAGGAATCCTTCACCTGTGTCGGACGTCTGTAAGACTCCCCGGAAGCGATTTCGCTCCGAGCGTCGGGGGAGTATCGGGCGGAGCATCCCGCCGTCGCGGCGTGGCCTGTGTACGGTGGCCTGCGGAGCTGGCAGAAACGCGCGGACTTCATGTAGTGCAGGCCCGATGGGGTCGCCCCGAGATAACGGACGGCACTCCGTTTGGGTCGACCAAGGACTTGAGTCACGGCGGGCCAGAGGGTATACCCACGCCATGCCGTGGCACCCTCCCGCGGATTCGGCGGCTTGACGCGAATGTGGCATCCTTACGGCGCGGCAGCGCGTGGCTGCTACACAGGCCCCCGCGGCGACCAGCCGCGATGTGGTCGCTAGAAGGGGTTGGACGCCCCGCTGCGCTGACGCGCCCCTCAATCCTCCCCCGCAAAGAGCCTTGCGATCGTCTGCCCGAGGGCCATGCGGATCCGATCGCATCGCCCCTCTTCCAACCCATAGGCCGAAAGCCATACTCCCAACTTCCACCGTTCGCCGCTTCCTTCCATCTCCACATGCACCACACCGTCGTTGAGGGAGCTCAGCATCGCCGCGAAGGCCCAGGGGCGGTCGGAGAGCACGACCGCTCCCTCCAAAAGGTGGTCGCCATCGAGCCGAAGGCTGGCCTCCTCGCCCGGCCGCTCTGGCACTCCGCCGAGACCGTCGTCGCCGAAGATCGTGTCCCAGACCTCCTCGCGCGTGCCCGTCACCCACGGCCGTTCGCTGATCATCGTGCGGTGCGAGTCCGGGTGGCGCTCCAGGTAGTGCTTGAGGTTCCAGAGAAAGAAGCGCCAGCCGTTCGTCATCATCCGGACGCCGTCGTCCCAGGAGGGATCGGCCGAGAGCCCCGAGTTGACGATGCCGACGTGGGTTGTCCCGTTGCGGTCCTTGAGGAAGTAGTCGAGTGCCATGGCGGCGCCCTCGTCGTCGGCTGCGTCCGGCAGATCGTCGGCCAGGCGGAGGTGAACGTCGGGCTCCCAGACTGTGATCCGGCTCGTCCACTCGGAGTCGCCACCCCACGACACGGTGACGTGACCGCCCTCGCCCGGCTCGGCCGAAGCGAACGGGGCGAACCAGTTCGCTATGGCGTCGCCGTCGGTGATGGCCCGCCAGACGGCGCGGGCGGGCGCGTCGATCTCGACAGATACCTCGATGTTGCGTGTCGTGGGCTTGGTGGGTGCCATCTTGAGATCGCATCTCCGGCTGAAGGGGGTCGAAGCCATGGGACGCCCGCTCCCCTCGACGTGGGCGCCCTTGAGGAGGCCGGAAAGGTACGCGCTGCTCCTACGGCAGAGCCAAGGTTGAGGGTGTCCCTCCGGCCATCGCTCCGCCGCTTGGTTCACGGGAGCCCTGTGGCCTGCCGTGGGGGCTTCCGGCGCAGGATCGTGGCGGATGCTCCACCTCTCGCAGCCCACGTCCTCTAGGGCGGCTGCCTCCTAAGGTCACCCGGAGCGAGGCGCCGCTCCAGATGGAAAGCGGCGACAGGGCCCCCGGCAAGCTGGCCCGCTCCAGTCGCTGTGCTCCCTCCAGAATCAGCTCCCCAACCCTGACAGCTTCCGTGGCCGGAACCCTGACATTTTCAATGGCCATTGACAGCTGCGCGGGCCGGGACTCCCGCGCGACCCGGCACCACCGGTCCGGAGAGGTCCAGATGGCCCCCGGGCGACAGACTTCCGGCCGGAGTTGTCCCGGCGGTGGACGCCTGATCTCTTGAGAGAAGGGAGTCCGCGTCACGGGAGCACTCCACTCTCACGATTCGAGACCCCGTTCCCCCTCGGGAGAATCAGGTGAGCAGTCGCCAAGCTCTCGTCCGGTTGCCGGCCGCGCTGGCGGCCCTGGCCCTGCTCAAGGCGTGCGGGGAGAGTGACGGTCCCACCACACTTCTCTCGGTCCCGCCCTCCATTGGCCCTCGGGTGTCGATCAGGGTCAGCCCGCCCACAACTACGCTCACCGCGCGGGGCGAAACGGTCCAGCTGTCGGCAGTGGGGCACGCCCAGGACGGAAGAGAGATAGCTCTGACGTGGATCCGCTGGAATTCCCTTGACTCGGACGTCGCGAGAGTGGACGAGTCGGGTCTCGTGACGGCGTGGAGGGTCGACGGCACTACGCCGATTTCCGCGTATGGCCATTGGCGCATCGGGTCCCTCTTGATGTCTGAGCAGGGGTATGCGTGGGTGACTGTGAGGCGGGACGTGGCCGCTATGGAAGTAACGCCCTCCGCGGAGATTGTCTTTGCCGGCCATACGCTGCGGTTGTCGGCGAAGCCGCGGGACGGGAACGGCTACGCAGTGACGGAAGCCGCGTTCGCGTGGGAGTCGAGCGACACCGCCGTGGCAACAGTTGCGTCCACGGGAAGTTCCGGACTCGTGCAGGGCGTCGCCCCGGGAGTGGCGACGATCAGCGTGACAGCGGACCAGGTAGAGGCGACGGCGGAGATCACGGTGGTTCCCGACCCGGAGCGGGCGGCATTGTCGGCTCTCTACACCCAGACGGAGGGGACGAGCTGGTCCAACGACGACCACTGGCTCACCGATGCGCCGCTCGGAGAGTGGTACGGCGTGGTGACAGACGACTCGGCACGAGTCGTCACACTGAACTTGGATGCGAACGGACTCTCGGGCCCGATCCCGTCCGAACTCGGCAACCTGGCCGAGCTGGCGACACTGGGCGTCGGGAACAACCGGCTGGCTGGCGGAGTCCCTCCCGAGCTCGGCAACCTGACCAAGCTGCAGACGCTGAATCTGGCCCACAACGAGCTCGAGGATACGATTCCGCCCGAGCTCGGCGAGCTCGGCGAGCTGGTGACGCTACGTCTCACGGACAACCGGCTGACCGGCGGAGTCCCTCCCGAGCTCGGCAACCTGTCTCGCTTGGAGACGCTGGATCTGGCCGCCAATGACCTGGTCGGCCCGATGCCGCCGGAGCTCGGAAACCTCACCAGCCTGACGTCGCTGGCACTCGGTGTGACGCGGTTGAGCGGTCCGATTCCGCCTGAGATCGGAGAGCTCACCAGCCTGCTCTCGCTCAGTCTCTGGGCTGCCGGTCTTTCCGGCCCTCTCCCGCCCGAACTCG
>JAAXGI010000189.1 GCA_012267505.1 Gemmatimonadota bacterium
ATCGTGCCGCTCGACTGCGCCTTCACGTGGGAATACCGGCTGCTGCCGGGGGCGGACCCCGACGAAATCCGTACCCGCTTCGAGCAATTCGCCAATGAGACCGTACTGCCCCGCATGCGCGCGGTCGATCCCGGCACCGGCATCTCGACCGAGATCCGCGCCAAGGTGCCGGGCCTCGTGCCCGAGGACGGCTCGCCTGCGGAAGCGATCGTGATGGCGCTCGCGCGCACCAACCAGACCGAGGTGGTCGCCTACGGCACCGAGGCCGGGCAGTTCCAGGAGGCCGGGATTTCCACCGTCGTCTGCGGGCCGGGCTCCATCGACCAGGCCCACCAGCCGAACGAGTACATCGAGCGCTCGCAGGTCGACCTCTGCATGAAGACCCTGCGCCGGCTCATCGCGCTCCAGGCGGCGGACGCCTGAGCCCGCCGTCGGATGGATACAATCGGGCGCGGTTCAAGGACGCCCGCCGAGGAGACCATCGAATGACCACCGCCAACTGCTGGGGCGACGCGAACGAGTACGACTATCAGGGGATCGTTGACGCCCTCAACCGGTACCTCCGGCTCAAGACCTTTCCCATTGGCATGAAACGCTACCGCACCGTCGAGGAGATGGAAGCGGTGCCGCGGATCCGGCGGCCGGATCCGAGGGAGAAGCTCGCGACCGACCAGGTGGTCGGGCAGAGTCGCTGGATCGGTTGGACCATCGGCATCACCATGGACAACCTCATGGGCGCGCAGTGCGGGGCGGTGATCGGTCTCCACCCTCGCAGCAAGGAGTGGCTGAGCGGGGACCGGATGCACGGCGTCTGGTACGGAACCCTCGAGGACAGCGCCGCCCACCAGGCCGCGATGTCCTGCGCCTCCTACGGCGACTACGAGGCGCTCGCCGTCTCGCCGCTCACCTCCGGCCGGATCGACAACCCGGACATCTGCCTCATCTACGGCACGCCCGGCCAGATGATCACCTTCGTCAACGGGCTCCAGTACCGCAACTACCGAAAGTACACGTTCACCTGTGTGGGCGAGAGCGCGTGCGCGGATTCTTGGGGAAACGCCCTCAGGACCGGCGAGCCGTCGCTCTCGATTCCGTGCTACGCGGAGCGCAAGTTCGGTGGCGTGCAGGACGACGAGATGCTGATGGCGATCCCGCCGAGCTATCTCCCCGGGGTGGTGTCGGGGCTCGAGGCGCTGAGTCGAAACGGTCTTCGCTATCCCATCCCGAGCCACGGGATCCAGAAGTCACCGCTCGACAGCATCCAGGCGAGCTACGGCTGACCCTCGCAAAGCGGAAGGGGGGACGGGGATGACGGGAAGAGAGCCGCCGCCGGTGCTCGACGCCGGCGAGATTGACGAGGCCCTCGCCTCCCTCGACGGCTGGGAGGTGCAGGACGGCAAGCTTCACCGCGAGTTCGTATTCGCGAGCTTCGTCGAGGCGTTCGGCTTCATGGCGAAGGCGGCCCTGGTCGCCGAGTGTGCCAACCATCACCCGGAGTGGTTCAACGTCTACCGCACGGTGCGGGTGGACCTCACGACCCACGAGTCCGGCGGGATCACCGAACGCGACACGGCGCTCGCCCGCGCGATGAACGAGCTCGCCGGGTAGTCCCGCGTCGTTCGCGGTGTCATTGTCTGTGAAGCCGTCGTCCGTGCATCGGTGCATCGCGGTTTCACCAACCGCGAATCGACGGATTGTCGGATAAGGGCAGGGCGCGGTACGTTCGCCGGTGCCTTGACCCCACCCTTCCTCCGCGGCTTGAATGAAACCCGCTACGGAAGGGTGGGGTACCGGTACCGGCCGGGCCTCGGCGATCGGCACCCTGGCCCGAGATAGTCTGCGAAGTAGCCAGACCGGAGGCAGGCTCCTTCCGAAGCGGTTCTTACCCGAGCCCCGGAGGAAGGGACCTTTCCAAAGGGCCGGCGGGTCACGACCGCGTGCCGATTGCGAGTCGATGTGGTATCACGCGTTCCACAGAAAGAAGGCAGGGGGAGCTTCATGCGCTGGGGGAGGTTCGAGGCGGACGGCCAGGTCAAGTACGGGATCGTCCGCGAGGACGACGTGGAGATCGTGGTCGGAAGCCCGTTCGCGGGCTACGAGCCGGTCGGGGATCGGCGCCCCCTCGATTCCCTTCGGTTGCTTACCCCGGTCGAGCCCCGCACCTTCTATGCGGCCGGGCTCAACTACCTCGAGCACATCAGGAGCCAAGCGGCGAGCCGGGGCCGCGAGCCGGACATCCCCCAACAGGCCGACATCGGGTATCGGGCCAACAACGCACTCATCGCGCACGGCGAGACCATCGTCATCCCGCGCGACTCCGAGGGGCCGGTCGAGTACGAGGCGGAGCTGGTCGCGGTCATCGGCCAGCGGGCGAAGAACCTGACACGGGAGAACGCGCTCACCGCGGTGCTCGGCTTCACCATCGGCAACGACGTGAGCGAGCGCGCCTGGCAGCGCTCCGACCGCACCCTGTGGCGAGCGAAGAACAGCGACACGTTCAAGCCGATGGGGCCGTGGATCGAGACCGACGTGGACCTCGACGCCCTGGAGACCATCGTCCGGGTGAACGGCCGCGAGACCATCCGGTTCCGGACCAACGACATGCTGTTCTCGGTGGAGACCTTCCTCAGCCGCATGTCGCGCTACCTCACCCTGTACCCCGGTGACGTGGTGTGGATGGGAACCGAGGGGAAGGCTCCGGCCCTCAGGCCCGGCGACCGGGTGGACATCGAGATCTCCGGTTTCGGGGTGCTGAGCAACCCGGTGGCGATGGAGGAGTGAGGGGATGGCGGGTCCAAGGGATACTGCGCGGAGGGAGCGGGCGAACGGACCGGGCGGGGCGGACGGGGGCGCGGGGGCCGTCCGTCCGATGGACGGAGTGCGGGTCCTCGACATCGCGACCTTCCTCGCCGCGCCCTTCTGCGGGACCCTCCTCGCGGAGTTCGGGGCGGAGGTCATCAAGATCGAGCAGCCGGGGGTCGGCGACCCGCTCCGCCGCTTCGGGACCGCGAGCGCGAGCGACACCGGGGACACCCTCATCTGGCTCCAGGAGTCGCGCAACAAGAAGTCGATCACCCTCGACCTCCGAAAACCGGAGGGTGCCGAGCTCCTGAAACGGCTCGTCGCCGAGTCCGACGTGCTCGTCGAGAACTTCCGCACCGGGACCCTCGAGCGGTGGGGCGTCGGCTGGGA
>JAAXGI010000118.1 GCA_012267505.1 Gemmatimonadota bacterium
GCGGGGCTCGGCGCCTCGGTCTACGAGGACGGGGCCTTCGTGGCCGAGCGGCCCGGGAGCTACCGCGTCGTCGCGAACGCGGGGACGGTGTCGGCGGGCGCGGTCGCCGAGGTGCGAGAGCGGGATGTGGGCCAGGCGCCGGACCTCGTCGGAAACGGGCTCACCTATCACACCACGAGCTCCGACCTCTGGGTCTTCCGGGGGGTGGACGGCCGCGACTATGCCTACGTCGGGACGCACGAGGGCGGCCAGAAGATGTACGCGTGGGACGTGACCGACCCGGCCGCGCCCGTCCTCACCGACTCGGTGGTGGTGGATGCCCGGATCGTCAACGACGTGAAGGTGAACGGCGACGCGACGGTCGCCGTCATCACCCGGGAGGGCGCGTCCGACCGGAGAAACGGGATCGTTCTCCTCGACCTGGCCGATCCCGCCCATCCGGCGGTGATCACGGAGTACACGGAAAACCTCACCGGGGGCGTGCACAACACCTTCATCGTGGACGACCTCGTCTACGCGATCCACGACGGGACCCTCGACGTGCACATCATCGACATCTCCGATCCCTCCGCCCCGGAGGAGGTCGGGAGGTGGGGGATCGACACGCCGGGGAAGTACCTCCACGACATCTGGGTGCTCGACGGGATCGCGTACGTCTCCTACTGGGGCGACGGCGTCTGGCTCCTGGATGTGGGAAACGGGGGGTGGGGCGGCACGCCGACCGAGCCTGCCGTCATCTCGTCGTACGCCTACCCGGAGGGCCACACGCACGTCGCCTTCCCCTACCAGAACGCCGAGGGGCGCACCTACCTCTTCGTCGGCGACGAGATCTTCGACTGCGCCGAGTGCACGCCGCGGACCACGATGGGCAGGCGGGTCTCGAGGGGATTCATTCACATCCTCTCGATCGACGATCCCGAGAACCCTGTCGAGGTCGGGCGCTACGAGGTGCCCGAGGCGGGGGCGCACAACATCTGGGTGGAGGACGACCGGCTCTACGTGGCGTACTACCAGGGGGGGCTCCGGGTCGTGGACGTCTCGGGGGAGCTCCGCGGCGACCTCTACCGGCAGGGGAGGGAGATCGCGTGGTTCCCGACCGGGCACCCGGCGGGGAACCGGCCGAACGAGCCGGACGCATGGGGTCCCCAGCCCTATCTCGGAAACATCTTCGTCTCGGACATGAACTCCGGGCTCTGGGTCGTGCGCCTGGAGCCGCCCGACGACGCGCCGCTCTTCCCGTGAGTCTCCGGTCGGGCGCGCGGAGTCGCCCGGCCGCGCTTCCCGGCCGGCTCGCCCTCGCGTTGGGGCTCGCGGTGCTCGGGGGGTGCGCTCTCCGGCCTGCTGCGGAGGGGGACGGCAATGCTGGCCCCGACCCTCCCGGCCTCGAGTACCGCGTCTACGTGGCCAACGAGTCGTCCGACCTCGTGAGCCGCGTCGCCTTCAGCCGGGGTGGAGGGGCGCGGGTCGAGCGCGAGATCCCGGTGGGGATCATGCCCGCCGATACGGACGGGCCCCACGGTGTGCTCGTCTCCCCGGACAGCCGGTTCCTCTACGTGACGGTGGCCCACGGGACGCCGGACGGGTGGCTCTGGAAGTTCCGGGCCGGGCCGGACACCCTCGTCGGGCGGACGGAGCTGGGCCGGTTCCCGGCGACGCTCTCGTCCACCCCGGACGGGCGTCTCCTCGTCGTGGCCAACTTCGACCTCCATGGGGATCCGGGACCCTCATCGGTCTCGGTGGTCTTCGCTCCGGAGCTGGCCGAGCTGGCGCGGATCACGACCTGTATGACCCCGCACGGGAGCCGCATCGCCGCCTCGGGACGCCTCCACTACTCCGTCTGCATGCGCTCCGACCAGCTCGTCGAGCTGAGCCTCGCCACCTTCGGGGTCACAAGGCGGATGTCGCTCCGGCCTGGAAGCGAGGGGCCGCTCTCCGCGGACGATGCGGGGCCGGCGGCCGCGCCAGATCCGGCGGCTCCGTCGTGCGCGCCGACCTGGGTGAGTCCGGGCACGGGCGGACGGGCGGACCGGTTCCTCTACGTCACCTGCAGCGCCCGGGCGGAGGTGCTCGAGGTGGAGACCGGCAGATGGCGGATCGCGCGGCGGTTCGCGGCGGGTCCGGGACCCTATAACATGGCCGCGACCCCGGATGGCGGGCGCCTCCTCGTCACTCTGCGGGCGGGCGCGGGCGTCTCGGTGATCAGCCTGGATGCGGGGGAGGAGACGGCCCGGCTCGGGACCACCGAGTCCTTCACCCACGGTGTCGTCGTGAGCCCCGATGGCCGGTATGCGTTCGTGACGAACGAGGCGGTGGGGGCCACCCCGGGGACGCTCGACGTCTTCGACCTCTCGAGCTTGGAGCTCGCGGCCTCGGTCGAGCTCAGGCACCAGCCGGGCGGGATCGCCTTCTGGCGGACGGACCGCGCGGGGGAGGGACCTGGCACGGCGGGGTAGGGTGGCCGGGTCCGAAGGACGCGCCCGGCCAACCGGCTCCGGCGGCTACCCGGTTCCGGCCGCGGGCACGCGCCGAAGCGAGACGACCATAGGGAAGAGCCGGTTCGTGACCTCGATCGGGAGGGCCGGGAGCCGTGGCCAGGCCAAGGGGTTCATCGATGCGGTGCGCGTCGAGTTGCCGGCCGCGACGCATCACTGCTGGGCCTACAACGCGGGTCCGCCCAGTGACGGCGCCCACATCGGCCTGAGCGACGCCGGCGAGCCGCGCGGATCGGCCGGACGTCCGATCCTCGATGTGCTCTCGAACTCCGGGGTCGGGGAGATCGTCGCTGTCGTAACCCGCTACTACGGCGGCGTGAAGCTAGGGAGGGGCGGTCTCGCGCGGGCGTATGCCGCCGCCGTGCAGGGCGCGCTC
>JAAXGI010000020.1 GCA_012267505.1 Gemmatimonadota bacterium
ACGCGGGCCATGTTCCTCTTGTACTCGGCCGAGCCTCGCCGGTCGGGGATCGGGTCGGCCGCATCGGCCGCCGCGGCCGCGGTGTCAGCGATCGCACCAGCGTCCGGCACGCGCCCCATGAGCGCCTCCTCGGCCTCCGACGCCCGGATCGGCGCGATCCCGAGGTTCGTGAGCCCGATCCCGGCGCCAGCGACCGTCCCGTCGTGGGCGAGCGCGAGCTGGACGGCCGCGCCAGCCACGGCATAGTCGCCCACCTTCCGCTCGAGCTTCACATAGGCGCCGCCGCTCCGGCTGGGCGGCGCGGGAATCCGGAGTTCGGTCAGGATCTCGCCGGGCGCGAGGGCCGTCATGAAGAACCCATGGAAGAAGTCGTCGATCGGGATCGTCCGCTCGCCGTCCCGTCCGGTGGCGACAACTTCGGCCCCGAGCGCGAGCATCGTCGCCGGTTGGTCGTTCGCGGGGTCCCCGTGGGCGATGTTCCCGCAGACGGTGGCCCGGTTCCGGACAAGCGGGTCGGCGATCACGCGGGCAGTGTCGAGGAGGATCGGGTAGCGCGCCGCGACCTCCGGCGCCCGTTCGAGGTCCGCCTCGGTCACGAGCGCGCCGATCCGGAGGTCCCCGTCCTCCCCGGAGATCCCGTCCAGCCCGGGGATCCGACCGATGTCGATGATGTTCGCTGGAGATGCGAGCCGGAGCTTCAGCATCGGAAGGAGGCTCTGGCCGCCGGAGAGTACCTTCGGGTCGTCGAGCGAGCCGAGGAGCTCGAGGGCCTCGTCGAGGCTCGTCGGTGCGTGGTAGTCGAACTCCGGTGGGATCATGGCCCGTCCTCCTCCTGGTCGCTGGTCGCGAGCGCGGCCGAGAGATTCGCGGCGAAGTCGGCGAACATCTTCTTCGAGACGATCTGGATCATCCCGCGGCTGAGCTGCGCCACGAGCCCTGTGACGGTGACGTCCGCCTCGACGTCCACCGCGGTCTCCGAGCCCGAAAGGCCCGAGACCCGGCTCGTCATCTTCATGCTCGCCGTGCCCATCCCGGCCTTGCCCCTGCCCTGGGCATGGACCGCCGCCGACCGCTCCTCCTCGTCGAGATCGAAAGATACGGTCCCCGTGTAGGCGACGGCGAGTGGACCCACCTTCATCGCCATCCCGCCGGAGTAGGTCCTGTCGTCGATCTGCTCGTCGATCTCGGCGCCCGGGAGCGCCTCGGCCACGCGCTCCGGCTGGGTCAGGAAGGCCCACACCCGGTCGGCGGGGGCATCCACCGTAAATCGTTCCTCAATGCGCATAGTGTCCTCGGGGCCGCGCCGTCCCGTCCGCGTCAGCCGGTGAGAAGGGGAAGGAGGGCCTCGAGCGACTCGAGGTCGTGGGCCGGAACGAGCCGGTCCACATGCGGGAGGGCGGTTCTCATCCCCCGCGCCTCGGGACTGAAGCGCGGGTCGCCCATGAGCGGATTCAGCCAGACAACCTGCCGGGCGCGCCGGCGAATCGCCAGAAGCGCCATCTCGAGCAGGGCCGGGTCGCCCCGATCGAGGCCGTCGCTCAGGATGAGCACCGTGGTGTCGTGGCGGACGGTGGAGCGCAGGTGCTCGTCAGCGAAGGCGAGGAGGCACTCTCCGATACGGGTGCCGCCGGACCAGTCCTCGACATTCCGGGCGAGGCGTGCGAGCGTCGCGACGAGGTTCCCACCGGTGATCCAGGGGGTGAGCCGTGTGAGCGAGGTGTTGAAGGCGAAGGTCGCGACGCGACTCCCCATCGAGCGAAGCGAGAGGACGAAGGCCAGGAGGAACCGCGAGTAGGCGTCCATCGACCCGCTCGTGTCGCAGAGGACCACGAGGCGGGGGTGCTCCACGGCCCGCTCACGGCGCGCGAGGTCGATCCATTCGCCGCCGTGGGCGAGTGAGTTCCGAAAGCTCCGGCGGAAGTCTGCGAGCCGACCGTTGCGCGAGGGGACGAGTCGCCGGCTCCTCCGGACGGCAATCCTGCGCGCGAGGCGCTGGAGGAAGCGTTCCATCGCGAGGAGGTCCTCCTCGGTGCACACATCGAAGGCCTTTTGCCGGAGGAGCGCCCTGGGGCTGTAGCCCGGGCAGCCGCTGCCGGCGTCTTCGTCCTCATCGGCATCGCCGCCCCCTGACGCGGCCGCCATCTGCCGGCGGATCCGGAGGAGCGGGGGGACGGCGCTCCTCTCGCCCCGCCAGCGCCGGGGGAGTCCACGGCCGTCCCGGCGGGGAGGGCCGCCCGGGGCCGCGCGCCACATCTCGTCGAAGGCGGTGTCGAAGACATCCCACGATCGGCGCGGTACCTTCAGTGCGATCCGGAGCGAGATGCGCACCTCCTCCCGATCCGCGATATCAATGTGGCCGAGGGCTGAGGCCGCGTCGATCTCGTCGCGGAGCCCCACCGCGACGCCGTGGAGGCGAAGCTGGGAGGCGAAGCGGGCGAGGTGGACCAGGAGATCCGCGCCACCTCTCTCTCGGCCCCGGCCCGGCCCGCGTCCGTCCGTTCCCGCCGTCCCCCTCCGGGGCGCCATCCGGGTCATGCGACGCGTCCGTCGCGGCCTGCAGGGATCCCCGCGGCCCCTGAGGCGGCGGGGACCCGTCCCAGGTGGTCTCGTTCGCGGCAACGTGAGGTCGGGACTGACTCCTCCGGGATCCGATGCGGACCGGACAACCTGCGTGCCAACGGACCGGCCAGATGCTCTGCCCCCCGCAACGCGGAAAATCCCGCTGCGCCTGGGCACCGGCCCCTACGCGGCGCCGGATGCATCGACAAGCGTGTCGATCTCGTCCGGGCTTACCTCCCGGATGTCGTGCCGGTCCTTGAGGATACAGCCGAGCGTCTCCTTCAGGGAGTCCGCGTCGAGCCGGTCTTGGTGCAGGGTCACGAGTGCGCGCGCCCAGTCCAGTGTCTCGGCAACTCCGGGTGGCTTCATCAGGCGCCATTCCCTCAACTCGTGCACGACGCGCGTGATCTGGCGGGCGAGCGATGCCGAGACCCCGGGCACCCTTGCCCTGATGATCTCCACCTCCCTCACGAAATCGGGGTGTTCGACGTAAAGGTAGAGACAGCGCCGCCGGAGCGCGTCGCCGAGCTCGCGCGTCCGGTTCGAAGTGAGGATGACCATGGGTCGGTGCGTGGCCCGGATCGTCCCCAGCTCCGGGATCGTCACTTGGAAATCCGAGAGAAGCTCGAGGAGGAACGCCTCGAAGGCCTCGTCCGAGCGGTCGATCTCATCGACGAGTAGGACGGGCGCGCCGCCGGTGCGGGTGATCGCCCGGAGGAGCGGCCGCTCAAGGAGGTAGTCGCGCCCGAAGATGATGTCCTCGAGCGCTTCGGGGGCTCCGCCGTCGGCACTCATCCGGAGGCGGAGGAGCTGCTTCTGGTAGTTCCACTCGTAGAGCGCGGTGTGGGTGTCGAGGCCCTCGTAGCACTGGAGCCGGATGAGTTCAGTGTCGAGGAGGGCTGCCATGGTATTCGCGAGCTCAGTCTTCCCGACGCCTGCGTCGCCTTCGACGAGGAGCGGCTTCTCCATGGAGAGGGCGAGGTGGACGGCGGTCGCGATCGGAGCGTCCGCAATGTAGTTGCGCTGCCGCATGGCGTCCTGCAGGCCGCGGACCTCCGGTCTCATGCCGGCGGCGGCCGGCGTGCGGAAGAGCCCTCGGGCGTGGACGCCGGCGCGTCCGCGAAACGATGCTCCGCGCGGTAGCGCTCGGGCGCCGCCTCGAACCGGTTCCGGCAGCCCTCGCAGCAGAAGTAGACGGCCTCGTCCCGGAAGACCGACGTCGGCGAGCCGGCCACGGACACGGTCATCCCGCAGACGGGATCGATGGCCCACCCTGCGGCCTCTGGGGGGCCGGCCGGGACGTCCGCGGCCTCTTCTCCCGTGTCGGCTGCCGCCGGCGTGTCCGCATCGCCCGCAGGGACGCGGACCGGGCGCGCCCCCTGCTCAACGATCTCGGCGAGGATGCTCACGGCGATCTCCTCGGGCGTCGAGGCTCCGATGTCGAGGCCCGCGGGTCCGTGAACCGAATCGAGGTCGCGTCCGGGAACGCCCTGAGCTGAGAGCACGCTTCGCACCTCCTCCATCCGCCTGTGCGAAACCACCACCCCCAGGTAGTCGGGCCGGGCACCGAACAGTTGGGACAGCGCCTTTTCGTCGCTCTCTCCCATGGTGGCTACCACGGCGAAGAGCCTCGCGCCCGACGGACGGTTCGCGTACCGCCTGGCAGCCCGGGCGAGATCTTCCGTGGTGCTCCCGGCCGCCTCGGTCATGGCTGCGTCGGCCGGCGCGGCTGCCACGGTCGCGTAGCCGGCGACGGCGCCCAGGCAGAGGAGCGCGTGGCCGACCGGCGAGGCGCCCACAACGAGGAGCACGGGAGGCGGGAGGACCGGGTTGATGTGTATCTCCACCTTGCCTCCGCTGCTGCATGACATCGGCACATGGACCAGGTCGTCGGGGCGATCCCCTGGCGCTCCGCAAGCGAGAAGGCGGGGCTTGCCAGCCTCGAGGGCTTCGAGAGCGTGCCGGACGACCTCCGACTGCGTGCAGCTGCCTCCGATCCAGCCGTGCATGGTCCCGTCCGGCGTGACGATCGCGGTGTTGCCGGGTTTGCCCGAGGTGGGACGCTCGCAACGGACGATCGTGGCGACAGCGTAGGGGATCCCTTCGTCGAGGAGCCGGGAGGCGCGGCGGAGGAGGTCGCGGTTCACAGGAGGATGCGGGCCGGGCAGCCAAGCCGCAGGCCGCCAACGACAGGGTCGCGGGACCCGGATGGCAGCTTCGCAACCATGAACACGGACTGCATGCCCTCCGATCCGTTGTGGATTCCGTGATCGCGAATCCCGGGGCCAGCGGGCTGGCCGCGACGCCGGGCCAAGCCAGTGTCCCGAAGTGTGCCGCTGCACTCGGACACGGCCGGACCGACGGCGGAGTCAGCGGCGGGCATCATCTTGGGGCCTCCGTGTGGGTTGAGCGTGTGTCTGCCGCCGCCCCGCGAGCAGGAGCTGTTCCGGAC
>JAAXGI010000140.1 GCA_012267505.1 Gemmatimonadota bacterium
GCACGCACACCACGAGGTGCAGATATTGCGACCGAGGTTCGCCTGTCTCGGGACTCAGGACGGTGAAGGCCGAGCCCACACCTCCCATGTCCGCGGCCGACACAACGACGGGCATGCCACGCTGAGTTGGCCCGGAGACGACATCTCGCTCAGGGCAGATCCCAAGCGTGAGACCACCGCGCAACGGAGGATTCCCTCACGAACCGCGCGACAACGGCTCGCAAGCTTGATCAAGGTCCCCGGGGGGATATCCGCCTCCCTAAGCGGGGGGGCGGAGCCGTCCTATTACGGGTTGGCGCGTTCGACTACCAAACGCCCGCGACCACGCTTCACCAAGTAGCCGCCCCTTGCAATCGACAGCTTGCGCGACTGAACAAGCGGCCAGAGAGTGTCGGCGATCAGTTCCGCGTTCGTGTCCCGATCACTGTCGAGCCACTCGAGAAACGCCTTGTCCCCGATCTTGTTGCCCAGGGTCTTGCGGACTGTGGTCAGCTTGCGTTTCTGTCCCGGCGTCAGGCTACTCTCGTCAATCGGTACCATAGGTCTTCACATCCCCTTTTCGGCTGGGTGGGCACGGTCTCGTCTGGAAGTGACACATTCGACCAAGTTGGATCCCGGAAACCCGGAATAGATTGGACGAACAAACAAGGCCAACCCCTCACAGGACTACGAGTCCGGCGATCGGCACGAAAACTCCCAGTTTCAATGATCGCACCTATGGGCATGACGCCGCAAGTTGTGCGCGAACCGCACGATTACGAGTCCACGAATCCGGAACCCAGCTCACACATGCTCCTGCCGTTCGATCTGGAACCAGAGAACCGTCCGATGATCGAACCGGTCCCGTTCTCATCGGTACCGACCGGATCTGCCAACGGGCGTGCAAGACAAGTCGCTGGGACTATGGACTTACGACCTTACGGGCGCACTCCATGCTCATTCGTGGCGCGTCAGACACGTGGACCCATGCATCGGCCGATGTACTTGGCACCGATATCGTGCCGGTACCTGTCTCCGATGGCCGACCGCTACCAGCGCCAAGCAAACCCCAATACAGCAAGCGACAAGGCGGACGCACCATCTATCCTACCGCCCCGTACCCCCTGAGTTTACCAACGATAGCCGGAATCCCGACGAAAATCAGGTACGGCGCCGTCGCACCGATGATGACGCCGGGAGGGCCGAGCAGGCCCCCGGCGAGACTGAACCAGAGTGCAAGCGGGGTCGCGAGAACGCCGGCGACCACGAGTACAAACCGCCAAGTCCCGGAGGTTTCCCGGACGCTCCACCGAAGGATTAGCCCGGCGAGAATGCCCGCCAATACGAAGAGGCCAAACCCGAAGGCAATACTTGCGGCGAACGCCGGGATCACATCGCGACCGGCGGCCCGCGTGCCCGTACTGACCCACGCGGAACCGAACCGCATCATCGCGATGAAGAGCTGCAGGGCCGCAAACCCGGCGCCAAAACAGATCGGCACCTTCCAGTAACGCCACCCGTCACGCCACGAGCGCACCTGCAGCCTGCCATCACTCATCCGGCTTCTCCATGGCGGAAGTTTCGACAGAGGCCGGTCGCTGTACCAACGACCTGGATCGTCGCCCGCGTGGCCGGCGGCCTCCGCTGCTTCGGCACTTCGACCGGTCGATGATCGCGGAAACACAGGGAGTCTCCGGATTCGCTCCACCTCGCCCGGACAGAGGTGGCACTCCAACACCGGTCATGTCTTCCGACTCATCGGAAGAGGAAATCGCTCCACGCCATCTGCCCGATGGATACGCCGCCTCTCGGGCATCGTGCCAACGGGGAGATGCGAGACCGAGAGTCCGCACGGGAAGCCGGGATGTTACGGGGCCGGACCGGAGTTCTGATTCTGAGTATGATCGGCGGGGCCTTCCCGCCGTGAACCGGGAAGAGCTTGCGCGGAGCTCCCCACGGTGGTGCCCGGCCTCGGCGCGCAGATTCCGATCCCCGCGGGGAGCCATTGACCACCGGTTCCATCCTAAGGGACGTGCGCACGGCAGCGCGGGCACTGGCGAAGACGCCAGCGTTCAGCGGTGTCGTGATACTCACGCTCGCCGTTGCAATCGGGGCGAACGCGACGATCCATTCCGTCGTCGACGGCGTCCTCCTCCGGCCCCTTCCCTATCCAGAGCCCGACCATCTCGTCAAGGTCTCCATCGGCGCCCGACCGGAGGTGAGCGACTGCAACGACCCACCCTTCTCCGATCGCGGGTACTGGCATTTCGTCAAGAACAACCGGGCCTTCGAGAGATTCGGTGGGCGGACATTGACCGCGATACTGGTTATGTGTTGGGATCACTTCATCTTACGGGATTTCGCGGTCCGGTTCCCGCTGTTCGGTTCCCGCTAAGTGGGATTCTAGCCGTGCGCCCCGCGGCGGGCTTCTAGAGCCTTCCGAAGCTGTCCCTCATCGGGCTGCTGGTAGCAGGCGAGCACCGTCTTGGCGTTTCTCCAGCCGCCAAGCTCGCAGAGCACCTTCAGCGGCTGGTCCATGAGGTCGCTGGCAAACTTGCGCCTCAGCGAGTGCCAACCCCTCCGGTGCTTCCGCTCCATCCCCGCGAGTTGCTCGGCCCGGTACCACCAGACGCTCGGCTGCGACAGGCTCACACTCTTCATGGGTTGGTTTGCCGAGGGCAGCACCGGCGCATCCTTGATCCGGGGGCTCCTCCTCCACGCCTGCCTGAGAACGGCCAGCGCCGGGGCGGACAACGGAGTCCGGTGCTCGTATCCCGTCTTCTCGTGCTCGCTGCGCCACCGGATGGTTTTGCCGTCGATGTCCACATCGGACCACCTAAGGTTCCGGATGGCACCGATTCGGTGTCCCGTTNNCCGCCATCCCACCTGCCGGGAAACCCCGAGCATTGCCCGGTACTCCTCGTCCGTGACGACGACGCGAACCGGGTTCTTCTCGACGGGCTTCCTGAGACCCTTGAGCGGGTTCCTGTCGAGGAGCAGGCGGCCATGCTCGTCTCGCGATCTCGCGGCCCAGTTGAGCACCGCCATCAGCAACGTGAGGTCCCCTCCGACGGTCTGGTCGGACACGGGCCTTCCGCTCGGTCCGATCCTGCCCGCGCGCCGCTCCCTGATGAACCGGTCCCAGTCGCGCTGCGACAGTGTCTCCGGCCTTCGGTCCCTGCCGAAGAACCCGAGGAACATCGCCGTCCCCGCCCGGTCGTGCATCCGGGCCGTCTCGCCCTTGGTGGGCGTCACCTCCTCACCGTAGATGTCAAAGAGCTTGCCCAGCGTGAGCGGCTCGGGCTCGGCGTCGGCCTTGCCTCTGGGCTCGTGGACCGCGAGGCCCGCGGCGGCTTCGTCGGCCTGTCGCTTCGCTTTCACCCAATCGCGGTGCTTCAGCGATCTGGTGAGCCTGCGCCCGTTCTCCCGCCACTCAATCTGGAAGAGGCCGGTCTTGGGATCGGCGAACACCCTCACCCGGTTCCGGCCCCA
>JAAXGI010000143.1 GCA_012267505.1 Gemmatimonadota bacterium
CCTCCTGGCGGAAATAGCGGCTCAGATCCTCCGGGGTTCGCAGATCCACCTTGCGGCCGCCGAACAGGGCCGACAGCTCGATCTCCAATCCGGCCATGCCCAACAGACTTGGCACGCGCTTCGGTGCAAACTCGACCAGCACGTCGATGTCGCTCTCCGGACCGAAATCGGCCCGCAACGCCGAACCGAAGATGGCGAGCCGCCGGATGCCGTGGGCGCGGCAAAATGTCGCCAGCCCGGTCCTCGGTATTGCAAGCCGTGGGTTCATCTCCGAGAAGTCGGGTTCGAGTCGATTCTTGCCGCCGCCGTCAGTCCCGCGCCACTCTACACCCCGCCGGTTGGGGGTGCACGGGGCGGTCCGCCCGGGGGCGCTGTGGTCTCGTCGTTCAGGCGCAGATGGCGACGATGAAGAGGCGGGAGAACGGGTAGAGGGTGGTGCCGTCCGGGCGCCGCGGGTAGGTGTCGCGGAGCGCCTGCCGATAGGCGTCGAGGAAGCGGGCGAGGTCCGGCGCCGCGAGCCCGTTCAGGATCGGGCGAAGCCCCGTCCCCCGCACCCACTCGAGCACCGGATCCTCGCCCTCGAGCACCTGGAGGTACTCGGTAGTCCAGATGTCGAGCCGGGCCGCGTCGGCCGCGAGAAGATCGAGGTACTCCTCCGGGTGGAGCACCCACCGGCGGGCGATCTCGCGCCGGAGGGGCTCGGACCCGATGGGGGTGCCGCCCGGGCTACTGGAGGCGAGGACCTCGTGCATCAGCCGGTGGGAGCGCGCCTCGCGGCTCTGTGGCATCTGGACCGCGAGCGCGCCGCCCGCGGCGAGGGAACGGAAGAGGCGGGGGAAGAGCGCCTCGTGCCCGTCCACCCACTGGAGGGAGGCGTTCGCGTAGACGAGGCCGGGTGGAGAGGGCGGCGACCAGGCTGCGATGTCGGCCTCGATCCATTCGATCCGGCCTGCTCCATCCGCTCCGTCCCCGGAGCGGGCTCGTTCCAGCATGTCGGGTGAGTTGTCGACCCCCTGCACCGTCGCCTCCGGCCAGCGCTCCGCGAGGAGGCGGGTGATCTCGCCCGATCCGCACCCGAGGTCGACGACGAGTCCGGGGTCGTCCACCGGGGGCACCCGCGCGAGCAGCTCGATGGCGGGCCGGCGCCGGTGGTCGGAGAATTTGTGGTACTGGCTGGGGTCCCAGCTCCCCGAGGCGATCACGGTCACCTCCGCGCCGCCTCGCTCGACGGGGACCGGAAATGGTTGACGCCCGGCCCCTGCCGGGGGTCGGTGCCGAGGAGGGTCATCTCCGCCGGTTCCGCCGGGGCGGAGCCAGCTCCCATCGGAGCGGCCGACTCGATTCGATTCCGGGGACCGGTGCGCGACGGATGCACGCGAATCCGCGAACCGTGAGACAGGGGGCGCCGGCTCAGCCGGCGGCGAGCGAGTCCAGCGTTTCCAGCACCTTGGCGGGGTGGTCGGCGGCCTTCGCCACCCGCCGCCAGCGCTTCGCGATCGTCCCGTCCGGCCCGACGATGACCGTCGATCGGATCACACCTACCGTCTTCTTTCCGTACATCATCTTCTCGCCCCAGGCGCCGTAGCGCGCCATGACCTCGCGCTCGGGATCGCAGAGCAGGGTGAACGGGAGATCGTACTTGTCGGTGAACTTCCGGTGGGCCGCCCCGTCGTCCGGTGAGATGCCGAGCACCTCCGCCCCGCGGGCGCGAATCGAATCGTGGAGGTCACGGAATCCGCAGGCCTCCTTCGTGCAGCCCGGCGTGTCGTCTCGGGGATAGAAGTACACCACCACGTACCGGCCGCGGTAGTCGCCGAGCGAGACCCGGTTCCCGGCCGCATCCTCGAGGCTGAACTCCGGGGCCGCCTTGCCTTCTTCGATCGTCATGTTCGTCCTCTCCCCGGCGCCGCGATGCGCCAGCCCTCGCTCGTGTCCGGGAGGTCAGATGCCGCTCACGAGGTCCGGGTGGGGCTCGACCTCGCGCCGCTCCACCCGCTTCACGACCTCGGTGATCGCCCGGTTCGCGGGGGCGTTCATCCCGATCTCGGCTCCGCGCCGCACCACGAAGCCGTTCAGCCAGTCGATCTCCGTCCGCCGGCCCTTGACCACGTCCTGCCCCATCGAGGGCCGGTGCCCCGCGCCGCCGCCCTTCGCGTTGCGGGCGCGGTCGAGAAGGTCCGATTCGAGGGTGTCGAGGGCCTCGTTGCTGCCCTCGGCGGCGGCGACGAGAAGGTCGGGCTCGAAGCCGTAGATGATCTCGAGGTTGAAGCCGAGGGCCCGCCCGATGGCCGCGCTCTCCGCCGCGAGCCGGATCGCGAGCCGGCGCGAGTCGTCCCGGAGATCGCTCTCCCGGCTCGCGAGTCCGGTCGCCGCCGAGACCGCGTTCCGCATGCAGTTCGCGGTGAGCTTGGACCAGCGCTCTCCCCAGAGGTTGGTCGTCACCTTTGCGCTGTCCGCGGCTCGAAGCATCTCCGCCACCTCCGCGACGCGTGCGGTCGGCCGGCCGTGTGGCTCCCCGATCCGGAACACGGTGTGACGCTCGCCGCCGAGGGGCACCGCGCGCCGCACGTGGCCGGGCGCAAAGAGCTCCACCGAGATGACGCTCGCGATGCACCCGGCCGTGCGGCCCCAGCCGACGACGCGTGCGATGGTCTCCTCGTTGATGCAGTTCTGGAGC
>JAAXGI010000111.1 GCA_012267505.1 Gemmatimonadota bacterium
GGTCCGTGAGAAGCCGGAAGCCGGGCAGGCCCGCCGCGGTGGCCTCGTAGCGGGAAATAGTCCCCACGAGGCGGCCGAGCAGGAGGTCGGTTCGCCCGTCGCAGTCGATGTCGGCAGCGTTCGGAATGTTTTGCCTGTCGGAGAAGATGGCGGCGCCCGCTTCGTCCCGGAGGGTGTCGGCCGCGAGCCGGAGATCCGGATTGCGTGGTCCCCCGACGTTGCGGTACAGCCGTATCTGGCTGAAGCGCTCCTCGGCGAGGAGGTCCAGATCCCCATCCGTGTCGATGTCCGAAAAGCGGTACCACTCGCCGATGTCCAGCTCGCTGAAGGCATCCGGCCGCCACCGGTACGCGGGTTCGCCCGGAGAGTCTTCGTGCTCAAAGTAAAGGAGCTCTCCACTCCTCTCCTGAATGAAGAGATCCTGGTCTCCGTCGCCGTCGATGTCCGCGAATTGGGGCCGCGGCACATTGAAGCCCCCGAGGAAGGGCATCTCGTAGGGGACGCCAGCGGAATCGAGGACATCGAACGGGGCCACGTCGCGGATCCACGCACCGGACGATACGGGAACGGGCGGCTCTCCGTCGCCCCCAGCGCCGATCCCCGCCGCGCAGCCGGACAGAAGAAGAAGGGCGGTTGCTCCGCGCAGCGTCCGCCCCAGTCGGGTGAGCACGGTCAGCACCCGGGCCTCAGGCCCCCGGGGCTCCCTCGTTCACCCTCACCTCCTCCACGAGGATCTCGACCGTGATCGAGGCGGGCCCAGCCATCCCTAGGAGGTTCTGCATCTGCTCGGCCATGATCGCCTCCACCACCGCCCTCTGCTCGGGAGGCATCGTCTCGAGCCGTGCCTCCATCTCGGCGAGGCTCCGCCTCACTTGCTCGAGTTCCTGGGCGGAGATCCCGCTCCCCACTCCGCTGGCTGCGACGACGATCCGGAAGGGATGAACGAACCCGTCGGTGGAGCGGAAGTCGCCGAAGGTCACCGAGAGTGTGGCGCCGGCGGGCTCGGCCGTCACCACAGCGGCTTCGTACGCTTCCATACGGCGGATCACCCATTCGTCCGTGTCGACGAAGAAGCGAAGCGACCCCACCTGCATGCCCTCTCCGCCGGGGAGCCCGGGAAGCCTGAGCTCGAGATCCGTCACATTCTCGATGACGAGAGCGCTCGTCTCGATACCATCGACGAGGTCCGTGCCCCTGAGTACCGCCGTCACCGAGTGCTCGAGAAGGAGCGCGGACGGATCGCCGAAGAAGGCTCCGTCGTTCGAGCCGGACTGGATCGGGATCATCCCGCCCGCCATTCGCATGAGGCGCGCCTCAAGGTTGGCACTCCCGCCCGCCTCGGACTTCTCCATGTAGAGTTCGCTCGGCATCCCCATTACCGACTGGACGACGAGAACGTCATCCACGCTCTCGAGACGCCCCGCGTGCGCCCGCCCGTAGCTTGAGACGATCTCCCCGGCCGACTGCGCGCGAACGGGTCCCGGCCCGACCAGCGGGACGGATGCAGCCACGACGGCGAATGCGAAGTGCGCGAAGCCTCTCATGGGTCCAAGTCAGGGATCGAGAGGGAGGGACCGCAGGCTCTGACCTTCGGGGGAGCCTCCCGGGAAGGGTACCGGACACGGGGGAGCCGAGCAAGCGCCGGGCCTTGTAGCCTGTTGGAAGCAAATGAACTTGTCCCGTTTGTCAGCAAACAACTTGCCGGTGGTGGGATGCGCGTGCGGCCAGCCCGACGGAGATATTACAGGTGGAATCCGGTGGGCTCCGTAATCCAGGGAGGAACCATGGCACCACGGCGGGCGCCGTCGACCGCCTCTGGGAGCACAGCCATCCCACCGCCCCGGATCGTCCGCCTCGTTCAGACGGATCCTCGGTTCTTATCGGACAACCGCCCGTGGACGTGCGCCTGTAGGTAGAATGCCTTCCATGTGTCAGCTGTACGGGATCCGTTGCAGCGAAACTGCGTTGAGGGCGTAGGCCCCGTCCTGATCGGGTGAGTCAGGCGACTCCGGCCGGCACCCTGCAAGGACGGCCGCATCCGGTCGACGGCACGTGCCGGGTCGAGCGGGAGGTTCAAGATCGTGTCTCCATGACCGCGTCACCCCGCCGGTTGAGGTCACCTCTCGGTGGAATCGGCCGCTTGCTCAGCCTCGGATCCCATTTGGAATAGACTCTTCCTTTCCCGTTCCTTCCGGTGCGGATAGCTTCCACGCCATGCGTACCGTACGGGCTGCCTCCCACAGACAGCTGCTACGAATTCCCCTAGCGCTGCACTTCGCACTGACGCTTCCAGCGGCCGCGCTCGCGCAGGTCGAGGCCCCGGCGGCGGGCGTCGTCGAGACCGGGCTTCTCCTCCGTCAGCTCGATGGGTCGAAGCGGGTGCTCATGATCGCGGCGCATCCGGACGATGAAGACACGTCCGTTCTCGCGACGCTCGCCAGGGGATACGGAGCGCGAACAGCCTACCTCTCGCTGACTCGGGGCGACGGCGGCCAGAATCTGATCGGGGGCGAGCTCGGCGAAGGGCTCGGCCTCGTCCGGACCGGGGAACTCATGGCGGCCCGCGGGATCGACGGCGCCGTCCAGTTCTTCGCTCGCGCGTTCGACTTCGGGTACTCGAAGACGGCCGACGAGACGTTCCGGCACTGGCCGGAGGAGGAGTTGCTCAGGGATGTCACCTGGGTGATCCGCACCTTCCGGCCGCATGTGATCCTCTCCGTCTTTACCGGGACCCCTCTCGACGGACACGGCCAGCACCAGGCGGCCGGGATCATTGCCCGGCGTGCCTTCGACGTCGCGGGCGATCCGGAGGTCTTCCCGGACCAGCTCTCGCTCGGGGTCGAGCCGTGGACCGTCGGAAAGCTCTATCAGCTGAACCGATTCGGCCGCGGCACCTCCTCGGTGGACCTTGAGACCGGTGCGCTCGACCCGCTCCTCGGCCGGTCATACTTCCAGGTCGCGATGCAGAGCCGGAGCCAGCACCGGTCGCAGGACATGGGGAGCGCGCAGAGCCCAGGGCCGCGCGAATCGGGGGGAAGCCTCGAGACCTCGCGCGTTCCGGTCGGGAGCGACGATGGCTTCTTCGCGGGCGTGGACACCACGCTCGTCGGAATCGCCGGGCGGGCGGGCGCCGGCGACCCTGCCGCGCTCGCATCGCACGTCACAGGCTACCGGGAAGCCGTCACGCGGGCGTCCGACCAGCTCCACCCGATGACCCCGGACAACGCCGTCTCCGCACTCGAGGAGGCGGCCGGCGAGATCCGGAGCGTTCTGGCACTCCTCGAGTCTGCGCCCGGTGGGCCCGGTCGGACCGAGGCCCTCGGGGTCTTCCGGGAACGCGAGGCCGGAGTTGCCCGAGCCCTCCTTGCGGCCTCCGGCATCATGGTGGACGCGCGGGTTGCGCGCCCACGGCTCACGCCAGGTGAAGATGTCGAGGTAGCGGTCACGGTCTGGAACGGAGGCACGCGGAGTGCCGATGCCGGGAGCGTATCGCTCCGTCTTCCTGAGGGGTGGACCTCCGCCCCCTGGACCGGCTCGGGCGCCGCAAACCGGAGAATCGCCCCCGGAAGCCTTGTCGAGTGGCACTTCCTCGTGCGCGTTCCCGAGACCGCTCGCCTCTCCCGGCCGTACTTCCTCGAAGAGCCGCGCGAGGGCGCCCTCTACCGGTGGCCGCTGGATCCGGTCCGGATGGGTCGGCCGGGGAATCCCGCGCTCATCGTGGCCGCGGTGGAACTCTCTGTCGACGGGGGGGAGCCGCTGGATGTACGCCGGGCGGCGAGCCACGTCGGCGTCGATCAGGCAGATGGAGAGTACCGCCTTCCGGTAGCGGTCGTCCCCCGCTTTTCGGTGGCCGTGGCGCCCCGCAGCATGGCGTGGCCGGAGTCCGAGAGCTCCGGGCGGACGCTCACCGTGCGGGTGACGAATTTCTCGCAGTCGCCGGGGAGCGGGGAGGTGCGGATCGTTCCCCCGGCGGGTTGGCGGGTCGAGCCCGCCTCGGCGCCGCTCGCGGACGCCGGCGCCGGTGAGGAGGTGAGCCTCGGCTTCCGGATCCGGCCTGGTCCAGATGCGCCGCCCGGGCGCCGGGCCTTCCGCGCCGTGGTCGAGGTCGACGGGATCGAGTACGACGAGAGCGTGACCTTCATCGACTATAGCCACATCGATCCGGTACCCCGCTTCGGGCCGGCGGAACTCGTCGTGTCGCGATTTCCGGCGCGGGTGCGTGCGGATACCCGGGTCGGGTATGTCATGGGTCCGGGCGACGCCGGGCCAGAGGCGCTCACCGACCTCGGCGTGGCAGTAGAACTCCTGGGCCCAGACGAGATCAGCGCCGGCGATCTGGACCGCTTCGACACGATTGTTCTCGGGATCCGGGCCTACGAGACCCGCAGCGACCTGCGCGCATCGAACGACCGTCTGCTCGATTTCACGCGACGCGGGGGCACAGTGATCACGCAGTACAACCAGTACCAGTACCCAGCGGGCGGGTTCGCCCCGTTCCCGGTGGAGATCGCGCGGCCGCACGACCGCGTGACGGACGAGAACGCCGACGTCGTCTTCCTCGAGCCGGGCCACCCCCTTCTCACCACTCCTAACGCGCTCGGTCCGGCGGATTTCGAGGGGTGGGTGCAGGAGCGCGGGCTCTACTTCCTGAACAGCTGGGATCCGAGATACACGCCGCTTCTGGAGATGGCGGACCCGGGGGAGGCCCCGAAGCGGGGGTCGCTGCTCGCAGCGCGGGTCGGTGACGGCGTCTTTGTCTACACCGGACTCGCCCTCTTCCGCCAGTTTCCGGCGGGCGTGCCCGGTGCCTTCCGCCTCCTTGCCAACCTGGTCTCTCTCCGCGGCCCGAATCTTGACGCGCCGCGCTAGCGCGCCCGGGACGCGGATCGCGCGCCCACGCTTCCCGGGCACGGCCGGATGCCTCGCCCTCGTCGTCGCGGGGGTCGCCGCCGGATGCGTGCTGGACGACGGGTCTGTCCTCGTGGTCTACACACCGCACGGACGCGAGCTTCTCGAGCATTTCTCGTCCGGATTCGAGGCCGCGTATCCAGGTGTGAGGATCGAATGGCTGGACATGGGTTCCCAGGAGGTGCTCGACCGCCTCCGCTCCGAGCGCGCCAACCCGCAGGCGGACGTCTGGTGGGGTGCTCCGGCCGAGATCTTCTCTGCGGGAGCCGAGGAGGGGCTGCTCGCGCCTTTCGAGCCCAGCTGGTTCGAGGCCGTCCCCGATGACCGAAGGGATCCCGAGGCGCGCTGGGTCGGAACCTACCTGACGCCCGAGGTAATCGCCTACAACTCGGTGGCCGTACCGCGCGAGGAGGTGCCGATGGAGTGGGACGATGTCCTGGATCCCCGATGGCGGGGCCAGGTTCTCATCCGCGAGCCCCTCGCGTCCGGCACGATGCGGGCCATCTTCGCGTCGCTTATCTACCGCGAGTCAAACGGTACCGGAGATCCCGCCGCCGGCTACGACTGGCTCCTCCGCCTCGATGCGCAGACGCGCGAGTATGTCCTGAACCCCACGCTCCTCTACCAGAAGCTCGCGCGCCAGGAAGGGCTCATCACCCTCTGGGCCATGCCCGACATCGAGATGCTCATCGCGACGACGGACTACCCGATCGACTATGTGATCCCGTCCGGAGGGACCCCGGTCGTGGTCGACGGCATCGCACTCGTGGCGGGCGCGCCGAATCCCGAACCGGCGCGGGCCTTCATCGAGTACGTTGGGAGCCAGGCGGCGCTCCTCGACGCGGCCCGGAGATTCTTCCGCATCCCGGCCCGCTCGGACATGGATCCGGCGGAATTCCCCGTCTGGCTGGGCGAGGCGCTCCCGCGTATCGAGGCGATGGAGGTCGACGCGGGGATGCTTCGGGCCCGGACCCCGGAGTGGATGCGCTACTGGGATTCGAACATCCGGATGCGGGGCGAGGCCAGCGGGTATGAGTGAGGAGGAGGCCGGGTGCGTCCTCGAACTCGAAAGAGTCACCCGTACGTTCGGCTCCGTCCGCGCGGTGGACCGCCTCTCCCTCTCGGTCCGTGAAGGGGAGTTCGTCACCCTCCTCGGGCCCTCCGGGTGTGGGAAGACGACGGCGCTCCGGCTCATCGCCGGGTTTGAACGGCCGGATGAGGGGAGCATCCGGTTCCGCGGGGAGGAGATCACGGAGCTGAGCCCGCAACGGCGCGGTTTCGGGATGGTCTTCCAGAACTACGCCCTCTTTCCCCATCTGAACGTCTTCGACAATGTGGCGTTCGGTCTCAGGGCCCGGAGAGTCCCGAAGCCCGAGACCGCGGCCAAGGTGCGGGCCGCCCTCCGGACTGTGGACCTCTCCTCCTACGAGACGCGCACAGTCCAGGCACTCTCGGGCGGCCAGCAGCAGCGTGTGGCCCTCGCCCGTGCCCTCGCGATCGAGCCCCCGCTGCTGCTCCTCGACGAGCCGCTCTCGAACCTGGACCAGACGCTCCGGGTCCAGACCCGAAACGACCTCCGGAGACTCGTCCGGGAGCTCGGCATCACCGCGCTCTTCGTCACCCACGACCAGGAGGAGGCCTTCGACCTCTCGGACCGGATCGCCGTGATGAGGGACGGCCGGATCCGCCAGGCCGGCTCGCCGAGGCGGCTCTACGAGGAACCTTTGGACCGCTTCGTGGCCGGCTTTGTCGGTCGCGCGAACACCCTCCGGGCGCGCCGCACTCCGGGGGGCGTCCGTGTTCCCGGCGCCGAATGGCCCTGGTCTCCGGGGCACGCGGCCCCGGACGCCACCCGGCGGGTGCAGCCCGGCGAGCGCTGCGTGCTCCTCGTCCGGCCCGAGGACCTCGAGTTCATCGGCGGCGGGAGGGCGAATGGGCGCGGGTGCCCGGGATCCGTCCGGGACCGCCGCTTCCGGGGGGCGACGGTATCGTACTCCGTGGCGATCCCGGGCTCCGAAAGGGGCGACGGAACCGGGGACACATTCATCGAGATCGTGGGGCCGCTCGAGGGTCCCGGGGTCGGCGAGGGGGTGCGTGTCGCGCCCCGCGCGGGTGCGCTGCTGCACGTTTTCCCCCACGACCCGCAGGACTGAGAGAGTTCCCCGCGCGCGATGCGGATCCTCGACGCGGGGACTGCCGACCGGCTCCTTCGGGCCTGGCCGGTCGCCCTCGTGGTGGGCGTTCTCCTCTGGGCTGTCCTCTTCCCCAACCTCTTCGTCATAGGGGAATCGTTCCGCCTCGACGGCGTCTTCTCTCTAGAGGGATACCGGACGTTCATCTCGGATGCCTCGGAGCTCGAGGCCCTCTGGGGGAGCCTCTGGATCAGCCTCGGCAGCGTCCTTCTCTCGGCGCTCGTCGGCGTGCCGCTCGCCTTCCTCTTCAGCAGATACGAGTTCCCGGGCCGGGTGCTCTTCGGCGCGCTCGCCGCGCTTCCCGTCCTTCTGCCGCCCCTCGTCGGCGTGATATCGTTCCTCTTTCTCTACGGGGAGAGCGGGATCGTGACACGGTCCCTGCAGCTCCTCCTCGGGCTTGAGCGTCCCCCGTGGCGGCTCGTCGGGGGGTGGGCCATCCTCTTCGTCCACGCGTACTCGATGTACGTCTACTTCTACCTCTTTACCGCCGCGGGCCTCGCGCGCCTCGATGCCTCGGCCGCCGAGGCCGCCCAGTCCCTCGGCGCCAGCAGGAGCCGCGTCCTCTTCCGCGTCACGCTCCCGATGCTCGCGCCCGCATTGGGGGCCGCCGCGACGCTCGTCTTCATGACCTCGATGGCCTCTTTCTCGGCGCCCTACATCTTCGGCGGCGGCTTCCGCGTGCTCACCACGCAGATCTTCGCAAGCAAGGTGAATGGGGAGGTCACCCTCTCGATGGTCGAGACCGTCGTTCTCGCCGGAGCCTCCCTCCTCTTCCTCGCCGTACTCAGGCGCTTCGAACGCGGTCGCGAGTTCTCGGCGGTGGGAAAGGGCGTCGCCGCTCCGAGGCGGCCCGTGACGGCAGGATGGGCCCGCATCGCGATCCCGGTTGCCGGGGTGGGGGCGGTCGTCACACTCCTCCTCCCGCACCTGACGCTCCTTCTTATCTCGTTCGTGCAGGAGGGAAGCTGGACCACCGAGATCCTCCCCACGGCCTTCACGCTGGCGAACTACCGGGAGCTTTTCACGAGTTCACAGCTCTGGGTACCGGTCGCGAACTCCCTCAGGATGGCCGGGCTCGCAACGGCGGCGAATCTCCTCTTCTGCTTCCTCGCGGCCTATGTGATCGTCCGCCGCCGCTTCCGGGGCCGTGGCGCCGTGCTCTTCCTGACCATGCTGCCCTGGGCGCTTCCCGGGACTGTCGTTGCTATGGCTCTCGCGACCGCGTTTTCCGTCTCGCAGCCGTGGGCGGGGCGGTTCATCCTCGTCGGGACCTTCTGGATCCTCCCCCTCGCCTACTTCGTACGGAACATCCCGCTCGTGGCGCAGCCGGCGATCGCCTCGTTCCGCCAGTACGACGCCGCGCTGGAGGAGGCTGCCCACGGCCTCGGCGCAGGGTGGGCCACGACGATGCGGCGGGTCGCCGCCCCCCTCGTCCTCCCCGGCCTCGCGGCCGGCGGGCTCCTCGCCTTCGTAACCGCGCTTGGGGAATTCGTCTCCTCGATCCTGCTCTATACCTACCGGTCGCGCCCCATCTCGGTCGAGATCCTCTCGCAGCTGCGTGCGTTCGACTTCGGAGCGGCGGCGGCGCTCGGCGTCGTGCTCGCCGTGCTCACCGCGCTGGTGTTCGCGGCCGGCGGGCGGTGGGTGCGGGGCGCTTCCCTCGGGGGGTAGGCCGGGAGCCCAGGGCGTGGGGAGGGGACTCCTATATCGCCCCGGTCTCCGGCACGGTGGCGAGCCTGAGCAGGAGGTCGCCGGCCTCGACCTCGTCACCGGTGGACACGGCAACGGCCTCGACCACCGCGTGCCTGGGCGCGGTGACCGCCGTCTCCATCTTCATCGCCTCCACCATGAGGAGCTGCGCGCCCTTCTCGACGCTCTCGCCCGGCTCGACCAGGATCTGGACGACCCGGCCGGGCATCGAGGCCCCCACCTCCCTCCACTCCGCCGGATCGGCCTTGGGCCGGACGACAACGTCCAGCCGGATCCCCGCATCCCGCACGCGAACCTCCCGGGAGTGCCCGTTCAGCTCGAACCGCACTGGTCGTGTGCCGTCTGCCCTCTCCTCGCCGATCGAGATAAGACGGATGATGAGCGTTTTGCCCGGCTCGATCTCCACGCTCACCCTCTCGCCCGGCTCGAGCCCGTAGAAGAAGGTCAGCGTGTCGAGAACGGAGGTGTCCCCGTACGCGGCACGGTGCTCCACGTACTCGTGGTAGACGTCGGGGAAGAGCGTGAGGCTGAGCGCTTCCCGATCACCGGGGCTCCCAGCCAGCGGATCGCCGGCCGTGAGTTCCGTGACTTCGGCCCGCGCCCGCTCGAGATCGGTTGGGGCCAGGTACGCTCCCGGACGGTCGGCGAGCGGTTCGTCGCCCTTGAGCACCGCCGCCCTGAGCGCTTCGGGGAACCCGTAGGGCGGACGCCCGAGGCGACCCTTCAGCAGGCCGACGACGGATTCGGGGAAGCTGAGCTCCGCCCCGCGGCTCACGAGGTTCCTCCCGTCGAGGCCGTTCTGGACCATGAAGAGCGCGAGGTCACCGACCGCCTTCGAGGAGGGCGTGACCTTGATGAGCTCGCCGAGCGCCTCGTCCGCCTCCCGGTAGGCGCGGACCACCTCGCTCCAGCGGCCTCCGAGCCCGACCGCATCAGCCTGAGCCTTGAGATTCGTGAACTGGCCGCCGGGCACCTGATGGCGGAACACACCTGCGTCCGGCGCGACGGGGGTCTCCTCGATGAATCCGTAGAACCGCCGCACGGCCGCCCAGTAGTCATTGAGCGGCTGCAGGCCGTCCATGTCGAGTTCCGGGTCGCAGGACGTGCCCTCGAGCGCGGCGGCGATCGCCCGCAGGCTCGGCTGCGAGGTGCCACCGGCCAGCGCGTCGATGCACCCGTCCACGATATCGGCTCCGGCGAGCGCTCCCGTTGCGCACACCGACACGGCCACACCGGCCGAGTCATGGGTGTGGAGGTGAATGGGAAGGTCGGTGATGTCCCGGAGAGCCCGGACGAGGCGGTCCGCCGCCGCCGGCTTCAGGAGGCCCGCCATGTCCTTCACGGCAAGCGTGTTCACACCCGCCGATTCAAGCTCCCTTGCAAGGTCCGTGTAGTATCCGAGGCCGTACTTCGTCCGGCTCGCGTCCAGGAGGTCGCCGGTGTAGCAGAGCGTGCCCTCGGCAATCTTGCCCTCGCTCCGGACGGCTTCGATCGCGACGCGCATGTTCGGAAGCCAGTTGAGCGAGTCGAAGATCCGGAAGACGTCGATCCCCCCGGCAGCGGCCTCGCGGACGAAGGCCCGCACCGCGTTGTCGGGATAGGCCGAGTATCCGAGGAGGCTCTGGCCGCGGAGGAGCATCTGGAGGAGGTGATCGGGGAGCCTCTCGCGGAGCTGCGCGAGCCGCTCCCACGGATCCTCCTTCAGGAACCGGTACGCAGTGTCGAAGGTGGCCCCGCCCCACACCTCCAGCGAGAAGAGCCCAGGCATGAGCCGGCCCGTGGCCTCCGAGGCGGCGAGGAGGTCGCGGGTCCGCATCCGGGTCGCAAGAAGCGACTGGTGGGCATCGCGGAAGGTCGTGTCCGTTAGAAGCACCTCGCGGCCGGCCCGGACCCTTCGGGCGACGGCGTCCGGCCCGTCCCGGTCGAGGAGAGCCTTGAGCGATTTGCCGGCCGGAGCGGGGAGGTGGACGGGGAGGACGGCCGGCTCCAGGTCCGGCTTCGTCCGGGTCTTCGGGCCGTCGCGCTGCCCATTTACCGCGATGTCCCCGATGTAGCGGAGGATCTTCGTGCCCCGGTCGAGACGCGGACGGAAGTCGAAGAGTTCCCGGCGGGTGTCGATGAAGCCCGTGTCCACGCCGCCCCGGAGAAACTCGGGGTGGGTGACCACATTTTCCAGGAAGGGGATGTTCGTCTTCACCCCCCGGATCCGGAACTCGAGGAGAGCCCTGTGCATCTTCTTGGCCGCGTCCTCGAACCGGAGAGCCGACGTGCAGACCTTCACAAGGAGCGAGTCGTAGTGCGGGCTTACGGTACCGCCCGTGAACGCCGTCGCCCCATCGAGACGGACCCCGAGCCCTCCCGGCGACCGGTAGTGGGCGATCCGCCCGGTGTCCGGCAGGAAGTCGTTTTCCGGATCCTCGGTCGTGACCCGGCACTGGATCGCGTATCCCTTGGGCTCGGGCAGCCGCCGGGGAATCCCGGCCCCCTCGAGGTCATGGCCTTCGGCGATCCGGATCTGCGCCTGGACGAGGTCGATGCCGAGCACGAGCTCGGTGACGGTGTGCTCCACCTGGATGCGCGGATTCACTTCGATGAAGTAGTACGACCCACCCGGATCGACGAGGAACTCCGCGGTCCCGGCGCCCACGTAGCGGGCGTCCGCCATGAGCGAGCGGGCCGACTCGCAGATCGCGGCGCGAAGCGCGGGATCGAGGCCGACGGCCGGCGCGACCTCGACGACCTTCTGGTGGCGGCGCTGAACAGAGCAATCCCGCTCCCAGAGGTGGATGACCGTCCCCTGGCGGTCGCCGAGGATCTGTACCTCGATGTGCCGCGGCTTCTCGACGAACCTCTCCAGGTAGACCGTCCCGCTCCCGAAGGAACTCTCGGCTTCACGCCGCGCAACCGGGAAGACGCGCCGGAGCTCCTCCTCGTCCGCGGCGACCCGCATCCCGCGTCCCCCACCCCCGGCGGCGGCCTTCACGATCACCGGATAGCCCGCCTCCCTCGCGAAGGCGAGCGCGGCGGCGACGTCCCCGACGGGCCCGTCCGTTCCCGGGATCACCGGCACGCCTGCACGAAGCGCTGCCGCCCGCGAGGAGAGTTTGTCCCCGAACAGCTCAAGGTGCCCGGGTGTCGGACCGATGAAGTCGATACCCGCATCGAGGCAGCGTCTCGCGAACTCCGCATTCTCCGAGAGGAACCCGTAGCCGGGGTGGATCGCATCGATCCGGTGCCGCCGCGCGAGCGCCAGGATCGCGTCGATGTCGAGGTACGCCTCGACGGGACCGCGTTCGGACGGTACGAGATACGCCTCGTCCGCCTTGTAGCGGTGGAGTGCGAGGGAGTCCTCTTCGCTGTAGATCGCGATCGTGCGCTTGCCGAGTTCGGTGCACGCGCGAAAGACGCGGATCGCAACCTCGCCCCGGTTCGCCACCAGAACGCGGGAATACTCCTTCAACCTTGCCTCTCTCGTTCAATTCCGGGGACGGGCGCCCTCCGGCGGGCGGGGTCCAGGAGGACGATGTGGACCAGTGCGTGCGGAGACTAGCAGAGGCCGGAGCCGGGGGGCAAGGCCGGTCCCAACCGCCGCTTCCGCCATCGTGCCGGGCGGACTGGGTGGCCGCCGCGTGCTTCCCCGCCGCCACCGGCGGTATGGTATATTTCTCCCGGACGGGCGTCGCCGGCACGCCCGGGCCAGCGCCGTCCGACCGCTCCGGCGCGCCTATGCCCGGCGGGAGGCGCCGGAGCTCCTGAAGCCAACCGCCCCAGGAGGGCAGGCAGAGTGAGGAAGACGAGACTCGTACTCCCCGGACTCATCGTCACGGTCGTCGTGGTGCTCGATCTCGTGACGAAGAGCTGGGCGCTCAGAACACTCTCGGGCGGGCGATCAATCGAGGCGCTCGGCGGGCTTCTCCCACTCAATCTCACCTTCAACCGCGGGGCCGCCTTCGGGCTTACGATCGGCGACGACCCGCGCTGGTTCTTCATCCCAGTGACGATTGCCGCGGTCGCCTTCCTCGTCCTCATGATCTGGCAGGCGCGCCCAGGGGAAGACGGGCGCACGGTCGCGGCCGCGCTCGTGCTCGGGGGCGCGCTCGGGAACCTCTACGACCGGGTCCGTTGGGACACCGGCGTGGTGGACTTCATCGGCCCGCTTGACTTGGGATTCATGGACTGGCCCATCTTCAATGTGGCCGACTCGGCGATCACCTGCGGGGCCGTCCTCCTCGCGGGCTCCTTCCTGGCCGAAGACCTCCGGAACCGCCGCGGGGCGGGAGAGGCCGGGGGCGAGGAGCCGGAGCCGGCCGACCCCGTGCGCGACGCGTAGGGGCGACCCCGCCCTACGGGCGAGCCGCGGGCGGAGGATCTCTCCCGGGGTTTCCGGGAACGAAGCGGACGTACTCGACCCGGCGGCCGCGCATCCGCATGACCTGGAGCCTCCCACCGGGCACGCCGATCTCGTCGCCGGCCTTCGGGACCCTGTTCAGTGATCCGAAGACACACCCTCCGAGGGTGTCGAACTGCTCTTCCGGGAGTCCGATCCCGAGGCGCTCGTTAACCTCGCGCACCGAGACACCGCCCCAGATCCGCACGGCTCCGCCGTCGGCCTCTTGGAACGCCACCGGCTCGTCCTCCTCGTGCTCGTCCTGGATTTCCCCAACGATCTCCTCGATGAGATCCTCGAGAGTTGCGAGCCCGGCCGTCCCGCCGAACTCATCGACGACGATCACCATGTTCGCGCGCCGCTGGCGCATCTCGGGGATCAGCTCGTCCACAGGCTTCCCGGCGGGTGCGTAGGACGGTGGCCGGGCGATCCGGCGGAGATCGGTCTCCCCGCGGCGGTCCGCACGCCAGAGGTCCCGCGCGAGGAGGATGCCGACCACCCTGTCGAGGCTGCCCTCGTAGACCGGCAGACGCAGGTGTCCCTCGTCGAGCATGAGGTCCTTTGCATCCTCCAACCGCGCATCCACCGGCACCGCAACGACATCCGTACGCGGCGTCATGACTTCCGCCACCGTCACCTTGTCCAGGTTCATCACCCGTGTGACGACCCGCGTCTCCTCCTCGTCCAGCGTGCCCTCTCGGCGCCCGATCTCGGCCAGGACCTCGAGCTCGCCGCGGCTCACCGTGGCACGCTCGCTCCGGGAGCGGGCGATCGCGCGCGTAAAGACCGAGAGCGGGAAGACGACGGGCTGCATCAGGAGGACGAGGACGCGGAGGACCCATGCGGTGGGTACCGCGAGCGTCCTCCAGTAGGTGGCGCCGAGCGTCTTCGGAATGATCTCGGAGAAGAGGAGAACGGCCACCGTGAAACCGGCGGAAAAGACGGCGATTCCCTCTTGGCCGAACTGCTGGAGCGCGAGCCCGCCGCCCACCGCGGCGCCCACGGTATGTGCGAAGGTGTTCAGCGTGAGAATCGCCGAGATCGGCTCGTCTATCCGCCGCTGCATCCGGTGCAGGTACTCGCCGCTCCGGCTGCCTGTCTCCCTGAGCAGCTCCACATGGGAGTAGGTGAGCGAGAGAAGGACGGCCTCGAGGATCGAGCAGAGGAAGGAGGTCCCGAGCGAGAGCCCGAGGACCCACAACAGCGTCGTCATGCCTCCCGTGCGCGCGTGCCGGCCCCGACCGGCGGCCGGACAGGCCTAGGTGAGCCGGGCCGCAAGCCGGATGTCGACGGACGCGAGCGCCTTGGAGATCGGACACCCCGCCTTCGCAGCCCGGGCGTGCTCCTGGAAGGCTTCCTCGCCGATCCCGGGGACCTCCGCATTGCAGTCGAGCTCGATCAGGGTCACGCCGAAGCCGCCCTCGACCTTCTCGAGGTGCACGCGGGCCTCGGTCTGCACCGAGGTCGGGGTGAATCCGGCGCGGCCGAGCCCCGCCGAGAGCGCCATCGAATAGCATCCGGCGTGGGCCGCCCCGAGAAGCTCCTCCGGGTTCGTCCCCTCCCCGTTCTCGAACCGGGAGGGGAAGGAGTAGGCCATGTCGATAGCCCTGCTCTCGGTCGAGACGGTTCCGAGTCCCCCTGCGAGGTCTCCCCTCCACTCCGCCGTGGCGCTTCGTGCCGGCATCTCGTGTCTCCCTGTCGGTGCAGCATCTGCCTTCCGCGAGCGTTGCCTCTCGCCCAGGAAGAATGGATGAATTCCCCGGCGCCCGCTACCCGCCGCCGGCCGCCCGTGTGCCGCTTCCTCCGGACCCGGGCCCGCCGGGTTGCATCCCGCAGGGGTTTTCGAGAGACTTCGCCCGGAGCTCCGGGTCAGATTCCCTCCGTCGGCGTGCGGGCGTGCCCCTCCCGCGTCCCCTCGCGATCCGCTCATGGGACCGACACTCCTCGCAGGCACGCCCCCGCTCGTCACCCGCCCGCTCGGCGCGCTGGGAAGAGGGTTCCGGGGCGTCGCCGGTCACGCCGGCGAGCTCTGGTTCCTCTTGGTCCGCTCGGCCCGGGCCGTCCTCACGCTGCGCGTCTCGCTTTCCTCCGTCCTCCAGCAGATCCATGTGATGGGGGTCCAGAGCATCCCGATCGTCCTCGTGACGGCCGTCCTCGCCGGGATCGTGACGAGCCAGCAGGGCGGCTACCAGTTC
>JAAXGI010000258.1 GCA_012267505.1 Gemmatimonadota bacterium
TTCTTGGCGTTGTCCCAGGCTCCGCCCGCGTTGGCCATGAAAATCGCCTGGTAGAGACCGAAGATCGCTATCGAGATGAGGTAGCCGATGAAGAAGAAGGGCTCGGTGCAGGCGAATGCGAGCGTGAGGAAGAACACCGTGAGAAAGATGTTGAACATTCCCCTCTGCGCGTACTGCGTGCAGATCTCCACCACCTTCTTGGAGTCCTCCATCGACGCTCGCTCGGTCGAGTCCCGGTGTCATGTCCGACGGCTGATACGCACTGAAGACGGCCCCTTGCGGATCGGCGATGATGGCCATGCGCCCGACATCCGGGAGTTCGACCATGTTCAATCGAGTTCCTCCCAATCTCCGGGCTTTCATCCCGCAGGCCTCCGCATCCGGCGTCGAGATGTAGACGAGCCAGTGCGGCGGCGCCCCGGTGGCGGTGACTTCCACCGAAAGTTGCATGAGACCTCCGACCGGCGTGTCATCGTTCATCCACACGGTGTACGGGGTCTCGCTTCCCTCTCACTCGCTGGTGCCCCAGCCGATCACCGCACGGTAGAAGTCGGCGGTGGCGGCCGGGTCCGTCGTGAGCAATTCGCCCCAGCAGAATCGTCCGTTCGGTGTTTCGGTCATTCTCCCCTCCCTGGGCCTGCACGGTGTCCGCACCGTCGTTCCCATGTCCTGGTATGGGCCAAGGCGCTGGGCAATGCGCGTGCCTTTCGCGGTGCGGACGAGGGTGCCGGGCGGGGTGACGCGCATAAGGCCCATCTTCATCCGAAGGCGCTTGGTGTACGTATTGGGCTTGGCGCGGTTGGTCTTGCGTACGCAGCGCTGCCACTATGTTCCCGGGGGCTCAGACGTGTGAGAGGCCGAGCGCTATCTAGCGGACCTCGGCTCCTCCCCGCCGATCGTCCGCAACAAACCGATCGCGGGCCGGCATGATCACCGCAGGCAGCGCCTCGGCATCCATCAACGCGTCATCCCGCACGACGCCGTTCAGATGGAGAAGGTAGGCAACGACCGCGTACGTCTCGTCCGCGGTGAGGATTCCGGGGGTGAGCTGGGGCATCGCTCTTCGGATGAAGTCGTACAAGGTCGTCGCGTACGGCCAGTAGCCGCCGATCGTGCGGGACCCCGGCCACTCTTCCCACGGAGCGGTGCCCACCAGGACGTGATAGGGGCCCTCGGTCCCGGTCGGGCCGTGGCACACGAGGCAGTGGGTCCGGTACACGGCCTCCCCTTCCTGCACCGTCCCGCTTCCCTGTGGAAGCCCTTCCCCGTCCGGCCTCACATCGATGTCCCAGAGGGAGATCCTGTCCTCCGAAGCGTCCTGTCCGAAAGAGAAGCGCTCCGGCGCATCCAAGGGAAGCGGGTAAGGCGATTCCATGCCCTCCCCCTCGCCGACTCCGGCCATTTCGCAAGCGACGAGGATCAGCGAGGCGCTGACAGCGACCAGGCCCTTCACACGAGATCTCCCAGCCCAAACGTCACTTCTCCGGTCGATGCGACCTTCCAGGCCCGCTGATGGTTCTGGTGGTAGGATGTCCGCTCTCCCCGAACGTCCCAGAGCTCGTGAACCGTAGGCTGGATGTAGCCCGTCTCGTCCGTGGCGCGGCTCAGGACGAGCGCCTCGCCTCCGTTCCACTCCCAAAGGTGCCGGAACCGGACCGTCGACTTCGACAGAACCGGCCGCTGGAGCTGGGCGTCCGCCCAGCTTCGGCCTCCGTCCGTGCTGACCTCGATCCGGGTGATTCGGCCGCGGCCCGTCCATGCGAGCCCCTTGATCTCCCACCAGCCGCGATCCGGCAGCGCGTACGGGTACGAGGGGAAGGTGATCACTGATTTGGCATCCATCACGAAGCTGAACTGGCGGGCTGCGCCCCCGCGCAGGGGGTCTGTGTATTTCGACGTCTCGTCCCGGGTCATCGTAGGCCGATCGGTGATCTCGAGGCGGCGCAACCACTTCACACTGATGTTCCCTTCCCAGCCTGGCAGGAAAAGGCGCAGCGGATAGCCCTGTTCAGGCCGGATCGCCTCCCCGTTTTGCCCGTACGCTAGAAGCGCGTCGTCCATGGCCTTGTCCAGCGGCACGCTCCGCGACATGAGGGCCGCGTCCCCGCCTTCAGCCAGCATCCAGCTCGCGCCCGGGCGCACGCCGACCTCCCGCAGCACCCAGGAGAGCGGGACGCCGGTCCACTCGCTCGTGCTCAGAAGACCATCGAGCGCCTGGACGGTGATGTCCGTAGGCATCCGGTCGCGGCTGTAGGCCCCTCCTCCATTGCCCGAGCACTCCAGAAAGTAGGTCTGAGAGACGCAGGGGTAGCGCTTCAGGTCGGCCATCCGGAACACCATGGGACGATCGACTATGCCATGAATCAGGAGTTCGTGGTCCTCGGCGACGATGTCGGGCACGCCGGCGTGGTGCCGTTCGAAGTGCAGGTCGGCGGGCGTGATGGTCCCGTTCAGGTCCTGCAGCGGAGTGCGCGACGAGCTGGACAGGTTCTGATTCCTTACGAGCCGGCGCGGTTGCTCACCGGGGGCTCTCGCGCCGACCTCGGAGGTCGGACGTCCCGGCACCTTGCTCGGATCGCGCAAACCCTCCGGGGTTTCCTGCGCTTCCAGTCTCACGGCATCCGCTTGCGTCCGCAACAGGCCTGCCGCGATGACCCCGGACGTGGTCGCTAGCCAGGTGCGTCGAGACAGCTTGGACCGGTCCATGTCTAGCCTCCTAGCCGCTTCCCGCGTGTGTGTTTCCTCCAACCTGCTACAGGAACCGCGTGGGAACAAGAATGGCCATCGGGCCGCATCAGGTCGAGCAGCTCCAGGACTCCCCCGCGGGGCGGCAGTCACCGACGACGGCCCGGACGGGAGGTGGTGCTGACGCGGCACCGGGGAGAGGACTACACGGTGGGCAGCCCCAGCTCGCATCGGACGGTGGTCGGGGTCGGAGGGGGGTGCGCTCCAGGTTCGGGTCGGACCGTGGGTCGCGGCCGGCGCCGTACGGATGGATGTGCCTAGACCGATCCACGCCGTTCATTCGGATGGGTCGCAGTCGGGATCACGGGCAGGTCCGAGTCGTCGCGTCGTGCGGGCCGTCCTCCAGAGCGCGGCCTAACGCGTAAAGAAGGTACGGGAGCGGGGGGAAGCGCCGGGCATTGAGCACGGGCGCGGAAGCCGGCACGATCGCTTTGCTGAGCCGGTGGGGAACAATGGCCGGTTCGACGCTACATTCTCTGTCGTGATCCGTGTAACGTTTCTCGGGACCGCGGCCTCTCGTCCCACCGTCGGTCGCAACGTCGCCGCCCTCGCCGTCCAGCGGGAGGGTGATCTGATGCTGTTCGACTGCGGGGAAGGCACTCAGCGCCAGATGATGCGCCATGGTACCGGCTTCGGAATCGGCGCCATATATGTCACGCACATGCATGCGGACCATTTCCTCGGGATCAGCGGCCTCTTGCGCACCCTCGGGCTGCAGGGACGGCAGGAGCCGGTAGAGCTGTTCGGGCCACCCGAGAGCCGTCCGGCCCTTGAGACCGCGGCACACCTCGGGGTCGAGAGGATTCCGTTCAAGGTTCCGATCCGCGAGCTCGCCCCGGGCGATGCCGTCCCCCGTAGCGGATACAGGGTGGTCGCCTTCGCCGTGGATCACGGCGTGCAGGCCGTAGGCTATGCGCTCGTCGAGGACGACCGCCTGGGGCGTTTCGACGCGGAACGCGCCCGAGCGCTAGGTGTCCCTGAAGGCCCGCTCCGTGGCCGACTTCACCGCGGCGAGCCCGTGCAGGTCGACGGGCGCGTTGTCCGGCCGTCTGACGTGGTCGGGGCGCCCCGGCCCGGGCGGCGGGTAGTCTACACCGGTGACTCCCGTCCCTGCGCCGGGACCCGCGAGACGGCGCGCCACGCGGATCTGCTCGTGCACGACTGCACCTTCAGTGAGGAAGAGGCAGTGCGTGCGCGCGAGACGTATCACTCCACGGCTGCGGGCGCTGCCCGCACCGCCCGCAAGGCCGGCGTGCGCAACCTTCTGCTCACGCACGTGTCGGCCCGGTATGCCGACAATCCCCGGGCGCTAGAACAGGAGGCGGCCGCCGAATTCCCCGGTGCGCGGGTCGCGCACGACGGGCTGGTGCTCGAGATCCCGTTCTCCGAGTCCCTCGATTGAGGCGGTCATGAGCGAAGCCCCTAGCCGGCTCCCAGGATCCTCGAGCGGGTCCACCATAGCCGTGATCGGGCTCGGGTTGATGGGCGGATCTTTGGTGCGCGCGCTGATTTCGCGGGAGGACGGCACGCGTGTGCTGGGTGCCACACCCGACTCCCGTGACCGTGCAGCGGCCGAACGCGTACTGCGTGTGCCGGCCGCCCCCGACGCGCGCGACGTGATCGCGGATGCCGATCTGGTCGTCTATGCGGCACCTCTCGCACCCATTGTGGACATGGTGCCCGTTCACGCGCCGCTGCTCCGCGACGACGCCGTGGTCACCGACGTGGCCGGTCTCAAGCGCCCGATCCTCCGTGCGGTGCGGCGGGCGGGGCTCGCGTCTCGCTACGTGGGTGCGCATCCGATGACGGGCGGAGAGCGTTCCGGGTTCGATGGCGGCCACGGAGATCTGTTCCGTGACGCGCTGGTCTGGCTGTGCGCGGATCACGGAGTCGCACCCCGGGCAGCGCAGACCGTCGAACGTTTCTGGTCGGGCCTCGGGGG
>JAAXGI010000079.1 GCA_012267505.1 Gemmatimonadota bacterium
CCCCTCACCGACCGGGAACCGTCCTTGACTGCCCAATTTCTGTAGTAACATTAATCGATGCGGATCGAGTTCGACGAGGCGAAACGCGCGGCGACGCTCAAGGCTCGAAGGCTGGACATGGCCCGGGCGTCGCTCGTGTTCGCCGACGCAACACTGACCGTCGAGGACGACCGGGAAGACTACGGTGAGGTTCGCTACGTTACGATCGGCTTTCTGGACGACACGATGGTGGTGATCGTCTGGACGCGCCGCAACGACGCACACAGGATCATCAGCCTGAGGAGGGCCAATGAACGAGAACGACGGCTCTACGGCCCGAGGTTTTGACCCGGACACCGCACCCGACCTCTCGAAGGACGGCTGGCCCGAGAAGTTCGCCAAGGCGCCTGTTCGTCGGGGGCGTCCCCCCAAGGCGCGGCCGAAGGTATCGACCACCATCCGGTTGTCCCAGGAGGTCATCGACCATTTTCGTGCTGGTGGCCGGGGCTGGCAGACGCGGATCGACCACGCCCTACGCGACTGGATCAAGCAGCACGACGTTGCCTGACGTTTGGGGAGGGTAGATACGCGCAACCCATGCTGCCGAAAACCGCTCTTCGCGAGTGTATTGGGGGCGGGCTGACCTGACCCACTAGCCCTCGCTTCGACTCGCCGCCCCGACCGCGCCAACATCGGCGAAGTGCGGCCATGCCTTCACGAAGGCTCTATGTAGCCGAGTCGCCCTAACGTGGATCGCGTCCTCGTCCCACTGGTCGTCTCCTGATGACCGCAGCAACCACCGAACCCACGGTACCTGGGTAGTTACGCCTGATACCAGCGCGCCACATGGCACCTGGGTCTGCCTGGGGTGCAACCCGAGGAGGATCGATGGCACGGGGAGGCCGCCCGGATCCGGCCTACGGCCTCTGGTGAGAGGATCCGATGCCACGAGCCCGACGGACCCCTCCAAGCGACCTCAATCACATCCAGCCCACTGGCGCGCATGGCGGTCGCCTCGGCCGAGCCACCGGATCCCAGGGAAGCTGGGGCTTGTTCGGTGGCCGCACCGGCAATCATGTTGACAGGCGGGCGGCTCGTCCCGTTCGATCGTCGGACTCCGCGCGCCCCGGTATCCCGATCCATACGGGCGTGGCGTTGCGCACCGCGGAGGACGGTCCGCTCTCGGACATCAGACGCAGTGTCATTCCGGACCGTGGCTCTGCGGAAATGAGGCGCGCCGTCTCGCATCTCTGGGGATGACGCGTGACCACAGCGACCAAGCGCACGCATGCCTCAGACGGCGGTCGCCGTTGCTGCCGTGAGACGGGGTGCCGGTACGATGTCGCCCGAGGCGGAACACCTGACGGACGAGGAGATCCGGGCCGTTTCACGCTCTGTAACTGGAAGCACGAGCAACTCTGTTGAACTGCGTGACGGACGGAAGCGCAGCAGCTTGGCCGGAATCCCTGGGGACCCCCCTGCGTGGGGCAAACGGGAGGTAGCGATATGACACAGATGACCTGGACCACCGCGGCCAAACTTACCGGCCTGTTCCTGATCGTCTCGTTCTGCGCCGGGCTTGTGTACGCGCGTGCCGCGCCACAGGACGAGTATCCCGCGCCGCGGTTTCCCTCCGTGGCGCTGGACGCACCCACCTCCGTCGAAGATGTGATGCCATATGCGCGGCAGGCCGCGAGCAACAGGGCCGCCGCCTTCGGGGGCGGTCTCGGACTGTCGACGAGGGGCGAGACGATCGTCCTGGTGGTCCGGGACTGCAACGATCCGCACATCGTCGAGGCGATGCGCCGCGCTCTGGTAGAGCGCGGGATCAACCCGGTCGTTCTCCTCCGGGGACCCACGAGCGCGATCGTCTGGGACTACGAGACCGCTCGCAGCACTTACTCCGAGGAGGCGTGCTCCAGAGTATCCAGAATTCCGGGCATGACGGTTACCGAAGCCGGGTTCACCGAGGGTGCCCAACCGGGGCAGCTTCCATTCCCGAGGTTGGGAAGAAACTGGCTGCGCTCGGAACGGCCCGACCTCTTCCAAGCCGTATATCCGGATCTCCCCCTCGAGCCCGAGCCAGAGCCCTCGGATGAGCAGCCCAACCTCGGCTTCTCCGGGAACCGGAACGACGTGATCATCCAGTACCTTGCGGATCACCCGGAGGTGGACGGCGTCTATTCAGCGGGAACTTGGTATCAGGAAGCCGGCAACCTGGGACCGTTCTCCGAGAAGTGGCGTGGTACCACCTTCTGGGATCGCTTCACGATCATGAGCAACGTACCCGCATATCCCGCCGACGTCTGGACCCTGACGGAAGAACGGAATATAGAAGCGGTTGCGTTCGCGGAGCGGTTCCGTCTCACCGACCCGGAAGGCACTGATCTGACAGAGGAGATCTCGCCGGATCTGGCCCGACGTTGGGCTGCCGGGGTTTATGAGCGCGGCCACAACATGCTCGGACCGAACATGGCTACGGGGCGCTTCGCACGTACGACCGTGAGCTACCCCGCCATGTCGGGCGAGTGGATCCCGCGATCGCCGATTTCCGCGCCTACGGGCGTGATCGCCGGTACTACGAACCACGTCGGATACCACCCGCTCATGGAGATGCACTACGAGGACGGGTACCTGACGGCGGTGGAGGGCGGCGGACTCTACGGCGAGCTCGCGCGCACCCACCTCTGCTGCTACCCGGAGATCAACACCGCCGAGTACCCGTACTACGACGGCCGGCCCGGCTTCTTCTACCTGCACGAGATCGCGCTGGGCACGAATCCGAAGTGGTACCGGCCCCCGTCGCCGGACATGTCGATCACGACCGTCAACGAGCGGCTCAAGTCCGGATACCTCCACATCGGACTCGGGGCAAGCCTGGAGCACGAACCGGGGGCTGCGAGGAGGTCCGAGGAGTGGCAGCGGTTCACCGCAGAGCGCAACCTCCCGTTCTACCACGGCCTGCACCTCCACCTCTACTTCCCGACCTATACGATCGACATCAGAAACAGCAACCGGTCGGTCGACATCATCCGCAACGGACGCATGACGAGCCTCGACGACCCGGAAGTCCGGGCTCTCGCGTCCCGGTATGGGGACCCGGACGAGATCCTGGCTGAGGACTGGATCGCCGAGATCCCGGGGATCAACGCCCCGGGCAGCTTCGACGAGTACGCCCGGGATCCGTACCCGACCCACGAAGAGGTCAACCGCAAGATTCTGGACGGGAGCTACGAGCACTTCTACCCGCCTCCGAACTGAGTCCCTCCCGGGTCGCGGGCGATGATCACCGCAGGGCTCTCATCTGACGCGGGGGCCGTCCCGGAGCCCTCGGGCGCCCGACGGATCGTACGGTACCTGCTGCCCGTGGTCGGGAAGCGCGCCTTCCTGGGCTTCGGGATCGCGACTTTCCTCGTCGGCGCCCTCCTGTCAGCGGTCCACGTGACATCCCGGTACGCCCTCGCCCGGTACGTCGACGATCAGCTGGCACGCACCCCGTGGGACCTGGCCGTCTACGACCAGTCGGGAGGCTCGAACGCGGCACTCGCCTCCAGCCTCGGGTCGATGGAGGCGGTTGAACGCGTCGAACAGCTGGTGTTCCTCCGCGCGGGGTTTTCCTCGGACGTCTCCGTCCTGGTCGACGGGCAGCCCCTGGCCACCCCCTGGCTCTGTGTGCTGTCGGCGTCCAGCGCGGACCTGCTCCCTCCGGAGCTTCGGAATCTGCTCTCCGACGCGGTATCTCGGCAGCCGGGCGGCGAGCCTGGGGCAGTCCTGGCCCTGATCGGGCCGGAAAGTGCCATGGGAGATGCCTTCGCGTCGTTGCAGGGCGCCAGCGACTTCAGGCTGCAGGCGCGGAGCGGCGGTTCCGACAACCTCCTCTTCTCCACGGTCCTGGGCGGTGTGATCCGTCTGGATGCCGACGAACTGAATCGCTGGTTCATGGACCAGACCGGCTCCATCACCATGGTTCCCGCCGTCTCGGCCGTCCTGCTGACCCCGTATCGGGAAGAGGTGATCGACGGGTTCCACCTGGCCGCCACGGGGCGACTTCCCGTCGCCGGTGGCGGCGTCCCCCTCGGGAACCCGGAATACCTGCCGGGCGAGTACCTGCCCGAGATCGCCCACCTGGCGAGGCTCGACCGGGAGCAGCTCATCTCCGGCTGGGATCTCGAGGGCTCCCTGGAGCGCTTCACGGCGATCCGTGACCAGGCCCTCGAGATCGTGAGCGGTGTCTCCGTCGGGATCTTCGTGGACAGCACAGTCCTGGTGCTTCTCGAGCGCATGGCGGGGATTTCCCGCCTCCTCGGCCTTCTGACGCTCCTGATCGCGCTCCCGGTCCTCTGCATGGCGTGGGTGTTTCAGGCGAATCTCGCCCGCCTCCTGATGCTGAACGAACGGCGCATGCTCGGTCTCCTCCGCCTCCGCGGCGTGCCCGGCCGGATCCTGGGCCGCGCTCTGCTGGTCTCGATCGTCGCCGGCGGGCTGTTGGGCGGAAGCCTCGGGCTGATCCTCGGGGCACTCCTGCCCCTCCTCGCCTACAGCCGGGGGTGGCCGCCCCCGGAGGCGCTGGACGGCGAGCAGGCATACCTCTCGCTCCTCTTCCTGGCGGTCACGCTCGGGATGGTCCTCCCGGTGGGCCGGAGAGTGGTCCGGTATGCAACCACCATCTCTCCCCTCGAGGCCTCAAGACGGGTCTCCATCGCGGATGTCAGCCGGGCCGGTGTCCGATTTGGCCCGCTCGAGCTGCTTTCGGTCGTCCTTGGGGCCTACACGTTGGGGAGCTGGATCACCGGGCTCTCGCTTTCCGCCCAATGGCCGACGAGGGCTGCCTGGATCGCGGATCGAGGACTAGACTTCTTCGGACTGCCACTCTTCGTCTACGGCGTCGCCTGCCTGGTCGTCTCGAGGGGAGCCTGGATTCAGCGGTTGCTGGAGCCGCTCGTCCTCCCACTCGGGGGGAGGCTCGGGCCGCTGGCTCTGCGGCACGCCTCGCGGCAGCCCCATCGCACGGTCGTGTTCCTGCTGACGGTGGTGCTGATGGTAAGCGTGTCTCTCTACCCGACCGTCACGTCGGCCTCCTTTCGCGACAAGGTCGTTCGAGGGGCCGAAGCCAGAACGGGAGGGGACTGGCTCCTGACGTTCAATGCCCCGGACCTGGTGGCCGCCGAGGCCTCCGCTTCGGACCTCCGCACGCAGCTCACGGCGATGCGGGCGGGCGTCGAGCGCCTCTCGGCGGCTCTGGAAGGAGTACCGGGGGTCATCTCGGTGGCCAGCATGGCGGAGGCTGTGCTCCAGGGCCTCTACCTGCCCGGATACGGTCTGCGCGGCGTGCCCCTGCACCTGATCGACGGAGTCGAGCGCTATCTCTCGACCGTCCACGTCGAACCGGCGCTTGGAATCGGAGCCCCGCTCGAGACGATCCTGCGCGGGCTGGATGCAGGGGAACTCGCCGCATCGCCGTCCGTCTCCGAGTTCTGGGAGCTCACGCAGGGTTCGCAACTCGCTGTCGGCACGACGCCGGAGTTCGAGATGATCGCGGCGCCGGTCTCCGGTACGGTGGCGTTTCTGCCGGGCATGCCGACCCGGTCCGTGACGGATCGGGAGGGTTACGTGCAGGCTCGCATCGACTACCTGAACACGCTGTTCAGTCAGAGTGCATATGTCGTGGCGGCGGGCGACAACGAGGCGCTCAGCCGGATGGACACACTGATTCCGCGGGTCACCGTCCTCGTCTCGTCCTCGAGCCGCTCACCGGATTTCGGAGAGGAGCTGTTGCGCGCCTTGCCGATCGCCCCTCTCGAGGTCCGAAGCGCCGATGAAGAGATCGAGAGGGCGGCAGGGGACATGTTTGTCTCTCTGGCACAGGCAAACATGAGTCTGTACCTCCTCGGTGGCGTTCTCCTGGCCGTCATGTCGATTGTCGCGATCGCACTCGTGAACTATCGAGAGGACCGCCGCATGCTCGCGCTCGTGCGCATCCGGGGGGCCTCACCGACACACATCCGCCGGCTCGTCGTGGCCCTGATTCTCTCGCCGGCGCTGCTCGGCCTCGTCTTCGGCGCCGTCGTTGCGGTCCTGGCCGGCTACGGCCTTGCGAACCACGTCTGGTCTCTGCGCGAGATCGAAACCGTCGTCCAGCTTCTGCCGACCCACCTGGTCCTCTCTCCCCTGGCGCTCGGGGTCACCCTTCTGATTCTGGCTGTTCTGGTCGGCATCGCGGCAGCCTTCAGCCAGTGGGTCTTCCGACGCACCGCCCGCGAGACCGCCCTGACGGGATGACCATGTCCATGCAAGTGCACCGGGACGGCTTCTTCAGTCAGCGCGGGGTCGCGCTCCAGGTGTCCGGCCTCAGCAAGCGGTACCGGACGGCGGCCGAGGAGGTGCACGCGTTGCGCGACATCGACTGGGAAGTGGAGGTAGGCGGAGCCACGGCGATCATGGGACCAAGCGGGTGCGGGAAGACGACGCTCCTCAATCTCCTGGGCGGAGTGGATCGTCCTTCCGGCGGGACCATCCTCGTCGATGGGCAGGACCTGAGCGGAGCCACGGAACGCGCGCTGGAGAACTATCGTTTGAGAAGGGTAGGGTTTGTATTTCAGCTCTTCAATCTGATTCCGAGCATGACGGCGTCGGAAAACCTGGAGATGCCGATGATGGTCCTCGGCGCAGGCGTCGAGGCCAGGAAGGAGAGGGCTACGCGGTTGCTTGAGATGGTCGATCTGGCCGGGAAGGCCGACAAACGACCCGAGGAACTCAGCGGTGGCGAGCAGCAGCGGGTCGCTGTCGCGGTTGCCCTGGCCAACGACCCGGCACTGATCCTGGCGGATGAACCCACAGGGAACCTGGACACCGAGAATGCCGTCGCTGTCACGGGTCTTCTCCGGTCCCTATCGGCCGAGCACGGGAAGACGGTCATACTGGTGAGCCACGACCCGGCCGTCGTCGAGAGTTTCCCGTCGGTCGTCTCCATGCGTGACGGCCGGTTTGCGTAGGGGCCCGAGGTCTCGCAGTCGGTTCCGTTCCCCGGCTGCATCGGATTCCCGGTATCAGACCATCCTGGGGGAAGGCACCGATCGAATCATGACGACGACTTGGGCAGGGCGGCCCTCTAGGGTCAGGGGATACGCAAGGGGACCGGTGACTCGGTGCCCGCGCAGTCGTCCCGACGATCTTGAGAGCCGTGATGGTCGGGCATCCCGGTACCGACACCTGTCGTCCCTGCCGCCCTCTCCGGCTCCTTCTCGTCTGCATGGTTCGGTCCGGTCGAGTCGCCCGCCCAGACCCGACCGCCGGCCGCTTGCGCCCAGACACGCACGCTTGCGACCCGGATCCATCGACGAGTTGGGCCGCGCTCCGCACGTTCGGAACAACCCTACCTTCCACGACCCCGTGGCACCCGGGGAATAGGCAGTGGCAACCGAGGTCGCAGGACCCATCCAGGAAGAGGAAGCGCTCGGCAAGGCGTACGACGGCGTACTCATGCGCCGGCTCCTCCGCTACCTCGAACCCTACCGCTGGCAGGTGGTCCCGGCCGTGGCGCTCCTCGTGTCACTCGCGGGGATGCAGATCGTCGGCCCCTGGCTCGTGCAGCTCGCGCTCGACGAGGCCGTGCCCGCCGCGGACGGGCGGCTCGTCGCTCTCCTCGCCATCGCCTATATGGCAAGCGCCATCGTTGCCTTCGGACTCGAGTACGGGCAGATGCTCGTGACGACGTGGCTCGGCCAGAGCGTGATGCGCGACCTCCGGCGCGAGATCTTCGGACACCTCCAGAGGCTCGATCTGGGGTTCTACGACAGAAACCCGGTCGGACGGCTCATGACGCGGATCACCTCCGACGTGGAGACGCTGAACAATCTCTTCAGCTCGGGGGTGGTCGCGATCTTCGGCGACCTGGTCACCCTCCTATTTGTCGTGTCGGCGATGCTGGTGATGGACTGGAGGCTCGCCCTCGTCACCCTCTCGGTCCTCCCCTTCGTGGCGTGGGCCGCCATCGTGTTCCGGACGCGGATCCGGGTCGCGTACCGGGACATCCGGATACGGATGGCGAGGATCAACGCCTTTCTCCACGAGCGGATCACGGGGATCCGCGTGGTGCAGCTCTTCAACCGGGAGAAGCCGGACGCCCGGAGGCTCGAGAAGATCAACGACGACTACCTGGAGGCGCACCTTCGCTCGATCACCTACTACGCCCTCTTCTTCCCGATCGTCGAGCTGTTCACCGCGATCGCGCTCGCGCTGATCATCTCCTACGGAGGACTCTCGATCCTGGGCGGGACGACGACTGTCGGCGTGGTCGCGGCCTTCCTCCTCTATGCCCGGCGGTTCTTCCGCCCGATCCAGGACCTCTCGGACAAGTACAACCTCCTGCAGGCGGCCATGGCCTCGTCGGAGCGGATCTTCGGGCTCCTCGACCGGGAGCCGCGCGTCCGTGATCCCCGTGGGAGCCGACGGCGGCTACCCGACCCGGTCCGGGGCGAGATCGAGTTCCGCAACGTCTGGTTCTCCTATGCCCGGGAGAAGGACACCGGGCCCGAGTGGGTCCTCAAGGACCTCTCCTTCCGCGTGGCACCTGGGGAGAAGCTCGCGATCGTCGGACACACGGGCGCGGGAAAGACGACGGTGATCAGCCTGCTCATGCGGTTCTACGACCCGCAGAGGGGCGAGATCCTCCTCGACGGCGTTCCCATCCGGAGCGTACCGCAGCGGGAGCTCCGGGGCGCGATCGGGCTCGTGCTGCAGGACATCTTCCTCTTCAGCGAGGACGTCGCCTACAACATCGGACTCGGCAATCCGGCGATCACGCCGGAGCGGGCCCGCGAGGCCGCGCACGAGGTCGGGGCCGCGCGCGTCATCGAGCGGCTCCCCGACGGGCTCGGCCAGCCACTCGGGGAACGCGGCCGTTCCCTCTCGGTCGGAGAGCGGCAACTTCTCTCCTTCGCCCGCGCACTCGCCTTCGATCCGAGGGTCCTCGTCCTGGACGAGGCCACAAGCTCGGTGGACTCCGAGCTCGAGGCGCAGATCGAGGAGGCCACGACACGGCTGATGGCGGGGCGCACGAGCCTCGTGATCGCGCACCGTCTCTCCACGATCCAGGGTGCGGACCGGATCATGGTCCTGCACCAGGGAGAGCTCGCGGAGGAAGGCTCCCACGGGGAGCTCCTGGAGAAGGGGGGCCTCTACGCCCGCCTCCATGAACTACAGTTCGCCGCGGCCGGCGCGGGCGTCTAGGACGGAGTCCCGTCCGGGGAGAGCCCCGCCGATGCGTGCGCGCGCCTACCTCGTCCTCGCGGCCCTCCTCTTCTCCACGGGCGGGACGGTCATCAAGCTGTCGACACTCTCGGGCTGGCAGATCGCCGGGCTCCGGTCGGGGATCGCGGCACTCTTTCTCGCCGCGCTGATGCCGGCCTGGCGCCGCTTCGGCGCCCGACCGCTCCTCGTCGGCAGCGCCTACGGCGCCACGATGGTCCTCTTCGTGGTGGCAAACACGCTGACGAGTGCATCCAGCGCGATCTTTCTCCAGTCCACCGCGCCGCTCTACGTGCTCTTCCTCGCACCCCTCCTCCTTCGCGAGCCACTGCGGCGGATGGACTTCGCCGTCGCCCTGATCCTCGCGACGGGCACGGCGCTGGTATTCCTCGGAGGAGGCCGCACGTTCGAGACCGCGCCCAGCCCCGGCGAGGGAAATCTCCTCGGTGCGCTCTCCGGCGTCACCTGGGCGCTCACCGTCATGGGGCTCCGGTGGCTCGGCGGGAGAGCACCGGCCAACGCCGGGGCCGCTGTCGTGCTCGGCAACGCGCTTGCCGTCCTCTTCTGCCTCCCTCTCGCCCTCCCCCTGACTGGCGCGACACCGACGGACTGGGTGATCGTGGCTTATCTGGGGATCGTCCAGATCGGGCTCGCCTACATCTGCCTCGTGCGGGGCGTAGCCGGGACGCGCGCATTCGAGGCATCCCTCTTCCTCCTGGTCGAGCCGGTCGCGAGCACCCTGCTCGCGTGGGGGATCCATGGGGAGGTCCCGGGGCCGGCGGCCGCTCTCGGATCGGGAGTGATCGCCCTCGGGCTCGTCGTCCAGGCCGCGCGCGGGTGGCGTGGATCACGGGAGGAAGGTGCCTGAGTTGCCAGAGGCGTGCAGCTTCGGCTGAACAACTCCCCACGGTGCGTATCGTCTGCCGGGGCCGGTGGCGGCCACCTGCGGCCCTCTCCGAGCCGGCATCCCGGGGGACCAGGTGGAGGACGCCGGCGCCGCTGCGGGCCCGGCGGTGACTCCGGCATGACCCGAGCCCGCGGCACCGGTCTCCGGCGTCCCGCGGGATTGTCGGGGGTTCCGCGACCCGCTACAGTCGGCCCATGGGGGTGAGGAAGGGGGAACGGCAACAGTTGCACGAACGGGCCGCAACGGTACCGAGTGCTGCAGAGCCGGTTCCACGCTCCGGCCATCCGCCGTTCCATCTCAACGGAACGATGCGTGCCCGGAACACGGATGCCCCCGGTCTGCGCCCGGATCTGGCCTGGGGAAGCCGAGCAGACGGGTGGGGCGCTCCCGCAGTGGGGTGGCCTCGTCCCCATCCCTCGCGGCCACCAACCGCCGCCGGATCGGCACGCCACCGGGTACAGGAACAGCCGCCGGAACCGCGGCTAACCGGTCAGGTCCGGGTGCCCCGGAGCGGGGCGGGCGTGCCCGCCGGGTCTTTCGCCGGAACGGAACCGCACGCAGCAACTCTTCCCGTCCAGAACGGAGTGTAGCCGTGTCCATCCCGAACCACCTCCGCGTCCTTCGCACCAGCATCGTTGCGACCGCGGTTCTCGGCTCGGCCTGCCAGGTCACGGCGCCGGAACCGGCCGCCGGCGCCTGCACACCCGACGGCCAGCCGCTCCGCGCCGGCTTCTACACCATGTTTCCGCCCGTCAGCTACAGCGCCGACGATGATCCCACCTCCCCGGGATTCCATACGCACCTCGGGTACGAGGCGGACCTTCTCACCGCCCTCGAGGCGATGGACGGAGCGCGGCTGACATTCCAGCGGCGCCCCGTGGCCGAGTGGCCCGGCATCTGGCTCCTGCCCTCGACAACCGAAGTCGACATCGTGGGCGGCGGGATCACCATCCTCGAGTCCCGCACCCGTAACGACGCCGGCGAGGTATCCGTCGCGTTCACCTCCGGCCACATCGCCTTCCGCCAGTCACTCCTGACACGGTCGGGCGACGCGGCGCGGTTCTCGTCCTACGGGGGGCTGACCCAGGACGTGCGCGTCGGAGTCTTCCAGGACACGACCGGAGAGGCCCGCTTCCTCCAGATCGCCGGGCTGGCCGACAGCGAAGGCATCCTCGCCGCCGGCACCCGCATCGACACTCCCCGGGGCAGCGTGGTCGCCGACGGAACATCGGCCTACGTGATCACCGCGGCGCAGGCATCCCCGGCGCTCACCGGCAGAACCCACATCCACCCGCCTTCGGAGTCCATGCCCCAGGTCGTGTATCTCGGCGACCCGACGGGCGACACGGAGGTCTTCGAGGCCCTGCGCGCCGGAACGATCGACGCGGTCGCACGGGGCGAGATCGGAAACAGGGAGGCCTCTCATGCCACCGGGGAGGAGTTCGTGGTCGCGGCGCTCGATTCTCTCACCGAATTCGGCGGGTTCGCTCTCGATGCACGGGAGACCGCGCTGTTGGCCTGCATCGACGAGAAGCTGAACTGGCTGACCAGCGACCGCGGGATCGGCTATGCGGAGTGGCGCGACGACCCCTCGGTATTCCTGGAGCGTGCACGGCTCTGGGAGGGCGGCTGAACCGGCCGCGTCCGGGGACGGGATAGCCTCACGGCGCGGGTCCGGGGTTCGCAACCTGTCGACAGCACCGGTGGTGCCGGGGTGCGAGAAGCCGGAGTGCCGCGCGATTCGGTCACGCCCACGCTGGTTCCCGGCCGGACTCGTCGATCCCGTCACGACCTGTGGTCCGGCTGCCGGTCAGCACGATGCGAAAAAGGACGGGCGCGGACCTAGCTCAGTAGGCCCGGATGGAGGGATCCACCTCCTCTTTCCAGGCTAGGAGTCCGCCCTTCAGGTTCCGTACGTTCGTGAACCCCAGGTCATGGAGCGCGGCGGTGGCAAGCCCGCTTCGCGAGCCCGAGCGGCAGTAGAGCACGAGCGGACGTTCCCGATCAAGCTCGGAGATCCGCTGTGGGAGCCCGGCGAGCGGGATCCGCTTCTGGCCCACCTCGGGCAGGTCGGCGATCTCGCGCTCGAAATCCTCGCGCACGTCGACGAGCGCGACGGCGCCCCCCTCGTCGAGGATCGCCTTCAGCTCCGTCGCCGATATCTCGGGGATCTCCCGACCCCAGTCGCCGGATTTCATGGACCGATGATCCGCCTGATCGCTTCCGCCGTTCGCTCTGCCGCCCCCCGATGCCGTTCGATGTACCCCGAAGCACGCGCGGCGGTCTCCTCGCGGAGGTCGTCGCCTGCGAACAGCCGCCGGATCGAACCAACGAGCCCGGACGTGCCGGAGACGGCTTCGCCCGCCCCGAGGGCGACGAGATCCCGGGCAGGCCGCGAAGTCCGGTAGCGCGGCCCGACGAGGACGGGGAGCCCGGCCGCCGCCGGCTCCAAAACGGAATGAAGTCCCGCGCGACCGAACCCCCCTCCGACGTAGGCGACCGTGCCGACGGTGTAGAGATGGGCAAGGACGCCCAGACGGCCGACGATCACAACGTCGCACCCCCCGTCGCTGCCCCGGCGCTCGACTTCCCCGAGGCGGATCGTGGCGAGGCCCGCCCGCCTTGAACGCCTCTCGAGCTTCGCCAGATGGGCCGGCCGGGGCTCGTGCGGCGCGACGATCACCCTGGGGCGCGGCTTCCAGGACGCGAGCGCGGCAGCGGCCGGGATGAGGATTTCCTCGTCGTCCTCCCAGGTGGAGCCGGCGACGAGGGTGGGGCGCGGGTCGCCCCGGAAGGGGAGGAGGTAGGGCGCCCGTGGACGGGCCTCCCTCGCCCGAGTCCAAGCGGAGTCGATTCCCGGATCCCCCGTCACCTCGATCCGCTCCGGCGGGACCCCGAGCCATTCGAATCGGCCGGCGTCTTCGGCCGCCACGGCAAAGACCCGCGAGAGCGACGCAAAGGCGGGGCGAAGGAACTGCCGCGCCCCGGGTCGGAGCCGGCCCGCACCCGGCTCGAGCGTCGCAGCGAGAAGCACAACCGGGATCCCGCGCGCATCTGCCGCCGCCGTAAGGCCCGGCCAAACCTCGGTCTTCGTGAACCCCACGAGCGCGGGGGAGAGGTCCGCGAGAAGCGCCTGCACTCGGAGGGGACGTCCCAGGGA
>JAAXGI010000243.1 GCA_012267505.1 Gemmatimonadota bacterium
CGGCGTTCATGCCCGTCGGCACGCTGGGTGCCGTCAAGACGCTCTCCTCGGCCGAGGTCGCCCGCACCGGCGCCTCCATCGTCCTCGCCAACACCTATCACCTCTACCTCCGTCCGGGCCACGATCTCGTCCGCGAGCTCGGCGGGATCCACCGCTTCATGCGCTGGAAGGGTCCGGTGCTCACCGACTCCGGGGGGTTCCAGGTCTATTCGCTCGCCCGGATCCGGGAGATCCGCGACGAGGGGGTCGTCTTCCGGAGCCATATCGACGGGTCGCGCCACCTCTTCACGCCCGAGAAGGTGATGGAGATCCAGCACGCGCTCGGGGCGGATATCGTCATGGCCTTCGACGAGTGTCCGCCGGGGGGGAGCAGCCGCGGCGAGGTCGGCCGGGCGAACGAGCGCACGCTCCACTGGCTCGAGCGCTGCCGGAACCGGTTCGAGGCGCTCGGGGCGGGCGCGCGGCAGTCGCTCTTCCCGGTGCTCCAGGGCAACGTCTATCCCGATCTCCGCTCCAGCCACCTGGCGGCGGTGCGCGCCCTCGGGGCGTGGGAGGGCTACGCGATCGGCGGCCTCTCGGTCGGGGAGCCGAAGGAGAGGATGTGGTCGACGGTCGAGGCGCTCGATACCGAGCTCCCCGACGGGCGCCCCCGGTACCTGATGGGCGTCGGCTACCCGGAGGACCTCCTCGAGGCCATCGCCCGCGGGTGCGACCTCTTCGACTGCGTGGCCCCCACCCGGAATGCCCGCCACGGGACCGCCTGGATCGCGGCGGAGGGCCAGGTGAACCTGAAGGCGGCCCGCTTCCGCGCCGACCCCGGGCCGCTCGACCCCGAGTGTACGGGCGAATGCTGCACCCTCTACGACCGCGCATACATCCGCCACCTGACCGTGGCGGGCGAGGCGCTCGCCCACCGCATCCTCTCGATGCACAACCTCCGCTTCCTCACCCAGCTCGCCGCCGAGGCCCGCCGCCGGATCCGGCGCGGCGGGTTCGCCGCCTGGAGCGCCGCCTGGCTGGAACGGTACCGGGCCGGGGGGTAGTCCCTTGGGACCGGCGGCCCCGCCGCGACCGGATCCCCGAGCCAGGTGAGCGCACGTGACACTCCTCCCATTCGGACTCCTGATGGCCCCGGGCGAGGGCGGGAGTCCGCTCACCCTCTTCGTCCAGCTGGGACTCATCTTCCTCATCTTCTACTGGCTGCTCATCCGTCCGCAGAGGAAGGAGCGGGACCGCCACCAGCAGATGATCGAGGCGCTCAAGAAGGGCGACGAGATCGTCACGGCCGGCGGGATCGTCGGGACGATCGTGCACGTCGGCGACGAGCGGCTCACCGTGAAGACGGCCGAGAACACCCGGCTCACGGTCGAGCGAAGCAAGGTCGGCCGCCGGGTCGGCGGGGACGCCGAGCCCCCGAAGCGCGGGCGCTGAGCGGGGGAGGGGCGGGCGGCTGTGCCGGCGCGCGAGATCGTCCTCCTCGGTGACCCGATCCTCCGGGAACGCGCGGCTGAGGTGGATGTGTTCGGCGGGGAGCTCCCCGGGCTCGTCGCCGACATGTTCGTCACGATGGCCGCCGCGGAGGGCGCGGGCCTCGCGGCTCCCCAGGTCGGGGTCGGCCGCCGCGTCATCGTCGTGGACGTCCCGGCCGGCGAGGGGGAGGGGGATGAGGAGGCCCGGGTCGCGCTCGTCAACCCCGTCGTCGTCGAGACGGGCCGGGCGAGGGCCCGCGAGAGCGAGGGATGTCTCAGCGTGCCGGGCGTCCACGAGGTCGTGAGCCGGCCCGACCGGGTCGTGGTCGAGGGGATGGACCCGGAGGGCACCCCTCTCCGGGTGGAGGCGTCCGGGCTCCTCTCGCGCGTCCTCCAGCACGAGGTCGACCATCTCGACGGCGTGCTCTTCTTCGACCGCATCTCCCCCCTCAAGCGGCGGATGCTCCTCCGGAAGTACAAGAAGCTCAGGGCGGAGGAGGAGACGGGTTGAGGGTCCTCTTTTGGGGGACCCCGGAGTTCGCCGTCGGCCCGCTCATGGCGGTACTCGCCGCCGGCCGCGAGATCGTCGGGGTCGTGACCCGGCCGGACCGGCCGCGCGGGCGCGGGCGCCGCAGCGTGGCCCCCTCCCCGGTGAAGCGGAGGGCACTCGAGCTCGGGATCCCCGTCCTCACCCCGGCGCTGCCCCGGGGGGAGGCGTTCCTCTCGGAGCTCCGTGCGCTCGGGGCGGAGATCTCCGTCGTCGTCGCCTACGGCCACATCCTCCCACCCGGGGTGCTCGAGCTTCCTCCGCGCGGTTCGATCAACCTCCACGCCTCGCTCCTCCCCGAATTCCGCGGCGCGGCACCCATCCAGTGGGCGATCATCCGGGGTGCCCGGCGCACGGGCGTCACCGTGATGCGGATGACGGCCGGGATGGACGAGGGGCCCATCCTCCTCAGCCGTTCCCTCCGGATCGGAGAGGAGGAGACGGCCTCGCGCCTGGCCCCGCGCCTCTCGGCGCTCGGGGCGGAGCTCCTCCCCGAGGCGCTCACCGGGCTCGAGGGCGGAACGCTCGCGGAGGTCGAGCAGGATCACGCGCGGGCGACCTATGCGCCGAAGGTCGACCGGGAGACCGCGCGGATCGAGTGGGGGAGGGGCGCGCCGGAGATCCATGCCCACGTCCGTGGGATGGATGCGGTGCCGGGGGCATGGACGCCCTTCCGGGGCGCGCCGGTCAAGCTCTTCGGCCCCCGGACGCGCGACGGCGGCTCTCCCGCTCCGCCGGGGACGGTCCTTCGCCGGGACCCGGGCGAGGGGCTCGTCGTCCAGGCCGGCCGGGGGGCGGTCCTCTTCACCGGGGCGCAGCCGGCGGGGAGGAGGCGGATGGAGGCCGGCGCGTGGCTCCGGGGCGGCGGCCCCGCAGTCGGCGAGCGCCTCGGGTGATCCCCCGGGTCCACGTCGTGACGGATGACCGGGTCCTCGCGCGCCCGGACTTCCCGGAGGCCGCCGCCGCGGTCATCGCCGCGGGCGCCGGGCGGATCGCCTTCCACCTCCGGGGCCCCCGGAGCGGAGGCCGGAGGCTCGAGGAGTTCGCCGGACTCCTTCTCCCCCCCGCCCGGGCGGCCGGAGTCCCGCTCCTCCTGAACGACCGGATCGATGTTGCGCTTGCCGCCCGGGCCGACGGGGTCCACCTCGGGCTCCGGAGCCTCCCGCTCTCCCATGCGCGCTGGCTCCTCCCGGCCGGGGCGCTGGTCGGATGCTCGGTGCACGGCGCCGGCGAGGCGGAGGCGTGGGGCGCGGAAGGGGGAGCGCCGGACTTCCTCTTCACCGGCCCGATCTTCCCCACCCGCTCGCACCCGGGAGCGAAGGCGGCGGGACCCGGGCTCATCGCCGCCGTGGGGGCGGTCCGCCCGCGGGCGGCGCAGATCGGGATCGGGGGGGTGACACCGGACCGGGCCGCCGCGCTGCGGAACGCGGGCGCCCACGGGGTGGCCGCCATCCGCGCGGTCTGGGAGGCGGGCGATCCGGCCCGCGCGGTTGCCGCACTCCTCCGCGCGGCCGCCGGTACCCGCCCCGGGGCGGGGGAGGGCTGAGATGGGCGGCGAGGCCCCCCGCCCGCCGCCGGGGGAGGCGGCGGAGATCCGCTTGATCGTCAACGGGGCCCGGCGTACCGTTCCGGCCGGGACGACGGCGGGAGGGCTCCTCGAGCTGCTCGGGCTCGACGCGCGGATCGTCGTCGTCGAGCGCAATCTCGGGATCCTCGAGAGGGAGTCGCTCGGGCGCGTCGTCCTCGACGACGGCGACCGGCTCGAAATCGTGCACTTCGTCGGCGGCGGGTAGCGGATGGCGGAACGTCCGGGAGGCGGCGGGCCGGTGCGGACCGGTGGCGTGCTCGACGCGCCGCTCCGGATCGGCGGGCGCGAGTGGGGGTCCCGGCTCATCGTGGGGACGGGGAAGTACCCCGACGACGCCACCATGGTCGCGGCGATCCGGGCCAGCGGGGCCGAGATGGTCACCGTGGCCGTCCGCAGGGTCGACCTCTCCGGGGGAGACGCCATCCTGCACCACCTCGATCCCGCCGAGTTCTTCCTGCTTCCCAACACCGCCGGCTGCTACACGGCCGCCGATGCGCTCCGCTACGCCCGCCTCGGGCGGGCCGCCGGGCTGAACGAGTGGGTGAAGCTCGAGGTGATCGGCGACGAGCGCACGCTCCTTCCCGACGTCGGGGCGACGCTTGAGGCCGCGCGGACCCTCTCGGCGGAGGGGTTCAGGGTGATGGCCTACACGAACGAGGACCTCGTCACCGCGCTCAGGCTCGAGGATGCGGGGTGCGTCTCGGTCATGCCGCTCGCGAGCCCGATCGGGAGCGGGCTCGGGCTCGTGAACCCCTACTACATCCGGGAGATCAAGTCGCGGCTCGAGGTGCCCGTCATCGTGGACGCGGGGGTCGGCAC
>JAAXGI010000318.1 GCA_012267505.1 Gemmatimonadota bacterium
TGGGTGATGAAGACGATGGTCTTGCGCGTCTCGAGCCAGATTTCCTCGACCATCAGGTTCATCTCGTCCCGGGTGAATGCGTCGAGCGCGCCGAACGGCTCGTCCATCATCAACACCGAGGGGTTGAACGAGAGCGCGCGGACAATCGACGCGCGCTGCTGCATGCCTCCTGAAAGCTCGCGCGGGTACTTCCCGTCAAAACCATCCAGCCCGACACGTTGGAGCAGATGATCGATCCAGGGGTGGTCGGGGCGCGTGCCCTTGATCTCGAACGGCAAGTGGATGTTTCGCCGCAGCGTCCGCCACGGGAGGAGATTCGCGTCCTGGAACACCATGCCAATCTCGGGGTGGGGACCGTCGATGGGAGTCCCGTCGAGGCGAACCTGTCCGCCGGTCAGGCCGTGCAGCCCGGCCATCGACCACAACAACGTAGTCTTCCCGCAGCCGGACGGTCCCACGACGCAGACGAATTCGCCGTCGTTTACGGTCATCGAGTAGTCGTTCAGCGCGTGCAACGGCCCGGACCGGGTGTCGTAGAACTTGGTCGCACGATCGACAACGAGCTTTTCGGTGCTTGCGCTATGCTTCGTCATGCCACCCGATCCACAGCTCCCGTCGGCGCTCGGCGCGGGCGACGGCGCGCTTCCACCGGATTCCCGTCACCTCCGGGAACGACACCGGCCCGCTCTGTCGATGACGGTATACCACAGCCATTAACATTTCTGCACACTTTGGTATTGTCGTCCGCGGGCGGCAATGAGAGGAGTTGCTCGCTTGGCCTATCGGGCAATGTACGGCTACGCTTGGGATCTCGCCGAATCCGGAGTGACGGCGGTGCTCGACGAGCTCCGGGCACGACACATCAACACGATTACGCTCGCCGCAAGCTACCACGCGGGCAAGTTCATCCGCCCCCGGGGGAGGTCCGGCAAGGTCTATTTTCCCGAGGACGGAACCGTTTATTTTCGTCCCACTGCGGAACGCTACGATGGAATCCGGCCGGTCCCGAATCGCATGCTTGCAGAGCGCGACGTGCTCGACGAGGTCTGCAGGGTCGCGAGCATGGACGCCAACGCCTGGCTGGTGCTGTTGCACAACACGCGCCTCGGTGAGTCCCACCCCGAGGCGACGGTGGAAAACGCGTTCGGCGACCGCTACGTCTACAACCTGTGTCCCTCCGCCCCCGCCGCCCGGCGCTTCGCGGTGACCCTTTGCGCGGACGTCACGGACCACTACCCAGTACGTGGAATATCGCTCGAGACTCCCGGTTACCTTCCGTACGCCCACGGCTTCCACCACGAGTTCGCCCTCGTAAGGCAAAACCCCTGGATCGACAACCTGCTCGGACTCTGCTTCTGCAAGCACTGTATTACGGGGGCCGAGGCGGCGGGCATCGACGCACAACGGCTGCGGCAAGACGTGCGCGGGAGCATCGAGCGCTACTTCGCGAGCGAGCTCGATTTCCCCGACGACATGGCCGCCGCGTTCTGGCTTGCGGACGTCGTGCTGGATTCCGGACTCGCCGAGTTCCTGCGCTGGCGTTGCGGCGTCGTCAGCTCTCTCGTCGCGGAGATTCGCGCCGCCGTCCGCGAGGATGCGACGGTCGCGGTCATTCCTTCCGTGGCCCGGCCGAGCGGGGGCGCGTGGTACGAGGGAAGTGATCTCGCGGCACTCGCCCGCGCGGCCGGAATTGTCGAAGTCTGCTTCTATGAGCCCGGTGCGAATCGAATTGGCAGCGATCTGTGGGATGTCCAACGCCGCCTGGGAGGGGCCGGCCGGCTCCGCGGCCTCCTGCGGCCCGGACACCCCGACCTGACCACCTGTCAGGCCGTCGCCGACGCAGTCGCGACGCTGCACGCCAGCGGCGTGGAGGATCTCGCCTTCTACAACTATGGCCACCTTCGTCGGGCGAGCCTCGACTGGATGGGCGAGGCCCTCGCCGCGCTGGAGCGATGAACATGACCGATTTCAAGGGCAAGGTGGTCCTGGTGACCGGCGCGGCCGGGGGCATCGGCCAGGAACTTTGCCGTCATTTCGGGGCCCGGGGCGCGGCCGTCGGGGCGCTGGACCGACGCCCGGAGGTGGAGGACTTCGCGCGCGAGTTGTCCGCCGGGGGCGTCTCCGCGGCCGCGGCGCTCGCGGACATCAGCAAGATTGAGGAGGTCCGGAAAGCCATCGACGCTCTGCGCGAGGCGATCGGCGACGCCGACGTGCTGATCAACAACGCCGGGGTATCTGCCCGCAGCAGCCTCGACGCCTCGACCCCGGAGACCTGGCGCAGCGACATCGATGACAACCTGAACGGAGCCTATCACTGCACCAGCGCAGTGCTCCCGGCGATGAAGGCGAAGGGCGGTGCGATCGTCAACATCGGCTCCGTCAACGGCCTGACCTCGCTCGGCGATCCTGCCTACAGCGCGGCCAAGGCGGGCCTCATCAGCTTCACCCGGTCGTTGGCCATGGAGTACGGTCGGTGCGGCGTCCGCGCCAACATCATCTGTCCGGGCACCGTGCGCACGCCGCTCTGGCGACACCGCACGGAACGCAATCCCGAGATTCTGGCGGAGCTCGTCAAGTGGTACCCGCTGCAACGGATTGCCGAGCCCGCGGACATCGCCAAGGCGGCCGCATTTCTCGCCTCCGACGATGCGGCCGCAATCACGGGCGCGCTCCTCCCGGTGGACTGCGGGCTGACCGCAGGGAACATCGTGATGTCGCGCGAACTCACCCTCGAGACCTTCTGACCGCAAGATGCGGCGGCACCGGTATTCCCCGCCGGCCGGCGAAATCGAGCCGCCGCATCCAGAGCACCAGGGGAAAATCCCCGTCGAACTCGCAAGGGGCAAACCATGAACAGACTACGTATCGGCGTGATCGGACTTGGATGGTTCGGCGAGGTGCATTGCGACGCCATCTCGGCCGTTCCTTCGCTCGAACTCGCTGCCCTCTGCACGCGCACGGAAACCCGTCTCGCGAACCTGTCCGAGAAATACGCGGTTGCCGACGCCTACACCGACTACCACGAGCTGTTGGCGAACCCCAGGATCGACGCCGTGAGCGTCGTCACCATGTGGGACCAGCATACGGAGCCCACGCTTGCCGCGCTGGACGCCGGCAAACACGTGTTCCTGGAAAAACCGATGGCGCACACGGTCGCCGACTGCCGCCGGATCTGTGACGCGGCCGAAAAGGCGCCGGGCCATCTCATGGTCGGTCACATATGCCGCTTCAACCCTCGATACGCGACGGCCAAGCAACAGATAGCCGAAGGAAACATCGGCGAGGTGCTGTGCTTGAGCTCCCGGCGGAACATTCCGGCCGCCTGGACGCCGGAAATCCTCAACAAGATTGGCCCAATCGTCGGCGACGCAATCCACGATACGGACCTGATGCTCTGGTTCACCGGGGCGCGGGTGGTCAGCGCCTATGCCCAGACGGTCGACCTGCGCGGCCTCCGGTATCCTGACATCGGCCAGACCATGTACCGCTTCGACAACGGGGCAACGGCAACCCTGGAGACGGTCTGGTGCATGCCGGAGAAGACGCCGTTCGACATCGACGAACGGATGAGCGTGATCGGCTCGGACGGTCTGATCCACATCCAGGACACCTTCCCCAATATCGGCATCTGCACCAAGGACGGATTCAAGAGCCCCGACACCACGTACTGGCCGACCCTGCACGGTTCGACGACCGGTGCTCTGCGTGAGGAGTTCAGCTACTTCGCCGCCTGCTGCCTGAAGGGAGAGGCGCCTTCCATCATCACCCCGGAAGAATCGCTGGCCGCCGTAGAGGCAGCGCTTGCAGCGGAAGAGTCGGCTGCGAGCGGCGAAGTCGTCCGGCTTTGAGAATGGGGAGACCTGCCATGCCCGCGATACCCGCCCACTGCCTGAATCATGTCGGCGTATCGGTTCCCGATATCGACGCCGCGATCGCCTGGTACGGCCAGGTATTCGGCTTCACGCTCATCGCGGAGCCCGCGCTCGTCGAGCGGGACGGGTCGCACTTCGGATCGCTGGCATCCGACATCTGCGGCCCGCTTTTCCAGGGAATGAAGATCGCGCACATGGTGACCGGCGATGGAGTCGGCTTTGAGCTCTTCCAGTTCCTCGAACCCGCCCACGAACGCCGCGAGGACACCATGGAGTACTGGAAGAACGGCTTCTTCCACATCGCCATCACCCACCCGGACGTCGACTCCAAAGTGAGCGAGATTGTCGCGGCCGGCGGGACACAGCGGTCGGAGGTCTGGGAGCTGTTCCCTGGCGAAGGAATCAGGATCTGCTACTGCGAAGACCCCTACGGAAACGTACTGGAGATCATTTCCCACCGCTACGAACAAGTGCTGGCGAACCGCGGTTAACCCCAATATCTCACCGATTTTCGTCGCGAGGGCGCCAAGATGCCGCGGTAGTGGGCCGCACGGACCGAGAGACGCTGAAGGCGTAGCCGACACTACGTCGAAGCGGCTCGAGGGAGTACGGCCCGCTACCGCAAGCAGATTGGCGTCCGCAGCAGGACATCGGTGAGATATTGGGGTTAAGACCGGTGAGCGACGCGTCACCGGCCGGATAGCGGCCGCACAGGGGAAATACGGGAAATTGCCCCGCCCGCACGAGACTGTGCGGTGGGGTTCGAGGCGGCTACATCACCCGCTCCGCGATGCGCCCGAGGCGGGCGACGGTGCCCGCCTCGTCCTCCATGGGGAGGACGAAGAGGATGCGGGTGACCCCTGCGTCCGCCCAGCGGGCGATCTCGGCCCGATCCCGCCGGCATCCGAAGAGGGTGATGTCGATGGTCGAAGGGTCCCGTCCGCGCTCGCGCCACGCCTCCTCCATCCGCCGGCGCCCGTCCTCGACCATCTCCGGGGTCGACCAGAGGTAACGCGGCATCCAGCCGTTCCCCCACTCGGCCGCGCGCCCCGCGGCAAGCGCGAGCTCCCCCGCGATGAGGATCGGCGGATGCGGACGCTGCACCGGCTTGGGCTCGACGATGACCTCCGGGAACCGCACGTAGCGACCGTTGAATGACGAGACCTCGTCGGTCCAGCACGCCTTCATCGCGGCCACGAACTCGCGCATCTGGGCGCCGCGCCGATCCCAGTCCACGTTGAACACGTCCCCCTCCTCCCGCAGCCACCCCGAGCCGATCCCGAGCACGACCCGCCCGTGGGAGACCCGATCGAGGGTCGCGATCGCCTTCGCGGCGAGAAGCGGCCGGCGCTCCAGGATGAGGCTGATCGAGGTGCCGAGCCGGATCCTCCGGGTGGCCCCCGCCGCCGCCGCGAGGCCCACGTAGGGGTCGACCATCATCCGGTACTCGTCGGGCAGGGGGCCGCCCCCCGGGTACTCCGACTCGAAGCGCTCCGGGATCACCGGGTGCTCGGGGAGGAACAACGACTCGAAGCCGAGGGCCTCCACCCGCTCCGCGAGCCTTGGCAAGGGCATGGTGGTGCAGGTCGCGAACATCATGACGCCGAGCTTCGGGGGCTGGCTCATCTCGGGTCCTCCGATCGGTCGGGTCGTCGGGGACGAGGGACCGGAACCGGTGGCGGTCAGGCCGCGAGCAGGCGCTCGGCCCAGGTCTCGACCCGGGCGAGGGCGTCCTCTTCCGGGCTCACCCTGAGGACCTGGAGCACCCGGTCCACTCCCGCGTCCTCGAGGCGCCGGTGGGTCTCGCGGTCCGGATGAGAGCCGAACATCGTCACCCGGAACGTCGAGAAGTCGCGCCCCGCCTCGCGGTAGAGCGACTCGAGGCGCCGGCGCGTCGCCGCGACCTCCTCCGGGGTGACCCGCACGAAGCGGGGGATCCAGCCGTCCCCGTACTCCGCGATCCGCTCCGGGGCCCGGGCGAGCTCGCCCGCGATGAGGATCGGCGGGTGGGGGCGCTGCACCGGTTTCGGATCGCTCCACACCGGCGGGAAGTCGACGTACTCGCCGTGGAACTCCGCGAGCCCATCGCGCCAGCAGGCCTTCATCGCGAGGACGTGCTCGCGGACGTGGGCCCAGCGGCGCCGCCAGTGCACCCCGAGGATCTCCGCCTCCTCGCGCTGCCACCCCGCCCCCACCCCGAGCTCGAAGCGTCCGTTCGAGACGAGGTCGAGGGTCGCGACCTCCTTCGCGAGCACCAGGGGCTCGCGCTCCGCGGCGAGGACGATCCCGGTGCCGAGGCGGATGCGATCCGTCGCCCCGGCGGCTGCCGCGAGAGTCACGAGGGGATCCATGAGGTGGCCGTAGCTCGCCGGCAGCTCGCCGCCCCCCGGGAACGGCGAGGTGCGCTCGACCGGCATGATCGGATGGTCGGGCATCCACAGCGACTCGAACCCGAGCTCCTCGACCCGCCGGGCGAGGGTCACCACGTCCGCCGTGTACGCGGTCGGCATGTAGAAGATGCCTACCTGCACGTCACGCCCTCCCGTTCCCGTTGGCAGCCTCGGCCGCCCGATTGTATGGACTCCACCGGGACTGCGCACGAGAGCCGGAATGCCGCCCGCATGGTGCAAAATGACGCCCACCGATTCGAGGGCTCCCCGGAGGCGCGAAGGCGAGATGAAGATCAGGTCGGTCACCGCGACGTGGCTCCACGTGCCCATTCCGGAGGAGCGCCAGCACCGCAGCGACTTCGGGCAGACCGCGTCGTTCGACAGCACGCTCGTTCGGGTCGAGACCGAGAGCGGTCTCGTCGGCCACGGAGAGGCGAAGGCGGCAGTCGGGAGCGCCGGCAACCAGCGCGCGCTCGCCGCCCTCGTCGAGCAGGACCTCGGCCCCATGATCCTCGGCGAGGATGCGCGGGACATCTCGCGGCTCTGGGACGTCATGTACAACGGGAGCCGCGCCCACTACGCGATCCGCCGCGGGCACGTGTTCCCCGCCCTCGGGCGCCGCGGCATCACCATGTCCGGAATCGGCGGCATCGACATGGCCCTGTGGGACATCCTCGGCAAGTCCCTCGGGGTGCCGGTGTGGCGGCTGCTCGGGGGCCGCCGGCAGGAACGGATGCCGGCCTACGCGTCGGGCGGCTGGGCGCCCGCCGACCGAATCGTCGACGAGCTCCAGGGCTTCGTCGATCGGGGAAACTTCAAGGCGGTGAAGATGCGGGTCGGCTCCGGCGACGGCGAGGTCGCCGACTCGGTGCGCAGGGTACGGGCGGCGCGCGCCGGGCTCGATTCCGACATCGCCATCATGTGCGACGCGCACGGGACCATGAACGTCGCCGAGGCCAAGCGGTTCTGCCGGGAGGTCGCGGAGTGCAACCTCGGCTGGTTCGAGGAGCCGGTCACCGCCGACGACAAGCGCGGCCTCGCGGAGGTGCGGGCGAGCACCGACATTCCCATCGCGACCGGGGAGAGCGAGTTCAATCGCTTCGACTTCCGGGATCTCGCGGAGCTGCGGGCGGCCGACATCTTTCAGCCGGACCTCTCGATCGCAGGCGGAATCACGGAGGCGATGCGGATCGAGGCGCTGGCGTCCGCGTACCAGATCCGCTTCGCGCCCCACCTCTGGGGCGGAGCGTGCACGTTCGCGTCCGGCCTTCACGTGGCAGCGGTCGCCTCGACCGGGTTCATCATCGAGTACTCGCTCGGGGCCAACCCGATGCTCCACGAGCTCGCCCACGAGGACTTCACGATCGTGGACGGGCACCTCGAGATCCCGGACCGACCGGGGCTCGGGCTCACCATCGACGAGGACTTCGTCGCCCGTTACCGGGTGTCGTAGCGCGCCGCGCCGACCCCGCCCCGGACGCGCCCGCGATGGACCGACCCGGACCGAACCGACCCGCACCGCCGAAGATGCAGACCATCAACGAGATGATCTCCGAGGTCCGGCGGCGGACGC